>DEHX01000015.1:13367-30294 GCA_002352145.1 Chitinophagaceae bacterium UBA2789
TTTGCATTTAGTTATCCAAGTATTGCTTTAAGCCTTTTGGCCTACCTGGTTATCACCAAAAAGATTCACTTCACCTTTACAGTAAGCAAGGTCAGCCGCCGGTATTTTAAAAAGATACTGGCACTTTGCAGTTTTGTGTATGGCGGCACACTCATCTTTACTATTTCACAGGTGTTTGATACGATCGTAATTGCTTCGTTACTGGAGGAAGGATCTGCAAAAGCCGGCATTTTTGGCCTGGCTACCATTGTTACAAGTATCATACAAGCCCCGCAAAGAGGGATAATATCCGCTTCCATTCCGCATTTATCCAAGGCATGGAAAGACAAGAATATGGCACTGTTGCAAAAAGTATATCAGCGGTCATCCATTAACCTATTGATTTTTGCCTGTGGCATCTTCCTGCTCATCTGGCTGAACTTTACAGATGGCATTATTACTTTTGGTGTAAAACCCAGTTACCTTGATGCTGCCTGGATTTTCTTCTTATTGGGAATAACAAAAATAATTGATATGGGCACCGGGGTTAACTCACAGATAATCGGTACATCCACCTACTGGCGGTTTGAACTTATAAGTGGTGTCATCCTGCTTAGTGTAATGCTGCCGCTGACCTATATTTTGACCAAGCAATATGGACTTATTGGCCCGGCCATAGCTGCACTTATTTCCATCAGCATTTATAATATTATCCGCATCATCTTTCTATGGAAAAAATTCAGGTTATTCCCATTAACCATTCAATCGTTATACACCCTGTTGCTGGCAGGAGGTTGTTATGGCGTTTGCTATTTTGCCTTAAAGGAGATACATGGATTTGGCGGTATGATTATAAGAAGTATCGTATTCATAGCCCTATACGCTACAGGAGTTATCAGCATGAAACTATCACCCGATATTCAACCGGTAGTACAAACGATCAAAAAAAGATTGGGAATAAAATAAAAGATTAGTTTCCTGAAGCCACCATCTGCTTATCATCTATCCTTCCGGCTCCAATATAGCGTTTGAGGTAATAAGGCTCAAACAGGTCGTTCACCATTACTCCTTTTGAAACAGAAGCATGGATAAATTTGTTATTACCCAGGTAAACACCAACATGAGATACACCACGGCCATTGGTATTGAAAAATACCAAATCACCTTGTTGTAATTCCGTTGTAGATATTTTTCGGCTGATGCGATATTGTTCTCTTGAAACCCTTGGCAGCATAATACCAAAAACTGCTGAGTAAACTGCTACTGTAAACCCTGAACAATCAACCCCGCTTTTAGTATTGCCACCTGTACGATAACGAACACCATACCACTCATCAATCGTTTCCAGTAATTGTTTGCTGGGCAATGACTCCACTTCGGTGTTCATTAGGATCGCATATTTGAACTGCACTTCGGATGCACTTTCAATTTCTGCTTCACGGGTAACAATGGATTTTTCCGGCTGCGCAACTTCTTGTTTGATTGGCTCGGGTATATTGACTAAACGGTCAGAAATGCTGGCCGCAGGACCTGACTTAGGTTCTGCTTTCTCCAGTTTCAACTGCTGCTGAGCGGCAACAGGCGTTACAGCAATTTCATCAATAAATTTTGTTCGGGGTGCATCCAGTTGTTGCACAGTAGTAGTAACCTGCTTATTGCTGGTAAAATTCAGCGACTTGAAGGTTGAACAACTGCTTAAAAATATAACTGCTGCTATTGCTGGTAAAATCTGCCTAACCATTATTACGTCTTTCGTTTAGGATGATTCAAGGGTAGAATCAAAAATATGTTTGATTTACTTCTGATTACCTACCCTTAGGCAGGTGCGCAAAAATATAAGTTAAAAGCCAAAAAAAACCACATTCCTTAAACGAAAAACCTGTAGTAAAATTGCCACAAGCCTAAATTCCTGTTTTCAAACGACTTAGCTTACTCACAGGCTGTGGATATTGATGAAAATCAGGCATGGCCGGAAACAATTATTTGCCTATTATTGAAGCTAAGATTAAACCACCATGCAAACCTTATTTTCCCTGTTGTCTCTTTATTTTCTGGCTATCGGCTGCCAAACATCCGGAAATTCAAAGAAACCTGACATTGAAACACTGTTTAGCAAACATGTAAATGCAGATACTATTCCACCAGCCCCTAAGCTTAAACCCTATTCAAGTATTGAGTACGAGAAAAAAGAAGTATTGACGGCTGCAGGCGGCACCAAATCGGTGATCTTTAATTCCTCAGGTTCAAAACTCTATGCCATGAACCTGGAAGGGATGAGTGTATATGAATTTGACCAGGCCAGCCGAAAAATTAGCCGTGAGTTTAAATTNNTGTTTTAGTCACGATGATAAAATTTTATGGATATCGCTGCACAATGCAGATGGTATTGTCCCGATTTGGGTAGATGATTATTCAAAAAACAATGCTGTAACAACAGCTGAGCAAAAAACAAAACCGGTTACTGTCATTTATCCCGGCACAGCCAAAAAAGATTCTTTTCGGGTACCGCTGATTGAAACAGGCAAAACGCCCAAAGTAATATCCAGGACTGCTGACAGCAAATATCTTTTGGTAAGTAACTGGCACTCCCGTAACACAAGTGTACTGGAAATGGATGAAACCAAACTGCCCTATGCAAAAGTGATCAGCACTATTCCTGTTTCGGCTATTCCGAGAGGCATTGCCGTAGACGACAAGAATAAAAAGTCTTATATCGCTATTATGGGTGGCTCCAGCCTGAATGTGGTGGACAATACTACCTGGAAAAGTGAAAGCATTATGAATGTTTGGAGCAGCCCCCGGCATATAGTAATGGACACCAGCGGCCATTTGTTTGTTTCTTACAACAGCCTGGGCACTATCGCTTGTATTGATGCAGCTACCGGCCAGCAGCTTTTCACTGCCAAAACCCATGCACAACCCAGAACCATTGTATTATCTAAAAACCACAAATTCATTTTTGTTACCTGTTATACCAGCGACTATGTAGATGTGTACAAAATCAACAACGACAACTTCGAGAAAGTGGCATCTTTGTCCTGTGGCGGCCACCCGGTGGGTGTTGATATTTTTGAGAACGATGATAAACTGGAAGCCTGGGTGTGCAGTTACAGCAGCGGTTCAATCAGTATTTATAGTTTTAAAAAGAAATAAGGTTAGTGAGTTATGAAATTCTCTCATCTCCATGTCCATACCCAGTTCTCTTTACTAGACGGTGCAGCCTCTATACAAAATCTTTATAAAAAAGCGATCAAAGACGGCATGCCTGCCCTGGCCATCAGTGACCATGGCAATATGTTTGGTGTATTTGAATTTGTAGCCGAAGCTTATAAAAACAAAGGGGCAGATGGTAAACCAATCGTAAAACCAATTGTTGGCTGTGAATTTTACATAACGGCCGACCGGCACCAGAAAGCATTCACCAAAGACCAGAAAGATCCCCGGCATCACCAGATATTGCTGGCAAAGAATGAAGAAGGCTATCGTAACCTGGTTAAGCTGACATCGCTTGGGTTTATTGAAGGAATGTACAGTAAATATCCCCGTATTGACAAGGAACTGATACTGCGTTATCACAAAGGATTAATTGCTACCACCTGCTGTCTTGGCGCCATGGTGCCACAGGCAATATTGAAGAAAGGAGAAGAAGAAGGCGAAAACGAATTCAAATGGTGGTTGAATATTTTCCAGGAAGATTATTATGTAGAGTTACAGCGTCACGGTATGGCCGAACAGGACAGGGTGAATGAAGTACTCATTAAACTGGCAAAAAAATACAACGTTAAGATTATTGCCAGCAACGATTCACATTATGTTGAGCAGGATGATTTCAACGCCCATGATATTTTACTTTGTATCAATACCGGCGAAAAAATAACCACACCTGCCCTGCGGGAATTCTCAGACGACGATGTGCATGTAAAAGACAAACGCTTTGCTTTCCCCAACGACCAGTTCTATTTCAAGACTACAGAAGAAATGTCAAAAGCTTTTAATGACCTTCCTGAAGCTATTGACAACACTAATGAAATTGTTGACAAAGTAGAGCTATTGAACCTGCACCGTGATATCCTGTTGCCTAATTTCCCCATTGAAAAAAGATTCCAGGTTCATACCAAAGAAGAAATCATTGGCAAGAACGTCATCAGCCCCGAAGCACTGAACCAGTGGGAATACCTGAAACATCTTACATACGAAGGCGCCAAACAGCGATACAGCGAACTCACTGACGAGATAAAAGAAAGAATAGACTTTGAATTGTTTACCATCAAAACAATGGGTTTTGCCGGCTACTTCCTCATTGTAAGTGATTTCATCAAAGCCGGCCGTGACAAAGGGGTTTTTATCGGGCCGGGCCGTGGTTCTGCTGCCGGTTCTGTTGTGGCCTTTTGTATCGGCATCACCAATATCGATCCCATCAAGTACAATTTACTGTTCGAAAGATTCTTAAATCCAGACCGTAAATCAATGCCTGATATTGATACTGACTTTGATGATGAAGGAAGGCAAAAGGTAATTGATTATGTAGTGGAAAAATATGGTAAGAACCAGGTAGCCCAAATCATTACCTACGGTACGATGGCTGCCAAGTCAAGTATTGCCGATGTGGCCAGAGTAATGGATCTTCCCTTGCCGGAAAGCAGGGCATTAACCAAAATGGTTCCTGAACGACCGGGTATTGAGCTTAAGAGAGTATTGCATGCCCCGATGAAAGCAAAGGATGGGGAAAAATCACTCGAAGAAAAAGATGGATTGGGTAATGATGACCTGGAAAACGTAAAGAAACTCCGTGAAATCTATAAACAGGAAGATACCATACTCAGCAAGGTGCTGCATGAGGCCGAAAGACTGGAAGGTTCTGTAAGAAATACAGGTATCCACGCAGCAGGTATCATCATTGCACCAAAAGACCTGACAGAACTTATACCTGTTGCCACCTCCAAAGAATCTAACTTATGGCTGACGCAGATTGAAGGGAATGTTATTGAAGATGCCGGCGTCATCAAGATGGACTTCCTGGGATTGAAAACCCTCACCATCATCAAAAACGCCTTACAGCTTATCAAACAAAATCATGGCGTTGAAATTGATATTGATAAAATACCATTGGATGATAAAAAGACATTTGAACTATACCAGCATGGAGCAACTATTGGCACTTTCCAGTTTGAAAGTGCCGGTATGCAGAAATACCTCCGGGAACTGAAGCCGGATAAATTCGATGACCTTATCGCCATGAATGCCTTATACCGGCCCGGCCCTCTGGCATATATTCCCAATTTCATCGATCGTAAACATGGCCGGGAAGCCATTACTTATGACTTGCCAGAAATGGAAGAATACCTGAAAGAAACATATGGTATAACCGTGTACCAGGAGCAGGTGATGTTGCTGGCCCAAAAGTTGGCCGGCTTCAGTAAAGGAGATGCCGATGTGCTTCGTAAAGCAATGGGTAAAAAGCAAAAGACGGTACTCGATAAAATGAAGGCACAGTTTATATCCGGTGCAACTGAAAAACTCTTTCCCCCGGAGAAATTAGAAAAAATATGGACTGACTGGGAAGCCTTTGCCCAATATGCATTCAATAAATCACACTCCACTTGTTATGCCTATGTGGCTTACCAGACAGCATACCTGAAAGCCCATTATCCTGCGGAATACATGGCTGCTGTACTGAACAACGCAGGCAGCATTGAAAAGATCACTTTCTTCATGGAAGAATGTAAGAGGATGGGTATAAAAGTGCTGGGACCGGATATCAATGAATCATTGAAAGGGTTTGCTGTGAACAATAAAGGCGAAATCCGTTTTGGTTTAGGTGGCTTAAAAGGTGTGGGTGAAGCAGCTGTAGAAAGCATTATTTCTGAGAGACAGAAGAACGGTTCTTTTGTCAGCCTTTTTGATTTCATCAAACGTATTAACCAGCGTACCGTCAATAAAAAAACACTGGAAAGCCTTGCCTATGCAGGTGGTTTTGACTGCTTCACAGAATATCACCGGGCGCAATATTTCGTTGTCCCGGAAAATGAAATGATCAATGGCCTGGAGAAAATAATCAAATACGGGCAGGTTATTGCTTCGCAAAATGCCAATACGGCCAATACACTTTTCGGCGATTTACCGGCAACCATGGAGATACCACCGCCCAAATTGGCCGATTGCCCACACTGGCCGTTGACAGTACAATTGGATCATGAAAAAGAAGTGACCGGTATGTTCCTGAGTGGCCATCCGCTGGACCACTACCGGTTTGAAATGAAACATTATGGCGTTACCCCCATTGCTGATTTCAATGAATTCAAGGAAGCTATCAAAATGCATCCCAATCCCGGAAGGCCTTTCCGGATTGTCGGCCTGGTAGCTGATGCCCAGCACCGGATTGCCCGAAGTGGAAATAAGTATGGCAATTTTGTGATCGAAGACTACTCCGGTAAAACAGAGATAGTTCTTTTCAGCGAAGATTACCTGCGGCTCACCCCAGTATTGCAGCAAGGCACAACGGTTTTCATCACCGGCTATTTCAAGCAACGGTACAACAGGGATGAATTCGAGTTCAAAGTAAACAGTGTGTCACTGGCAGAAACCATGAAAAAAAACCTGACCAAACAGGTAACGATAGAAGTGCATCCTCAGGATATTACCAAAGACATGGTGAACTTCGTTGAAAAGAACCTACAAAATTTTCCAGGTAAATCGACTTTAAAATTTAACATCAGTGAGCCGAAGAACAGAATGAGAATCAGCCTTGTGACAATGAACAGTGGTTTTGAAATGAATGAGGAACTGATACAATTCCTGGAGAAAAGCCCCGAACTCGATGTGCAGGTGTTAACAGTTTGATAAACAACAGGACTTTTTAGCAGTGTCAATGACAAGTTTTACACAACTTTATGCCATAGCCGCATGTTAATTATATCGGGCTTAAATTTGCAGTCCTTCTGAGCAAAACCGAAATAGTAATCTTTAAAAAGCAAAACTTATAAAATGGCAAGAGAATTTACAGATGCAAACTTTCAGTCGGATGTACTGGCTTCTGATAAACTGACAGTAGTTGACTTTTGGGCGGAATGGTGTGGGCCCTGCCGGGCTATCGGGCCGGTTATTGAAGAACTGAGCAAAGAGTATGATGGTAAAGTGAATGTAGGTAAAGTAAATGTTGACAATAATCCCAACATTTCTATGAACTATGGCATCACATCTATCCCTGCTATCCTGTTCATTAAAAATGGCCAGGTAATTGACAAGTTAGTGGGTGCACAGCCAAAGGCCAACTTTGTAAAAAAAATTGAGGCACATAAATAAGTCCTGAATCGGTCAGTTTAAAATGATTGAATAGAAAAAACCTCCGTTATTCGGAGGTTTTTTGTTTTAATGATGTACTGTTTCCAGTTCTTTAGGGTTGTGTTTATGTTTGAAAAGCACAAGGAATAGCACTGCAATTACAGCAGCATAGGCTGCAAAGGCTAACCAGATATTATGCCAGTCCTTATCCCCGCCATTCACTGTAAAATATTTATCTATCAAATAGCCGCTAACCTTACTTCCTAAAAAGGCCCCTACCCCGTTCGTCATCATCATAAATAATCCCTGGGCACTGGACCGAATGGAAGAATCTGTAGTTGTTTCCACAAACAAAGAACCGGATATATTGAAGAAATCAAATGCCATCCCATAAACAATACAGGAGAGAATGATCATCCATAAGCCGTCCGCAGGATTACCATAGGCAAACAGGCCGAACCGCAGCACCCAGGCTATCATGGAAAACAACATCACCTTCTTGATACCAAATTTTCTAAGAAAGAACGGAATGGTCAATATGAATACTGTTTCCGAGATCTGGGAAATTGACATGATGATCGTTGAATATTTTACCACAAATGATTCAGGACCGTATTCCGGTACTTTTTTGAAATCGTCCAGGAAAGTATCACCATACATATTGGTCAGTTGCAGCGCAGCGCCTAAAAACATAGAAAAGATAAAGAACAAAGCCATTTTGTATTTGGCAAACAACTTAAATGCGTTCAATCCCAGTTGTTCAAAAATGGATGCATCTTTGGCGATTGACCGTTGCGGCGGGCATTTGGGCAAGGTAAATGCATAAATACCAAGTAATATAGCTGCGACGCCTCCAATCAAAAACTGGTTGGTATTTGCCTTGCTGTCAGTCAGGTTGGTTGTCCACATCGCTACAATAAATCCAATTGTTCCCCACACCCTGATAGGCGGAAATACTTTCACCACATCAAAGGCATTCTTTTTTAAAATGGTGTACGAGATCGAATTGGAAAGAGAGATAGTAGGCATGTAAAATATCATTGCAATGAAAATCACATAGTAAAGTGTATCTGCATCCTTTACTTGTGGTATGTACAATAAAACAGCACCATAAAGAATATGTAGAATTCCATATAATCTTTCTGCATTCATCCATTTATCAGCAATAATGCCGGTAAGTGCCGGCATAAAAAGAGAAGAGAGAGCCAGTGTTGAAAAAATCGCCCCGAATTGTGCTCCGGATCCCATATTGTTTGTGAAAAAATAGGTAGCAATTGTAATCAGCCATGCTCCCCAAACAAAAAATTGAAAAAAGCTGAGAATCGTCAACCTGATTTTGATATTCATCTGCCTGATTTTAAGTTTAGACTTTTAAAGATTGAAAGATAAGGATTTTTAATGCTGCCGGATTGGGGTTTTGCGGCAACTTTATCCACCGTAACTTTGTTGTTTTATTGATTTAACGACTATGATTACTACTACCGATATTTCTCCAGAATTAAAAGCAATTGCCGATAAGGTCAGTGCAGGCCATCGTATTTCTGACGAAGATTGTTTGTACCTGTTCGAACATGCCAGCCTTGGTTTTGTGGGCAGTCTTGCCAATGCAATCAAGGAAAGATTACACGGTGATAAAGTTTTCTTCAACCGAAATTTTCATATCGAGCCTACCAATGTTTGTGTATTCAGTTGCAACTTCTGTTCATACAGCCGGCTGTATGCCAAACGGGAAGATGGATGGGAACTTAGTATTGACCAGATGCTGCACATGGTAAAGCAGTATGACGGAAAACCCATCACGGAAGTGCATATTGTGGGCGGTGTTCATCCTAAAATGGACCTGCAATTCTTTGCCGACCTGCTGAAAGCCATCAAGGCTCATCGTCCTGACCTTCACATCAAGGCATTTACAGCAGTTGAATATGATTATATGTTTCGCAAAGCCAAAGTAAGTGTGGAAGAAGGATTGAAATTTTTGATTGAAGCAGGACTGGACAGCATACCCGGTGGTGGCGCTGAAATCTTTCACCCGGAAATAAGAGAGAAAATATGTGCTGACAAAGTAGATGCTGACGGCTGGCTGCTCATTCATGAAACAGCCCATAAACTGGGACTACCTTCCAACGCTACCATGCTCTATGGTCATATCGAAAAATTTGAACACCGCATTGACCACATGAGATGGCTCAGGGAATTACAGGACAGAACAAAGGGCTTCAATACCTTCATCCCGCTGAAATTCCGCAATAAGGATAATGACATGAGTAATGTTCCAGAAACCAGTGTGGTGGAAGACATGAAGATGTATGCGATTGCCCGAATCTACCTGGATAATTTTCCGCACCTGAAAGCTTATTGGCCGATGCTCGGCAGGCAGAATGCCCAACTGACTTTATCTTTTGGTGTAGATGACATTGACGGTACTATTGATGACACCACAAAAATATACAGCATGGCAGGATCGGAAGAGCAAAACCCTGCTATGTCAACAACAGAGCTGGTAAATCTTATTAAACAGGTAAAAAGGGTGCCGGTAGAAAGAGATACGGTGTACAACGAGATAAAAAATTATTCAGGCACTGTTAACGAACCAAACCCGGCATTGAATTGACCAGGCTATCTCTTTTATTGATCTTTATTCTTTTGAATATAGCAGGCAAAAGTTTTGCCCAGCAGAAATACACTATTACTTACGAAAATTTCTCCTTTTATATTTTTGACAGTACTGGTAATCCGGTGAAACCTGCATGGGACAAGAAAATCACCACGCAACTTGTCATCAACGACCAGCAATCCTATTACTACACCGTATTTAATGGAAACAAACCGATTGAACCCGGCAAAGTACTTGGAAAAAATTTTTTACCTCATACCAATTATGTACATCTGCAAAACAAAATCCTGGTATCCCAATTTGGTGATAAATATAGGGTAAGAGAGCCTATAATCGATTTTAAATGGCAATTACTTACGGGGAAGAAGATAGTTGCGGGATTTGAATGTAAAATGGCCTATTGTATTTACCAGGGTGATTCTTTGGTAGCAAGCTATTCAGAAAAATTGCCTGTGCTATTTGGTCCCCTTACTTATACCGGTTTACCTGGCACCATATTAGAAACGGATCATTATCGTAAAGAGAACGTTTACCGGACAACTGCATTAAAAGTGGAAAACACTGCAAACCCGATTGTAGAACCCAAAGATGGCAAACTAATCTCCTGGGAGCAATGGAAAAAGATTATTGCCAACAGAAGATCTGATAATGGAGTAATAAGAGTAGTCAGATGGTGATTTGACTACTCTTATTTTACGTCTTTAAAAACTACATTACCGGCCCTTCCTCATCGTTTTCTTCCTCTGCATCTGGTAAGTCATCCTCCGCAAATCCATTATCCTCTTCCGGTTCTTCTTCGAAGGTCAGAATGGTTTCTGTTACTTCCAAAGTGCCATCTGGTGTTACAAATGTTTCAGTGATTTCTTCTACCAGAACAGGTGTTTCTTCCATTACAGGTGGCGGCACTGCTACCGGTGCCGGCTTAACTTTTTTAACCGGCGCCTTTTTCTTAGGAGCCGGCTTTTTAGCCACCACTTTTTTCTTTGCAACTTTTTTCACCGCTTTTTTCTTCACTACTTTGGCTTTCTTTTTGGCAACAGGTTTTGCAGGGCGGCGAACAACCTTCTTAGCCGCTTTTTTTGATTTGGCTTTTGCCTTTACTGGTTTCTTTGCTGCTTTCTTCTTAACAACCTTTACCTTTTTTTTGGCAACCGCTTTTTTCTTCGCTGCTGGTTTTGCCAATTTCTTTGCTTTCTTTTTAGTAGCCATGGCTGATAGTTTTTTATATGTTGAATATGCGGGATAGTAAGCGGATAATAAAATTACATATTCATAGTAATCAAATCATGCAATGGTCAAAATTTAAACAGCCTTAACTTAGCAACAACGGTTCTTTTACCTTTGCTGCCATGGCAGAAGATTTACAGATAATACGGGGTAGTAAAACAGTCCAATATGAATCCCTGGTACCGCAAATAAAAGGTTTGCTCGAAGGAGAAACCGACCTGGTGGCCAACCTGGCAAATGTTGCCGCTTCACTGAAAGAACAGTTTGGCTGGTTTTGGGTCGGATTTTATCTCGTAAAAGACAATGAACTGGTACTCGGCCCCTTCCAGGGACCGGTCGCCTGTACCCGTATCCGCAAAGGCCGGGGTGTTTGTGGCAGCAGTTGGGAACAGCAAAAAACCCTGATCGTTCCGGATGTTGAAAAGTTCCCCGGACATATTGCCTGCAGCAGCCTTTCTAAATCTGAGATCGTTGTTCCGGTTATCCGCAATAATGAAGTACTGGGTGTGCTGGATGTGGACAGCGACCAATACGATCAGTTTGACAGCACTGATCAGCAATACCTGGAACAGATCGTCAGCCTGATTCAATTCTAACCAATGCTGAAAACCCTTTCCATCATCGTAACGGGCAAAGTGCAAGGTGTTTGGTACCGCCAATCCGCCAAAGAAAAAGCAACCGAACTGGGTGTCACCGGTAATGTCCGTAATCAACCCGATGGTTCTGTTGCTATTATTGCCACTGGTTTGGCAAAGCAGCTGGATCAATTCATTGAGTGGTGCCGCCAGGGACCTCCCCGTGCCCTTGTAACAAATGTGGAAGTAACAGAACTGCCTCTCCAGTCTTTCGATCGCTTTGTGATCGAACGATAACACCTGTCAATGGGTGACATGCAGGTAACTCACGAAGAGTATGGCCGCATGGCAAATAATCAGCAGCAATTTGCTAAAGAACACACATTTGCTGTAATGCCTTCTTACCTTTTTCAGTCTGTTTTTATGGAAATGATGAATATGGGCAAGCTCATCCCAGGAAGGCACATGACTATGCGCCTTTTCTCCGCCAGGATGTTGTTTGGCTCCCATCGGTAAATGACCGGTATTGGCAGCTTTACCAGGGTCATCGCTATGATGGTTAGTAGCAATATGCCCGGACTGCTGTTGTGTACCCGCCAGGGTAGTGATTGGTTTTGCCATCAGTAAGGCAAATAACATTGTGGTGAAGATGAAATATCGTGTCATAACATTTGGTTTTATGACCCAAATTTTCCTTCACCGATGGGGCGAAATCAAGGTAGGAAATGCGGAAAAAATAAATGCCGTAGTTCAACGGGGAAAAGGACTTTGCAACTGCGTATGAATGCTCATTCAAAACAGGTACGTAGTAGTACGCAAGAACAATATGTTACTACGCATTAGGGCTTCTTTAACTTGCAAATTCGCAAAACTGAACTTATATTAGGAGAACATTCCTGCCCTCTTTAAGCTCCCTGCCGTTTTTAATAACCGATAAAACCAACAATTATGAATTTCTTGAAATCTAAAACATTTCTCCTATTGCTTTTACTATTAGCAATCACAGCAATAGTTTATCTATTATTAAGGCCAAAACCTGGCTTAACAATAGAAGAACCAAGACCCCAGATGAATATTAATAATTGCTTTACAATAACCAGAGATGACATGGTTAACTCATGGTTAGGTCCTAACTGGAATGTCAAAGGAGATCCCAACTATATTTCCGGTATCATGTTTGAAGCAATTGATACTGACCCCAATAACATTAAAATAGTTGCCTACCCGGTTGATAACTCATGTAACCCTGTAGAAGGCAAACAAATTGAAATAAATGCAGCGAACCCTGCAGGCGCAAAATGCAGTTTTAATAGTTTAAAAGCGCAAAAAACCCGTTATGACTTTGCATCTAGTGACATTGATCCATTTGGAGACCTTATTCACTTCAATTTTATGAGACTTATTCCAAAACCAGATGCTACAAACCCTGCTAATCTTAGCTTTGTTGTTGAATATGTAAAAATTAAAGGAGGAAGTGAAACTGTTTTGTCAAGAGGTGATACCAAACCATGTCCTCCTTATTGTCCAACTGATCCTGACTTGATTAAATAAAGTGAATCCCATCGTTGAATCAATAATGACATGGTCAGAGGTCTGGGCATTGCTCATACCTCTGATCTTTTTTTTGATTTATAAACAAAAAGATAATACCACAAGACCTATAATTTACTATATATTCATCGGTCTTATTCTTAACTTATTAGCCACTCTGGTAATAGTATTCTTTTTTAAGCTCCCTGAGCATTTGAGAAACAATACTATCTTTTATAACCTTCATTCAATTGCAAGAGTATCATTCTTTAGTTGGTACATTATTACAATAAGAAAATATTATCGCCCCCAGCTATATAAGATTTTGCTGGCTGCATATTTTGTATTCCTGGCATTCAACTTTATTTTCAATGACTCAATTACTGTATATAACAATGATTTAGCAACTGCTGAAACAATTACGCTACTTGTATTATGCATCTTCTTTTTTCTTCGCTCAATTCAAGACGATAGTGAAGTAAACTGGTTGAAACATCCGGCCTTTCTTTTTTGTGCGGGTATATTTCTATATGAATCAGTTAGCTTTTTCATTAACCTCTTTTTCTATAAAATGGCAGAAAAAAACTTGTCTTTTGGATCTTTGATGCTCGATATTCAAAACCTGATTTTCCTTATTCTTTGTTTAATGATTTCAATGGGTCTTTATAGTAATCGAACTAAAAATGAGTGATGTATCAACTATAGTCATAGTGGGAATTGCGGTCATGCTGCTCATGGTGGTGAGCATCTTGCTGGCTGTTATTTACAACCAGCGTAAAAAAGATCAGCACAGGAAGGCCGTAGAACAACTCCGTGAACAACAGCAAAACCAGCTCATCGAAGCGGCGGTACGCAGCGAAGAACTGGAACGCCACCGCATTGCTGAAACACTGCACGACGAAGTCGGCGCTATTCTCTCTTCTGCCAAACTGCACCTGCTCGGTATCAAATCAGAAGTGCTGGACGAAAGAGACCAGAAGCTGCATGAAAAAGGACGGGAACTGCTGAACGAAGTCATTCAAAAAGTAAGGGGCATTTCCCACAACCTGCACTCCAACATCCTGAAAGAGTTTGGACTCAACGAAGCCATCCGCCACTTTGTAAAGAAAGTAACGCAGGGCACCATGCTTCAGGCTACTACCGCCCTTGATGATAATTACCAGACAGAAAATGCCGAAAACGATATCAGCATATACCGCATGGTACAGGAACTGATGAACAATATCCTGAAATATGCCAACGCCACCGAGTTCCTCATCAGCTCTACACTGGAAGGTAATGAGCTGAACCTTGTATTATTCCACAATGGCGACGGGCTTACACAAGAACAGTTTGAAGAACTCCGTTTCCGTAAAGAGGGACTGGGCTTGAAAAATATCCAGAACAGGATTATATTGCTAAAAGGAACCATCCATTTCACACAGGGCGGCGAAGGATACCGTATCAACATACATGTTCCCGTAAAAACCAACAACGCAGCATGAGCAAAATAAAAATAGCCATAGCAGACGATTATAAAATTTTCCGTGAAGGATTAAAAGTGGGCTTGTCGGCTGACGACAACCTGGAAGTAATGCTGGAAGCCGACAACGGCGAAGAATTGCTAAAAGGCCTCGAGAATAATTCTCCTGATGTCATCATCATGGATCTCAAAATGCCCATCATGGATGGCATGGAAGCCACCAAGGAAGTGCGAAAAAAATTTCCATCCATCAAAGTGCTGGTGGTAAGCATGTATGAGGATGACAAGTTCATCATCCACCTGATGGAAAACGGTGCTAATGGTTACTTATTGAAAAATGCAGAACCGGATGAAATACGCCGTTCCATTTATTCCGTGCATGAAAACGGTTATTACTTCAACGACCTGGTGAATAAGGCCCTGCTGAAAAAGCTGGTTTTGAAAAACAACCTCAAACCCTCCTTCAACCAGAATATAGACCTTACGGAAAGAGAACAGGAAGTACTCAAAATGATCTGCGAGGAAAAAACAGCAGCAGAGATTGCCAAAGAAATTTTCTTAAGCCCCCGCTCTGTAGAAGGTATCCGTCAGAGGCTAATTGAAAAAATCGGTGTACGCAACACCGCCGGCCTCGTCATGTTTGCAGTAAAAAACGGAATTGTTGACTAACATCGGCTGTCATGCTGAGCTCAGTTTACCCTGAGGAACCGAAGGGTCGAAGCATGAAATCACTATTGACTATTGACTCCTGACTATCGACTTCCTACTCCTGCCTCCTACCTCCTCAAATTCTCCAGCATATCCCCCGTCATTGCAGCCAGGTTATACTCTTCCTTCCAGCCCCAGTCATTCCTCGCTACCGTATCATCAATACTCTGCGGCCAGCTGTTGGCAATGGCCTGCCGGTAATCAGGTTTGTAGCTGATGGTAAAATCAGGAATATGCTTTTTGATCTCCGCCGCAATTTCTTTGGGAGAAAAACTCATACCTGAAACATTGTAAGAAGTACGGACTGCAATTTTGGAAGCCGGCGCTTCCATCAGTTCGATGGTAGCCCTTATCGCATCCGGCATATACATCATCGGCAGGTAGGTATCCTCAGACAGGAAACATTCATATTTCTTTTCTTCCAGTGCCTCATGAAATATCTCCACCGCATAATCCGTAGTACCACCACCGGGAGCAGATTTATAAGAGATCAAACCGGGATAACGGAGACTCCGTACATCCACTCCAAAACGCTGAAAGAAATAATTGCACCAAAACTCACCGGCATATTTGCTGATGCCATACACCGTAGTCGGTTCAATGATGGTTTGCTGCGGGCAGTTTTGCCTAGGGGAAGTAGGGCCAAACACCGCAATAGAAGAAGGCCAGTACACTTTNNCCCTGCCGTATTACCTGCACATGCAGCATCTCTTTGTTCATCACATCCATGCTCACATAAGGGCCGGTGCCCTCCAGCAAAGGGTTTTGCTCCCGCAGGTCAGAAGCAATCACATTCGCATTTCCATATATTTTACGAAGGGCCAGCGTCAGCTCCACACCTATTTGTCCGGATGCACCAATCACCAGTATTTTATCCTTTATCATAGCAAGCAATTAATAGGCAAATGTCAAGAGACAAAACACAAGAACCAAAAAATGGGCAGTAAATCTCAACCCGTAACTTTGCGTGATGGAAAAATTTCTGAAAGACCTTTTTGCCTCCCAGCAGTATGATGAAAAGAATTTCTTCTTGCTGGCAGGCCCCTGTGTAGTGGAAAGTGAGGAACTGATTATGGAAGTAGCCGAAAAAGTAGCAGGCATCTGCCAGAAGCTCGGCATCCCTTTCGTATTCAAATCATCTTACCGCAAGGCCAACCGCACCAGCGCCTCTTCCTTTACCGGCCTCGGTGATGAAACAGCCCTGCAAATGCTGAAACGCACTGCGGAGAAATTTAATCGGCCCGTTGTTACCGATATTCATTCTCCCGAAGAAGCAACCATGGCCGCTGACTTTGTAGATATATTACAGATACCCGCCTTTCTCTGCCGCCAGACCGATCTGCTAGTAGCCGCTGCCAAAACCGGCAAGATCATCAATGTAAAAAAAGGACAGTTCGTAAGCGGCGAAGCCATGAAGTTTGCCGTAGAGAAAATCAAAAATGCCGGCAACGATAAAGTAATGCTCACTGAAAGAGGTACCACTTTCGGTTACCAGGACCTGGTAGTGGACTACCGCAATATACCCGCCATGCAGGCACATGGGGTGCCGGT
>DEHX01000164.1 GCA_002352145.1 Chitinophagaceae bacterium UBA2789
ACAATGTCTTCAAAATTGTTGATAGCTGTCTGAAATGCGGGAACTGTGGCTACGATGGCTGCATTGGCATCGCAATGTGCCAGGACGGCATCATACATATTGAGCCGTGCCTCTTGTTTACTATTCATGGATTAAGGTTTTGGGTGAAAGAATAAGTATTACTTGTTGAAATTAGTATCACTGCTATTTACTGGCAATACAACTTTTGTGGTATTTTTTGTAACTGCGCCTATTGCAGGCCGGTAGCCTGTTTCTGACAGCGGAAAAGAGGGTTTTGAAAGGCAATGAAGGCCAAATAATTTTCAGTTGTTGCTCCCTGAATTGTGATAGTTGTGGTTTGAACTGCTGACAGAAGAGGTTGAATTGGTGACAGCACCGATTGAACTGCCGATAGACTCGTTTGAAATTGCAACAGTATGTATTGAACTCCTGACAGACTGGTTTGAATAACGAACAGACCTCTTTGAACAACCAGCAGTATGCTTTGAAATGCCGACAGACTGGTTTGAACTTCTGACAGAAGGTGTTGAATTTGTGACAGCATCGCTTGAAATGCTGACAGATGGCTTTGAACTTTATGAAAATGTGTTAGTTATGGGTAATTCCTTGTTTTCCTGCCTGATTTCTTCTTTACGAAGCTGCTCCAGCCGGAGGATAACTTCGGTGAGGAAAGCGGGGATGTTATAAATGCTGGTATGGACAAGGCGGCCTATGCGGGTTCTGCTATTGCGGGGAGGTCTTTAAGAAATAGTAATCTTAATTACCGGGACCTGTTTTGCTGCCAAGTGGTATAATTGGCGATTAGAGCAGCCAGTCCTGAAATATGACTACAGTTTTTTATTATTACTACTGTGGTATTGATTTGAATTGACAGAGAGGGGCTGGCATAAAATTGTGCTGATAATCAACACCAAATTATGCCTGGAGTGGCGTATATTTATGAGTTGGCAGATATTATTTTGACACCCTACTATGGAAAAGAAATTTCAAGTATTCATAAGTTCTACTTATAAAGACTTGCTTGACGAAAGAAGTGAAGTAATGCAAGCTTTATTAGAGTTGGATTGTATTCCCGTGGGAATGGAGTTATTTCCAGCTGCCGACGATGACCAGTGGACTTTAATTAAACGGCTCATTGACGATTGCGACTATTATATTCTAATTGTCGGAGGCAGATATGGCTCTATTAATTTATCGGAAGGGATTAGTTATACCCAAATGGAATATGAATATGCAATTAAGCAAAATGTGCCTACAATTACATTTATTCATAAGTACCCTGATAAAATTGAAAGTGGGAAGACAGACCAAGACGCAAATGCAAAACTAAAACTTGACGCATTCAAAAAACTTGCCGAACAGAAGCTATGTAAATACTGGGAAACGCCATCCGAATTAGGGGGCATTGTAAGCCGCAGTTTGGTGAAATTAATAAAAGACAAGCCTCGACCAGGGTGGGTAAAATCTACTTATGTGCCTGATGAAGACACTAATGTCACAATGCTTGAACTTCGTAAGCAAATTGACAATTTAAAAACTGAATTAGAAAACTATAAAGGCGGTTCATTGACTGACGATGATGAATTGGCTCAGGGTGACGACCCTTTCTATATTCCTTTCAATTCTCGTCTGTGGGACATGAAAGGGGCGAGGGAAGAAAGTACGCAAATAGCAACGACTTGGAATGACCTCTTTTCCATCTTGTCTCCGCTAATGGTTCATGAAATTGAAGAAAATGAGATACGAGAAACAATAAAGGCTTACATTTTAAAAACAAAGTATCCTGACAGGAAGAATGATTATTTCAGTGGAGTGGACTTAGACATTAATGAAGATGTTTTTCAGACAATAAAAATTCAGTTGAGAGCTTTGGGATTAATTGAGCAAAGTACCAAAAAGCGAAGCATCAAAGACACTTCTACATATTGGACGCTGACTAAAAAAGGTGACAACTTAATGGTTCATCTTAGGGCAATTCGAAGAGACAAGATATAACATCTGCCAACAAAGGGTTTGCCGCAAGGCTGGCAGACGGAATAACAATCGTCAGTTGTACTACTATCAGCTAATATCCGGCTTGACCGAATTCTATTTGGCTTTTAGTTGTTAACTTCATCATCAGTTTTTCAAGCAGCTTCAGTTGCCGGGCTGACACAGCAATAATTCCAGCCCTGCGGCAAGCCTCGAACGTTGGTGGCAATTTGCTGAGACCCTCAATGAAACAAAGTGAGATGAAACTCTTCCTCGTTCTAATAATATGTTTGGGTTATGGTGTAACTTTTGGACAGAACCAATCTAATTGTAGAGTTGACATCTATTTAGTAAAGAAATACATTAATTGTTGGGACACTGCTACGAAAAAAATTATTCCATTTAAAGTAACTTTAGAAGATTTGCAGGACACAGCTTTTATTAAGAACGAAGAAATCATTTCATACACGTTTAAGAAATTTCGTAATAAAGTTAGTACGCATAAAAAAATCACTGCTCGGCTTCATAGTATTCAGACAACAGTTTCTTTAAATCAACGTATAGACAGTTTGCACCTTTCGCTTTTTGGGTGTGCAAGACAATTTGCTATCGTTTGTGACGGAGAAATTATTTATGGAGGGTGTTTAAACAATCATCTTTCTTCTTGGATTCCTCCCACAGTAATTTTGACAGGACGGGAGAATTCTGCTTCATTAGCTTTTTATCTCAGTACAGGAAATATTGACCCAAGAGAAGACAAGAAACTGTTTGATTGTTTAAAGAGCAGTAATCGTTTTAAATTCTTGAAAAAGTACAAAGAGGATTAATAATATAAACTGCCACCAACAAAAGGTTTGGCAATATTGGGGGTTGACGGAATAAGCTTCAACTTTTGTAATAACAATCAACATTTGTAACTATATTTAACTTCAGTTCAGGCGTGACGAAACGCTGTTGCCCCAACATCGCCAAGCCTTGAACGTTGGCTGTCATTTTATGGAAACATTCCGTTCGACAATAATCATAATATTTTTTGCAGCATTTACTTCCTGTAACAATTCAAGCAGGACAGACAAAGCAATTGCTAAGTCGGACACAGTATTGGTTTATGCAAAAGAGCCTAATGACAGTGCTGACTACAAACTTTTAAAGTATAATTTCTATTTAAGCAAAGGTGGACAGCTTTGTGAAAGAAAACTTGCTATGGCAAGAGACAGTTCGTGTTATTGCGAGTTTGAAGTTTATTATGACAGCACTTTTTCAATCTATACAGACGACACAACATTGGAAAAGCCGCTTAACTCTATAGTTGACATCAACTCATTCGTTTGGCTTGACTCTACCGAATATTCAAAAGATAAAAACAAAGTCTTTTACTTTCATGGTAATTCTGACGGCGGAAACAGAATTATTGTTGACAAAGCTGACCCACTTACTTTTAAAAGGCTTTGTGAGTATCGTTGGGGTGTTGACAAAAACTATGTTTTTTACAAGGGCGACATAGTTCAAGGAATTAATTTAAAACATCTTCAAGTTCTTTACCCACCAGACACAGCAGACCATTTCATTGACTATGTAAAAGACGATAAAAACGTTTTCTATACAACTGAAATTGTAAAGGGTGCAGACGCCAAAACATTTAAAGTAGTTAGCGGACAGAAATGGGAAGCGGAAGACAAAAACTATAAGTACGAAACAGGCAGACGGCAAGAGTAGAAAAACGAACAGCCAACATTCGGCTTGGCAATATGGCGGGGCGACGAATATATTCTGAACTTTTTGTTCGCTATTGGGCTTCAGTTCCAGCCGACGAATAATGCCAAGCAACAGAATAAATAATGAGCTTTTAGTTATAAATTTAGCTGCGGTTACGGGCTGACGATTTTCAAATACCGCCACATCGCCAAGCCGTATCCGTAAGCTTAAACGAACATTCCG
>DEHX01000085.1 GCA_002352145.1 Chitinophagaceae bacterium UBA2789
TTTTTGTAGCCCGTACGGGATTCGAACCCGTATCACCACCGTGAAAGGGTGGTGTCCTAGCCCTTAGACGAACGGGCCATTCGTTTTTTGGGACGGCAAAGATAGCCGTACACTTGTTTTCAGCCAAATGTTTTTCGATTTCTTATCCCCAAATCATACCCCTGACTTATCAAAATCACCCTTCCGTTTCCTTGTAATCCAATAACTTTGCCCCGCAAATTTGAAGTAGGTTACGGCCGGTAAGCCTGTCGTTTTTCCCTTCAACTTTTAAACTTTTAAACTTTTCAACCTATTATGAGTACAATCAAAGTTGCCATCAATGGTTTTGGACGTATCGGCCGTTTAGTTTATCGCCAGATATATAAAATGGAAGGAATTGACGTGGTGGCCATCAATGACCTGACCAGCCCGAAAGTTTTGGCCCATCTCTTAAAGTATGACAGTGCACAGGGTCGCTTCGATGCAGAAGTAAAAGCTACGGAAGATTCAATCGTAGTAAACGGAGATACTGTAAAAATATATGCCCAGAAAAACCCCGCCGACATTCCCTGGAAAAGCCATGATGTGGACGTAGTGCTGGAGTGTACCGGTTTCTTCACCGACAAGGATAAAGCAACGGCCCATATCACAGCCGGGGCCAAAAGAGTGGTAATCTCGGCACCTGCAACAGGCGACCTGAAAACAGTAGTGTATAATGTAAATCATAGCATTCTCGACGGAACCGAGACTATCATTTCATGTGCTTCATGCACCACTAACTGCCTGGCGCCAATGGCCAAAGTACTGAATGATAATTTTGGTATCGAAACAGGTATTATGACGACTATTCATGCTTACACCAACGACCAGAACACACTGGATGCCCCTCATGCGAAAGGCGACTTGCGCAGGGCCAGGGCAGCAGCAGCCAATATTGTTCCTAACAGCACCGGTGCTGCCAAAGCTATAGGCCTTGTACTGCCAGAACTGAAGGGCAAATTGGATGGAGGCGCACAACGGGTGCCTACTATTACCGGATCACTGACTGAGCTTACATCAATCCTCAGCAAGCCGGTTACTAAAGAAGAAGTAAATGCAACCATGAAAGCTGCGGCAAACGAATCTTTTGGTTATACAGAGGACGAAATCGTAAGCAGTGATATCATTGGTATTCATTATGGTTCGCTGTTTGATGCTACGCAGACCAAAGTAATGACTGTAGGCGACAAGCAATTGGTGAAGACCGTTAGCTGGTACGATAATGAAATGAGTTATGTAAGTCAGCTGGTGCGCACAGTGAAATACTTCGCAAAGCTTATCAGTTAAATCGATTAACCTTAATCCTGCAATGCAGCGGTGGCAACACTTGCTGCGTTGCTCTCTTTTTCCGAATGAAAATTAAAAATGCTGAAAACCTTTCTGCAGAACAGTTGCAGGAAGAGGTGAACCGGGGTGGAAGATTTGTTCATTACCAATATGCCGTTTCTTTCATCGTTGCAGCTATAAAGCCCGACACGGGGGTGTACCTTATTCGCAAAGGAGAAAGTGCTGTGAAAGAGAGTCTCTTCTTTACGATTCTTTCTCTTTTGTTCGGCTGGTGGGGAATACCTTTCGGACCCAAACATACTATTGCTGCCATACGCACCAATCTTCGGGGCGGAAAAGATGTTACCGATGAAGTGGTGGCTACAATCGCCGGTCATATTCTTTTTCGTGAAGCGGAGAAAAGAAAGGCTAAGGCCAGGGTACTCGAACCTATTAGTTAACGCTAAAACATTTATATATGGCCAGTTTTGCCAATTACGATTTTAAAGGCCAGAAAGCCTTGATTCGTGTAGATTTCAATGTTCCTCTGAATGATAAATTTGAAATAACCGATGATACCCGCATGCGGGCTGCCGTTCCTACCATCAAAAAAATCTTAGCAGATGGCGGCATGGTCATTCTGATGAGCCACCTCGGTCGTCCCAAAGACGGGCCAACAGAAAAATATTCCTTGAAACACCTCATCACTCACCTCAGCCAATTGCTGGGTGGTACGAGGGTGCTTTTCGCCAACGATTGTATAGGTGAGCAGGCATACCTAACAGCCAGCATGATGCGCCCGGGAGAAGTGTTGCTATTAGAAAACCTTCGTTTTTATAAAGAAGAGGAAAAGGGTAACGAAGCTTTTGCAGAAAAACTATCCAAACTGGGCGACGTATGGGTAAATGATGCGTTTGGGACTGCACACAGGGCACATGCCTCCACAGCAGTAATAGCTAAGTTTTTTCCTAAGGAGAAAAGATTATTTGGCTTGCTGATGGAGGGCGAAGTATCCAGTGCTGAAAAAGTCTTGCACCAGGCCGAAAAACCTTTTGTGGCAATCATCGGAGGCGCTAAAGTGAGCGACAAGATCCTCATCATCGAAAACCTGCTCGAAAGGGCAACCGATATAATTATCGGGGGCGGTATGGCCTATACCTTTATGAAAGCAAGAGGAGGTAAGATAGGTAATTCACTATGTGAAGAGGATCGGTTATCTACTGCATTGGAAATATTGCAAAAAGCAAAAGATCGTAATGTAAGTATTCATTTACCGGAAGATTCGGTGATTGCAGATAAGTTTGACGCCAACGCCAATACAGATACAGCCCCGAGTGATGCTATTCCTGATGGATGGATGGGGCTGGATATTGGCCCTAAAGCAGAAGGCATCTTTGCCGAGGTGATACGAAAGTCTAAAACGATTCTTTGGAACGGCCCCATGGGTGTGTTTGAAATGGAAAAATTCCAGAAGGGAACCAAATCAATTGCCACAGCTATTGCTGAAGCTACACAGAATGGTTCTTTTTCTCTGGTTGGCGGCGGCGACTCAGTGGCAGCAGTTAACCAGTTTGGCTTTGCGGATAAAGTAAGCTACGTCAGTACNNTGGACGAATCCTGTCTTTCCCGCTATTTTGGCATAAAATATTATTTGGCTCCTGCTTTGCTCAGGAGCTTTTTGTTTGTAAACCCGTAATTTTAATAATCAATAAAACCATAACAAAATGAAAGGAACCCGCAACTTATCCTTACTGATCATCGGTGGTCTTGTCCTCATCCTCTTCGCCTGGGGCTGTAATGGATACAACGGTTTGGTCAAAGGTGATCAGAATGTAAAAAAAGTCTGGAGTAATGTGGAAACGAACTACCAGCGCAGAACTGACTTGTACAACAGTGTTATAAAAACAATTGAAGGATCTGCCAATTTCGAAAAGTCCACTTTGAAGGATGTGCTGGATGCACGGGCAAGGGCTACTTCAGTAAATGTAGATATCAATGATCCTGCTTCACTGGAGAAATACCAGCAAGCTCAGGGTAGTCTGCAGAGTGCTTTTGGTCGTTTACTAGCCGTAGTAGAAAACTATCCTGATTTAAAAACCACCAAAGCGTTCCAGGATTTTCAAACACAAATTGAGGGAACCGAGAATCGCATCAATGTGGCCCGCCAGGATTACAATAAATCTGTTGAAGACTACAACCTGAAGGTAAAACGCTTCCCCAACAACCTGTTGGCCGGAATCTTCAACTTCAAGGAGAAAGCTTATTACAAAGCAGATCCGGGTTCAGAAAAGAATCCCGAAATAAAGTTTGATATTAAGTAATACCTGAACTGTATATGTTCTCCTTATTCAAAAAGAACAAACAACTCTTCCCGGAAGAGGACACCCGGCTTATTGTAAAAGCAATCCGCCAGGCGGAGAAAAGCACCAGCGGTGAAGTAAGGGTATTTGTAGAAAATCGCTGCAGCTGGATGGATGCGCTGGACAGGGCTGCTGAGTTGTTTTTTGGTCTTAAAATGGATAAAACAGAGCAGCGTAATGGGGTATTGGTTTATATCGCTTTAAAGGATCATCAACTGGCAGTATTTGGCGATGAAGGCATTCACCGGAAAGTTGGTTCTGAGTACTGGAATAATCTGGTAAAGGAAATGCTGGCCAGTTTTAATAAACATGATTATGCAAAAGGCATCGCCGAATGTGTTATACAGATAGGCGATGCCCTTCAAACACATTTCCCATACGAAAGGGATACTGACAAAAATGAACTGCCCGATGAAATTGTCTTTGGCAGATAACTGAATGAAAAAAATCTTACTCATAATAGGGTTGTTCTTGTCTTTGGGTGCTTTCGCACAACTTGACAAGATTGTTCCCCCAAGACCGAGCCCTCCAAAGCTGGTAAATGACTTTACCAATACGCTTACAGCGGCCCAGGTACAAGCCTTGGAAGCAAAACTTGTGGCTTATGATGACAGTACTTCCAACCAGGTAGCAGTTGTTTTGATACCAACACTGGGTGATTATTCTCCGGAAGAAGTAGGTCTTGAAATTATCCGTACCTGGGGAGTGGGTAATAAAAACACTAATAATGGAATTGTAATACTTGTAGCAAAGAATGACCGGAAAGTAAGAATAGAAGTAGGCTACGGGCTGGAAGGAGCAATACCCGACATAACTGCCAAAAGCATTATTGATAACGAAATAACTCCCAATTTCAAAGAAGGTAATTTTTATCGGGGACTTGATGAAGCGGCTGATGCGATTGCAAAAGCGGCTGCAGGAGAATATAAAGCTCCTCAGAATTATGGAAGTCAAAAGAAGAAAGACGGATTGAAGACGTGGATGATTGTAGCGATTGTAATATTCATCATCATCAGCAGTGTAGCTGGAGGAACAGGTGGCGGCACCTATGTCTCAAGGGGAGGTTTTGGTGGTTGGTCTGGCGGCAGGGGAAGTGGAGGCTGGTCGGGTGGTAGTGGTTGGTCTGGCGGAGGAGGCTTTGGAGGTTTTGGAGGCGGAAGCGGTGGAGGTGGCGGTGCCAGTGGCAGTTGGTAAGAAATTAAACTATAAATAAAGCCACTACAATTGTAGTGGCTTTATTATTGTAAGCAATAATCACTTAGAAACCTTTCTTATCTTCTTCCGGCAATTTTGATTTGATATAGTTGGCCAGTTCCTGCAGTGCAGCATTGCTGCTGTTTTCTTTAGCTTCTTTTTCTTTTTTAGCCAGCAGACCTTTAAGGATCATACCATTGATATAGGGGTCAGTTTGATTGCGGAATCCTTCGGGTATGCCATCTCTGAACTTTACGATCTCGTCTACACCCCATCTTATTTTCTCAATACTTTTTATTACGGAGAGATAAGAACTCAGCGGGCCCAATGACTGGAATTTTTCCTGGCTAATTGGCATTTTGGCAAAACCACCGATGATCTTTTCAGCCATAGTTTCATCGCCTGATTTTACGATTTCATTCATGATAGCTTCCTGAAGGTTTCCTTTGGCTGGCTTATCACTAAGTTGCTTGGCCAGGGCAGTGGCCAATGCCTGGTCCACCTTTCCGAGAGCAACTAAAGCGTTACCAGCCACACTGTAAGATGAATCATTTACAGCAGTTTTAAAAAGGGCGATATAATCAGCTTTCTTGTATTCACCCAGTTTAGCAATAGCTGCTGCCCTTACCGTTGCATATTTATCCTTTTGGGCCAGTTCGTTGAATACCGGTTCAAAACTATTTCGGATAGTTTCTTTTCGCAAGTCTGCTTTGCTTATGGCGAAACTTCTCAGTCCATAGTATCTGTCGTTAAGGGCAGTCTTGATTAATTCTACAGCTTTAGGATCGTCAAGTTTTTTTGAAGCAAAATCAATAGCTTCTCTTCTGTCTATATAATTACCAGCATAAGTGTACTGGTGTATGAAATTCTCAAGTGTTTTATTGTCTTTCTTTACCCACAATAATACTTTGTCACCATCAACATTAATCAGGTCGGGTCTCTTGGTATATGTAAAAGTGAAGGTGTCAGTCGCATTATTCGCCCAGACATTATGTCTGACTTTATTAGGGCCGTTGTAAATGTCAATGGCAATAGGGAGTTTGAATAGTTTGCCGGTTTTTTGTGTTTGTTTGACAATAACATGCACTTTTCCGGCTTCGTCATTATACTGGTAATCTATTTCAACAGTAGGATGCCCGCTGCCAAAATACCATTGGTTAAAAAACCAGTTCAGGTCACGGCCTGTTACTTCCTCAAAAGCAAGACGCAGTTGGTGGGCCTCTGCTGATTTAAACTTATTTGTTGTCAGGTAATTGTTCAATGATTTAAAAAATGCACTGTCGCCTACATAGTTTCTTAGCATATGCAGAATGCGACCTCCTTTCTGGTAGCTCACCGCATCAAACATATCTTCACGGTGCTGGTATTGAAATCTTACAAGGTCCTTTTTATCGCTGCCGGGGTTGCCAAGATATCCTTGCATACCCTGGAAATTTTCAGCATCACCGGCATCTTTACCATACTTATATTCATCCCAAAGTGTCTGACTGTAATCTGCAAATGATTCATTCAGCGTAAGGTTGCTCCAGCTTTCAGTGGTTACATAATCACCAAACCATTGGTGAAATAATTCATGGGCAATGGTACCTTCCCAGGAATTGCCATCAATTAACTCCCTGGCGTCCTGCTGGGCACTTTCCTGGTGAATGGTGGCGGTGGTATTTTCCATTGCTCCGGCCACATAATCCCTTCCGGTTATTTGCGAATACTTCACCCATGGATAATCTACACCGGTGATTTTTGAAAAGAAGGTCATCATTTCAGGAGTATTTCCAAAAATCTTTTTTGCTACTGGCGCATATTCTTTTTCTACATAGTAATTGACTTCTTTGTCTTTCCATTTATCCTTTATAACCGCATAATCTCCTACACCAAGAAAGAACAAATAGGGAGCATGGGGGAGGTCCATTTTCCAGTAATCACTGCGGGTGCCATCTGCATTTTTTTTCTGGCTCATTAATTTACCGTTGCTTAGGGTTACATATTTATTATCAACGGTCACAGTAAGTTCCTGGGTGCAACGCTGGTTTGTTTTATCAATGGTCGGAAACCAGGCTGAACTGGATTCTGTTTCCCCCTGAGTCCATATTTGGGTCGGCTTATCTTTTTCTTCGCCGCGGGGATTGATGAAATACATACCCTTGATGCCCAGCATGGCTCCCTGGCTATACTTTGCTTCAAATTCGTCTGGCTTGGCTATGTAATCTATATAGACTACATAACTTTCATTGCTTTTATAAGTCTTATCAAGCTGAATACGCAGATTCCAGTCATCATATTTGTATGTAAGAGGAATTTCCTTGCCACCTTTAAGTAAGGCCACTTTTTTGAATTCCATTCCTTTTGCATCCAGGTTTAATGAATCAGTGGGATAGAAATGAGGTTTTAATGTTAACCAGGCTTTCCCATACAGGTATGATTTGCTAAAATCAGGTTTTACATCAAGTTTGGTGTGAATAAGATTATTAATCTTAGTCGCTGTTTCCCTGTACTCCTTTTTCCAGGATGTATCGTTATTATGGGCCGGCTGTGCCAGCAGGCTAATCCCTGATAAGGTCAGCAGGATAGTGAGAAGAAATTTATTCATAGTTTTATTTTAGGTGACGCAAATTTAGTGGGCCCGGCTTTTCTTATAAACATTATTGGGATGAAAGGTTGGGCTATTTAACAAGTTCTTGTGTCTGTTGGTGAGTTAGTAGCAGCATTTCGGTTAAATTTGTAATATACCAATACCCGGATAATGAATAAACTCCTCCTCGGCCTGTTGTTTTCATGCATAGCATATACCACCCAGGCACAAAAAGTATACTTTATCTATATCCAGTCAGAATCGGAGCAACCCTTCTTTGTTAAAATGGATGAGAAAGTGTTTAGTTCCACTTCTTCAGGATATCTTTTATTGTCAAAACTTAAGGACACGGTTTATAATTTCAGTATAGGTTTTCCACAGAATAAGTGGCCAGAGCATAAGTTTTCTGTTGTAATAAATCGGAAAGATCACGGTTATTTGCTTAAAAACTTTGGCGAGAAAGGATGGGGTTTATATAATCTGCAAACCCTGACCATTCAAATGGGGAATGTGGCAACATCGAAAATAAATACTGGTGCGACAGATAGTAAAGATGTCTCTGAGTTCACTGAAATCCTGTCAAAAGCTGCAGATGACCCTTCACTAAAAGAAAAGACGGTTAAGACTTCAGAAGAAAAGAAAATTGTTGTTGAACCTGTTGTAGCAAAAAAGGAGGTAACTGATACTACAAAAATTGATCTTGTAACCATAAAACCAGCAGAAAAAGCACCAGGCCAACCAATTATTGAAGAAAAAAAAGTAACTGAACCTGTAGTAGCTAAAACTACCGATATAGTAACAGAAAAGAAACCTGATCCTGGAGTGAAGAAAGAGGATAATAACTACGCAGGGGGCACATCTTATAAACCTACTATGGTTAAAAAATGGTCTGAAAGCTCAACTACAGAAGGGTTCGGACTGGTATTTATTGATGAAGACGCTGCCGGACAAAAGGATACTATTAGATTAGTAATTCCTAATCCTAAAATTGTAGAAATACCATTAGCAAAAACGGGTGAAGAAAAAAAAGAGGAGAAGAAGTTTGTGGAGATAATTGACACAGTTGCAAAGGAAGAAGAAAAGGTGACAGATGTCAAACCTGTAATAGAAGAAAAAGTGATAGAAAAAGCCTCTCCTGATCTTTCAATTACAAAATGTGAAATAAAAGCACAGGACCAGGATTTTTTTCAGTTACGTAAACAAATGGCTGCCGGCGAAAATGATGAAGATATGATTGCCGTGGCTAAAAAAGCCTTTAAGCAAAAGTGCTTCACCACTGTTCATATAAAGAACCTTTGTGTGTTATTTCTTACTGATCAGGGCAAGTATATTTTTTTTGACACAGCTTATAATTACGTTCTAGATCCGGCTAATTTTTCCTCTTTACAATCTGAGATCAAAGATGAGTATTATAGTAACCGTTTCAAGGCTATGCTTCGCAATTAATCCTTATGGCTCGTTACTTTCTAGAAGTTGCATATAAAGGGACAGCATATAGTGGCTTTCAGTCTCAGCATAATGCTAATACAATTCAGGCAGAAGTAGAGAAAGCATTTGCGATTTTGCAAAAACAAAAGATTGAGATGACAGGATCTTCCCGCACTGATGCAGGGGTGCATGCATTACAAAACTTCTTTCATTTTGATTACGAGGGTTCAATAAGTCCTCAATTTGTTTACAAAATCAATGCAATACTTCCGCCAGATATTGTCTTGAAGTCATTTACTCCTGTTTCAGATGAGGCCCACTGTCGTTTTGATGCTGTCAGTAGGGAGTATAGATATTATATATACCAGCATAAAAATCCTTTTTTGGATGACAGAGCCTATTACTTTCCGTATAAATTAGATATTGCCAGGATGCAGGATGCAGCAGAGATAGTAAAGAAATATTCCGATTTCACTTCTTTTTCTAAAAGAAACACTCAAGTTAAGACATTTCAATGTCACATACTTGAAAGTAAATGGTATAATGTGGACAACTGTCTGGTTTACAATGTTAAAGCGAATCGTTTCTTAAGAGGTATGGTAAGAGCACTTACTGCCACAATGCTGCGTTTAGGAAGGTGTAAAATTGAAATGGAGGAATTTCAGCAAATCATTGAGGCAAAAGACTGTACAAAAGCCAGTTTCGCTGTGCCCGCCCGTGGTCTTTTCTTAGAAAAGATTGAATTCGAATATTGATGATTACTACTTGCTTATTAAGGCGTAATATCAATTAGCCAAGGGTTTTTCGTTTGTCGCAAAAAAGATATCAAAAAAAAAATTGGCCTGTATCCCTTGCTAGTACTGCATTTCGTTGATTGTTAATATTTTTATCATCAAAATTATTGGTGGAGAAATTGCTCACCCTTATCTTTGCAACCCGTTTGAAAATAACGGTAGCTCTCTGAAGAAAATGTGATCTGCTGTGTGGCAAATGTGAATAAAAGTAAACAATAAAATTGGCTAGTAAGTACCGATGTCTTACCTTTGCCGTCCGCCTCAAAAAAATGAGGACAGTTCTTCACAAAACGAATTGATTTTCACTCCAGAATATTCTGATTTTATTTAAAAATAAATGAAGAAAAATTTGGTAGAAATAAAATGGCCCTTACCTTTGCACTCCCGTTCAAAAAACGGGTGGCAATAAGAAGCCAAAAGATCTTTGAAAGTTGGGAAACAATAGCACCTTATCTCACTAAGTTGAGATAAGAACTAATAGGTAAGTCAAGCTAAATACAATTTAGATTTGACACGTTAATTTTCTCTTGAGAATTTTAAATGTCAGTATCAAACATCATTTACAATGGAGAGTTTGATCCTGGCTCAGGATGAACGCTAGCGGCAGGCTTAATACATGCAAGTCGAGGGGCAGCATGGTGTAGCAATACACTGATGGCGACCGGCAAACGGGTGCGGAACACGTACAGAACCTTCCTTCGAGCGGGGAATAGCCCAGAGAAATTTGGATTAATACCCCATAGTATAGCGGAGAGGCATCTCTCTGTTATTAAAGATTTATCACTTGAAGATGGCTGTGCGGCTGATTAGGTAGTTGGCGGGGTAACGGCCCACCAAGCCTGCGATCAGTAACTGGTGTGAGAGCACGACCAGTCACACGGGCACTGAGACACGGGCCCGACTCCTACGGGAGGCAGCA
>DEHX01000062.1 GCA_002352145.1 Chitinophagaceae bacterium UBA2789
CACCAGAAAGAAATTGTGGACAGGGTGTACAAAGAAGTATGTGAAAAGATGGGTATGCGGAAGATTCCTTACCTGTATGGTACGATGATTGAAACACCAAGAGCTGCCTTAAGAGCAGAGTTCATGGCAAAAGCAGCTGACTTTTTCAGTTTCGGCACCAATGACCTTACACAAATGAGTTTTGGTTTCAGCCGCGATGATATCGGTGGTTTCTTACCCAAATATTTGGATCTGAAAATACTTCCGGACGATCCGTTCCAGACAATTGACCAGGAAGGTATCGGGCAACTTATCAAAGCCGGTACTGAAAGGGGCCGCATCACCAAGCCGAACCTGAAAGTGGGTATCTGTGGTGAGCATGGCGGAGATCCAGACAGTGTGAAGTTCTGTCACCGTATCGGTATGAACTATGTAAGCTGTTCTCCTTTCCGTGTGCCCATCGCCAGGTTGGCGGCAGCACAGGCAGCCATTGAAAGCCCGAGGAAGAAGAAATAATTTCTCTTGTTAACTGCTAATGCCCGGACCGTTCATACATCCGGGCATTTTTATTTGCCTATATTTGCCGACCTTAAACATTAACTATGGAAATCAAAAATCTATTCGATCCTGCAGTAAAACAAGAACTCGTTGACCGCATCCATACATTAACTCCGCAAACGGAACGAAAATGGGGCAAAATGGATGTGGCACAAATGCTGGCTCACCTGCAAGCCCCCATGGGTGTGGCATTAGGCACCCATAGCCTGAAAGCCAACTGGCTGATGAAACTGATCATGCCGCTGTTCAAAAAAGCTTTGTATGACGAAAAGCCCTGGAAGCAGGGATTACCTACCGATAAAACATTCATCACTGCCGGTAAGCCCAAAAACTTTGAAGAAGAAAAAACCAAATTGCTGGATATGCTAAACCGCTTCTCTGAAAATAATATGGTTAACGACAAGCACCCCATATTTGGGAAACTTACCAAAGAGCAGTGGAGCAAAGCCACCTGGAAGCATTTTGACCATCACCTGAAACAGTTCGGCGCCTGATAAAAGTCATAGCCAAAAAAGCCTGCCCCTTCTACTTTTGGGCAGGCTTTTTTATTGCATGAACATCTGGAAAAATATCATCCGCAAACCAAGTTAACCGGTTTGCTGTCCCCGGTCCATAACCTCATTTTTCCATCATCAGCTTTCTGCTGATTAAAACATTGCGGATGAAAACAATCATAGAACCCTTCCGGATAAAATCGGTGGAACCGATCTATTTCACTACTAAAGAAGAAAGGAAACAAATCCTGGCCAAAGCCGAATACAACTCGTTCCGTATTCATGCCAATGATATTCTGATAGACCTGCTGACCGACAGCGGCACCAGCGCCATGAGCAGCAACCAGTGGGCCGGCATTATGCAGGGCGATGAATCTTATGCCGGCAGCAACAGCTTTTTCCGGTTTGAAGATTCAGTACGTAGCATCACGCATATGCCTTACATCATTCCCACCCACCAGGGAAGGGCAGCCGAAAAAATCATATTTACCATACTCGGAGGTAAAGGAAAATATTTTATCAGCAATACCTTATTTGATACCACCCGTGCCAATATCGAGTTCTCCGGTGCAGAAGGAATCGATTGCCTTTGCGAAGAAGGCAAACATCCTACGATTCCGGCCCCGTTCAAAGGAAATATGGATGTGGAAGCTTTACGAAAAGTGATAAAAGAGAAAGGCGCTGAGAATATACCGATGGTGATCATCACTGTCACCAATAATTCAGGTGGTGGCCAGCCGGTAAGCATGCAAAACATCAAAGATGTACGAACAGTTTGTGATGAATATAAAATTCCTTTGTTCATTGATGCCTGCCGTTTTGCAGAAAATTCTTACTTCATCAAACTGAGGGAACAAGGTTATGCTGATAAGGCTGTATCAGAAATTGCACAGGAATTATTTTCCTATGCCGACGGCTGTACGATGAGTGCTAAAAAAGATGCCTTTGCCAATATCGGCGGTTTCCTGGCTATGAAAGACCTTGATCTCGCTGTTCGTTGCAGAAACCTCCTGATCATTACCGAAGGCTTTACAACCTATGGTGGCCTGGCAGGAAGAGATTTGGAAGCCATTGCCATCGGNNTGTGCCGGTAATGCAGCCGGCAGGCGGACATGCCGTATACCTCGATGCAAAAGCATTTTTGCCACATATCCGTGTTGAGCAATATCCGGGGCAATCATTGGTATGTGCCCTCTATGAAGAAGGAGGCATCCGTACTGTTGAAATAGGCTCACTGATGTTTGGCAAGTATGATGAAAATGGTAAACTGGTTCCTGCACAAATGGAACTGGTGCGTTTGGCCATTCCACGAAGAGTGTACACACAAAGCCATATTGATTATGTAGCAGAAGTCATCATTGAAGTCTTTAACCGGAGAAATGAATTAAGAGGATTAGTGATAACCGAAGAAACCCCGTTGCTGAGACACTTTACGGCAAAACTGAAACCTGCCCAATAAGCAACAATAAAATATTCAATAAATCAATTTTCAATATTCAATAATCAACAAATGAAACACAACATTTATAAAAGCTGGGCCGAACCTTACAAGATCAAAATGGTGGAGTTGTTGAAGATGACAACAGCAGCACAGCGGAAAAAAGCCTTACAGGAAGCAGGCTTTAATACATTTTTATTAAAATCGGAAGATGTGTACATTGATCTGCTGACCGACAGCGGTACCTCTGCCATGAGCGATCGTCAATGGGCCGGACTAATGCTGGGAGATGAAGCCTATGCTGGCAGCCGCAACTTTTATCACCTGGAAGAAACGGTAAAAGAATTTTATGGTTATAAATATTTAGTTCCTACTCACCAGGGCCGCGGGGCTGAACATATCCTGTCAAAGATCATGATCAAAAAAGGGGATATTATTCCCGGCAATATGTATTTCACTACTACACGTCTGCACCAGGAACTGGCCGGCGGAAAATTTGAAGATATCATTATTGATGAAGCCCATGATCCCGAAAATGAATTTCCTTTTAAGGGCAATGTGAACCTGGAAAAACTGGAAGCCCTGATCAAAAAACATGGTGCGAAGAAGATTCCTTACGTTAGCATCGCCACCAGTGTAAATATGGCCGGCGGACAACCCATCAGCATACAGAACCTGAAAGAGCTGAGGGCATTAACCAAAAAACATGGCATTAAGATCATACATGACATGACAAGGGTGGCAGAAAATGCTCACTTCATTCAGAAAAGAGAAAAAGGTTTTGAGAGAAAATCAATCCGCCAGATTGTAAAAGATATCTGCAACCTTACCGACGGCGCTACTATGAGTGCCAAGAAAGACGCCCTGGTAAACATTGGAGGTTTNNATGGAAGCAATGGCTATCGGTATCAAAGAAAGTGTGAATGATGATCATATTCATGCCAGGGTAGGACAGGTAGTTTATCTCGGGGAAAAAATGATGGACTTTGGTGTGCCAATAGTAAAGCCTATCGGTGGTCATGGTATTTTTGTTGATGCTAAAAAATTTCTTCCACATATACCACAGGATGAGTTTCCTGCACAAACATTAGCCGCAGAAGTTTACCTGGATTCAGGTGTAAGAACAATGGAAAGAGGTGTGGTTTCTGCCGGCAGAAAAGCTAACGGCGAGAATTATTATCCAAAACTGGAACTGGTCCGCTTTACTATTCCCCGCCGGGTGTACACACAGGCTCATATGGATGTGATCGCTGAATCCACAGCAAGGGTATATGAACGCCGTCATAAAATACGGGGATTAAAAATGATCTATGAACCCAAATACCTGCGTTTTTTCCAGGCAAGGTTCCAGCAATTAAAATAACCTAACCGAATAAATAGGCTAATCCACTGGTAACCGGCTCGCAGAGGTCGGTTACTTTTTTTTCACGGCACATTTTTTCAAAAAGATCTCTCACTACTTTATAATCATCATGTAAAGGACAGGGATGCGCAGAAGAGCATTTGCTGAAACCTAATCCGCATTGCTTAAAGACCTCCTTTCCATCAATCGCTTCCACAATGTTGATGATAGGCTGATTTTTTTGCTTTTCTGTAATGAAAAAACCACCATTAGGTCCTTTAACACTGTTGATCACTTCCTCTTTCACCAGCACCTGCAGCATTTTACCAACGGTATGTTCGCTGGCATCAATAAATTCTGCAATCTCCTTAATGCCTGCCTTCTCTCCTGTTTCAAACTTTGAAGCCAGGTAGATCACCGCTTTGATAGCCGTTTTACAGGTAAGACTTAACATGTCATTGATTTAAAAAATGTTTTCCTTCTTCTGAAATTCGTTCATGACTCCATGGTGGATCAAAACTAAGTTCGACCCGCACTTCCTCCCCAGGAAATGTATGTTCCATCACCCTTTTGACAGCAGCAGTGATAGATTCACCCATAGGACAAAACTGGGTTGTCAGGGTCATTGTTACAAATATTTTTTTATGTTCCTCATCAAAATCCAGCTGGTAGATCAACCCGAGATCCACCACATTCAGTCCGATCTCCGGATCAACTACCTGTTCCAATGCCTCCAGTGCAATGGTACACCTGATAGAATTATTAGTGATGACATTCATAATTTTTTTGGTTTATGAAATAATACTTTCATCACATTCCAGTTGTATAAAACTGCAGCTAAGAGCAAAATTGCCGCCGCAAAATTCAAAAGATAAGTATCTGCCAGGTAAGCCCCTGCTATAAATAGAATGAAACCGCCCAGGTAGATAAGCACCATCAATATAAATAGCTTATTACTGAAAAGGTCTTTGGGATTGGGGGTTTTACCTAACCCTGCCTTGTCATGATACACTTTATTCCAGACAATAAATGGCAGTGTTTTAAACGTCATCCCAAAAATAATCGCCGTGATCCAGCCGAAGAAAATGGCAAAGCCATATATCAGCACCATCCTGGCACTTATCTGGTCTGCTACCAGCCAGCCGGTTATAACTACTAAGAAAAGCAGCGGCAGCAACATCATCATCACAGAAAGCAGGGATGTTTTCATTTGTTCATCNNCGGGAAATAAAGAAAACTGAGCATAAAGCTGAGTAACCCTGCATTGATGAGGAAATAAATAACCCAGAGCAATTTGCTGTTAGCATATTTTGAAATCAGGAACATGGGAATAAGCCTTGAACCCACTCCGATTATCAATAAAAGAAACCAGCCAATGATACCCACATGGGCATGCAGCGGAAGGTATTGCAGTGTTTCTTTTGGTAAAAACGGAAAAGTGAAATTATACACCAATGCCAGTCCCAGAAAAGCAGTGAGGAATAACCACAAAGAAGCCGTGAGAATAAACACCGCATGCACATTTACTTTTCGTCCCTCCGACATACTTGCTGCCAGGTTAATGATATAGCAGATCACTGAAAGCAGTACAAACCGGCCACCCCATTTTGCCGGCCAGCCCATGTCAAACACATAAAAGCCATATACTAATAAAGGTATGCCCACAGCAGCCATGAAAAAGGAAGCATAGCCTAATCTGACACTGTACAAATTTTTCTCAATCAGCACCGGTACCAACTGGTGACTGGCACCAAGTATAATCATGGTACCCCAGCCCAACGCCATCATATGAGTGATAGCTAACGTATGCGGATGAAAATAATGCTGTGTGAATGCCTCTGCAGAAAAAAATAAAAGTACGGTAGAAACAAGCAGCGAAACAGCGGCATAAGCATAGAAGGGCAGTACTATTTTATGTGTGGTATTCCTGCCTGCTGCATTATTAAAGCCGCTTCCAAACATTTCAGGGTTTAAAAATTAAAAGTTGAACATCTCCTTCTCTCTCTTCATTGATGCGATAATCAAGCCCCCGGTCTGCCAGCTCCGGCAATAAAAATACGGGAATACGTTTATGCTGTACAAATAATGCCTTACCAGCCTCAAGCTTATTGAGCGACTCCAGTATAGTCATCATTGGCTTCGGCATTTCCAGGTTCCTCACATCTACAACATTCATCTTGCCGTTATATCTTTCCATCAGGTCATTCCATCCATCAGCCTTATCCTCATTTCCTTCACTATTATTCACAGGCGTCTCAGTTTCCCTGTAGAAATAAGTCTTGACCAAATCATCATGAATGATAGCAGCATAGGAATCAAAGCCCTGCTTTTTTAATAATCCCATTAATGGCCTCGGCTCAAACGTATTGACGATCTCCAATACCTGCCCGGTCTGCAATTCTTTTATCTTTCCTAAAATAAGTGTCAGCGGATCAGCACCCGCTGCAAGTATAGGGCGCACATCTAATGAGACGAGTCGCTGCGGGTTAATATCCTGCAGTAGTGATGGCATTGCTTTCATATCCTTTATTTTAGATGGTTGAACAGATTTATCAATTTTAAACCCCAGTGGGTGAAGTTTTTCAAAAAACTCATTTATGGTACACCCTCCCACTTTTGATGCCATGGCCAGGCTGGTTCTTCCTGCCATCAGTTTGCGAAGAATCGGGTTTCTCAGCTTTTGAAACTTCGGACTGATGCTAATAATCGCCTCCAGTGCACCCGGATGAGCTTTCAGTACTGTAGCAATCTTAGTATTAGCATTTATGATCATTACTCAAAAAATTGAAAATAAAGTTGGATTTGCTGAGTGATAGCAGTAAGCTGTTGAGCCGACTCTTCCGGTTTTTCAGTTTCGTTTAACTTTTTAACCTGGCCAATTAAAGGTTCCAGCCATTTATGAAGTGCATCATGATCAGGCCCTTTCATCCGGCATTCACTGATCATTTTGTCGAGCCCGGACTGCAGTGTTGCTCCAAGTTGCTTATAAGTCCCTGGTGTTTTTTCAGTACTGGTAAATTGCTCAACGATGGCCTGCAAAGCTTTCACATTATTATTTGTACTGCTGTCAGCCTTCCATTTCACTCCATTATTAAGACGTAATGATTCTGCCGGCAAATTGTGTTCATGCTGATCAGCCGCTTTATGCTCATCTGCAGCCGGTGCTGATTGCTGATTATTACAGGCGGCAATTAACAAGAGCCCAAGAGAAATAAAAAAAAGTTTCATGGTCAATTATTTTTTAGATGATCTTTCTCCAGTTTCAGCGCCTTCGGAAAGAGAATATTGTTTTCCAAATGGACATGCAGGTGAAGATCTTCCTCAAACTCTTCCAATAACCTGTACAACAAACTGTAACTGGCACAGGCATCCTCCGGTAATGTGTAATCATTAGTGAGGTTTCTGATCTCTGCAAAGTTATTTCCTACCACCTCATGCTCCATTTCCATCATGTTGATGGGATTTTGTACCGTACCAAAATGAGATGCCTGCAATGGCTGCACTCCATTAGTAGCTGCTACCAACGCTTTGATATAGGGAAACAATACTTTCTCTTCTTTTACCATATGACTCATCATTTCATTGTAAGTATTTTGCACCAGGAGGCTGATAGGTCCCAGTTCGGGATGACGGCCACCATGCACACGGTTCACCTTGTCTGCATAAGCACTGATATCGGGAAGCGTCTTCAATACATAGCTGTGATGTGTATTTACAATATAATCGCAAAGAAAATCGAGGTTCCAGTCATTATAGGGTAAGGGCCGGGCAGTAGCTGCCAGTTTATCCGCCTGTTGTAATTCCTGTTCAATTTTTGTTACATCAATACCTTTTTCCTTACAAGCCTCTTTTACCGTTCTTTTGCCTCCACAACAAAAATCGAGTCCGTATTTTTTAAAAATTTGTGCCTTCCGAAGATCCTTGGCGGCAATCTGTCCCAATGTTTCATCCTGTTCGCCACTGATTTTTTTGCTGATCCTTACTTTCCACCATTCTGGTCCTTGTTCCAGGTATTCCCAGGTAAAAATATTTCCCCTTTCACCCAGCATCTGGTAATAGAGTGGTTTGGGATCATGATCATTATGAATGGTAAGGCTATCTCCCTCAGCCAGTTCATCAAAGCGGTTAAAAATAGTAGGGTGCTTAAGGCGTGGTTCCAGCAAGGTTACATTGAGGATATTCTCTGCTACTGGTTGCATATCGGTTGTTTTAATGTGAAAACAAAGATATGCAAAATTCAATAATAAAAGTATTTAAATACTTTTATTTACTGTTTAATGACATTTCATTCCGCTCCCACTTGAGTTTGGTGCCAAAACCCAGTGAGTTATCAGTAAATTTTATTTCGTCCAGCCTGATAGTCCAGATTTGCCCCGGCATTGCAATGGAGAACGGAAATTTTTTATGATAGGCTGAATAGGCACCTTTTGCCAGGGAGTGCTCAAAAGGAATGACGGTTCCCTCGAACTGAACTCCTTTAATCTGCAAAAGATTAAGTTTATCCGGCAGAATGGTACCCGCAACAAAAGGGTTTGCCTTTATGATAGCTGAATGCCTTGCATCTTCTGATGATTTGTAGTACAACAAGCCTTCTTCCTTATTAAATGCATAAAAAAAACTGAAGCACCAGGGCTTCCCTTTTGCAGTAACACAACACAGGTTACCACAGGTCTGTTTGGTGATAAATGCAATGATCTTTTCGTTCATGTGATCTTAATTATTCTTACAGGGCAGGCAACCGCTACTTCCTGCGAGCGGTGTACAGCATCATTTGAAATGGACAACACAAATACATC
>DEHX01000080.1:0-3207 GCA_002352145.1 Chitinophagaceae bacterium UBA2789
CTGGCATTTTTATTTCTGCTGGCTTTTTCGCAGGACCTGAACTTTGGTATTTATCTTTCTGCAGTCATATTAATTGCGGGTATTGTATGCACTTCCCGTTTTATAGTATCTGATCATACATCGCAGGAAATCTATGGCGGGCTGGCAGTGGGTATTGCTTCGATGCTGGTGGCAAATTTTTTTACATGAGGTGAAGTATTGAATACTAAACCTTGTGGTAAGCGATCATTTAGGAAAAGAATAAAGTGTCTTAAAACAAAAAAGTCTACAGAAATATTATTCTGAAGACTTTTTGCTCCCCCTGTTGGACTTGAACCAACGACCCTCTGATTAACAGTCAGANNAAAATAGGGATTTTAAGTTTTTCTACAAGGTAATTCAGCATCAATTTTTAACGGAAAATATTCCAGAATCCCCCTGTTTCTTCCACGCCTACAAAGACACCTTCTTCCCTGATCTCTACTGGCCAGTTTTTCAGGTAATAGCCTTCGCCGCTTACATTACGGCCGTTCCGCATATCGAATTTGTACCGGNNAAACCCCCGGCATGCGGACATTTCCAGGCAAAAGCAAAAACCTGCTCTTTATACCGGCCGATGCAAATCTTTTTTTCATTCAGCCAGGCAAGGGCGATATTGTTTTCCGCAAACCCGAGTTCATTGATATGGTCTGCAATCTTGTGCCAGGTGAGTGATTTCTTCATACTCAATAGATGAACTCAGTTTTGTATGGATAACGGATACGATAGAGTTCTCTCACTTTGTCGAGGATTGTTTTGCGGAGCAAATCCAGGTTCCGTTTTTCAATAGCTGCTACAAAGACTGCATTTCCGTTGGTTTCTCTTTGCCATCTCTCATAGAGGTCTTCCAAAATTTCTTTTTTTGTGCTTTCTTCCAGCCACTCGTCAAATGTATTTTTTTCGTAGAGGTCCATTTTATTGAAAATGGTGAGGGTTGGTTTATCAAAAGCATCTAACTCCTGCAATGTTTTATTAACTACCCCCAGCTGATCTTCGTAGGCAGGATGCGAGATGTCTACCACATGCAATAGTATATCAGCCTCTCTTACTTCGTCCAGGGTGCTTTTGAAACTTTCTACCAGGTGATGGGGTAGTTTGCGTATAAAACCTACTGTATCACTGAGCAGGAATGGGGTATTTTCAAAAACCACTTTACTGGTAGTGGTATCCAATGTTGCAAACAATTTATTTTCTGCAAAGACATCTCTTTTACTCAGCAGGTTCATGATGGTTGACTTGCCTACATTGGTATATCCCACTAAAGCCACTCGTATTAACTCACCCCTGTCTTTGCGCTGGGTAAAGGCTTGCTTATCTATTTCTGCCAGTCGCTTACGAAGCAATGATATTTTGTCTCTCACGATACGACGGTCGGTTTCTATCTCACTTTCACCAGGGCCTCTTGTTCCGATACCGCCACCTAGTCTTTCAAGGTGTTTCCACATACCTCTCAGCCGGGGTAAGATATATTGGTATTGCGCCAGTTCAACCTGTGCTTTTGCTTGTGCTGTTTTGGCTCTGCGGGCAAAAATGTCGAGAATTAAATCGCTCCTGTCTATCGTTTTTACTTCCAGGGCTTTTTCAATGTTGTTGATCTGTGCACCGGAAAGCTCATCATCAAAAATGACAATCCGGATATTTTTCCCCTGAATATACTGGCGGATTTCTTCCAGTTTTCCCTTTCCAATAAAAGTACGGCTGTCGGGATGGGGTAATTTTTGGGTAAACCGTTTTACGGTAATGGCACCTGCTGTTTCAGCCAGGAAAGCTAATTCATCAAGGTATTCATGCACCTGCTGCTCTGTCTGGTCTTTGTGTACGAGACCCACCAGTACCGCTCTTTCTTCCTGTTGAATGATATTTTTCTTTTCGAGCATATAGAATAAAAGCCCCGCAGCAGCGGAGCAGGTGCAAAGATAAACAGGGTTATTTACTTAAAAGGAAAAGGGCTTTACCAGTTGGCAAAGCCCTTTTTCAAAAATCTTATTTATAGTCCGCTAAGGGTAAGTCCGATTGAGAAGGGCCTTACTTCGGGGCCGGCACCATCCCGGAAGAGTGTAGTAAGCTGATAGCTTCCGTAAAGTGTGAAATGGCCATAGCCAAATCTTGCCTGTGCGGAAATGCGGTTTTTGTTCAGGAATCTTTTGCTGGATTCCTTCATTACATAGTCATTTAAAGCATTTCCGTTCTTGTCTTCAAACTTTGTGTTGCGGGTATGGGCATTTAATAATGTACCTATTTTAACGCCAATTGCAGCTTTGAATCCTTTGCCTGTTTCCGGGTTGGCTGAAAAGCGCAACTCGATTGGAGCTTCCAGGTAGGCCGTTGCCAGTTTTGTTTTCTTAAAGTGATTGGTATCAGCCTGATCAGTGAAATAAATGGAATTTGTCTGGTCTTTGATACCAACGTATGTTTTCGTGAAAAGAATATGATCGGTTGCTATTCCGGGGCCAAAAGCCATGCTCAGCTTAGGGTTTGTTTTGAAAGGAAAGTCAAACATGAAGTAAGCATTAATACTTTTGGATAATCCTTTGGTATTGATACTGTCTGGTTTTCCGGCCCAGCTGGTGTAGCCAAACTGCAACAGGAAATGATCATTGGCACGGTTGCTCATGTCTATAACCTTCTTTTTAGGGGCAGGTTTTTCCTGGGCAACTAGAGTGAAACTGAATAGGGCACAGAAAGCAGCAGCGAGAAATTTCTTCATAAGAGTTATTAAGGTCGCAAATATATTTTTCTTTCGGTTAAAGATTGGTTAAGAAGGAGTAATAATTATTATTTGTTACTTTTGCAGCTCTTTGAGCAAAAATGCTCAGGACCCTTAGCTCAGACGGTTAGAGCATCTGACTCATAATCAGAGGGTCGCTGGTTCGATCCCAGCAGGGTCCACCCAGCCATTGTGATTGTTTCGCAATGGCTTTTTTATTACTATCCATCGGGGTAATTACGAGGAATAAATGTGTTGTGCAAAATCAATAAATAATATAATTTCTCCCTGAAAAAATATTTCTGTTTGGAAGTCACTCTTTTTCCAATTCCAATTCCTTAGATTGAGCCGTCTTTTGCTCATATGACTGAAAACGAACAAATAAAGCGATTGCTTACGCTAATTGCAGTAAACAACGACCAGGCCGCATACAAAGAGTTATTTGTACTGCTTTACTACCGGCTGAAGCAATTTGCATTCAC
>DEHX01000080.1:3394-5296 GCA_002352145.1 Chitinophagaceae bacterium UBA2789
CTTTCTGTAAAAACTGTTGAGGCACAAATGGCCATTGCTCTTCGAAGGGTCGGTAATTGTATGCAGATGAATATAAAAGCCCCTGTTACCCCCGTTTCTCCAAAAAAAAGTTAAAATTCTTTTAGGGGTATTGCCTGTTTTTTAGTGTCTTAATGGTTTATTCTAATCAACTCGTTGAATGAGCCAGGAGAAATTTTGGATTTTATTGTCGAAAAAATTAGCGAACGAAGCCACCCTGCCGGATCTAAAGGAACTGGAACAGCTCATTCAGCAACACCCGGAATGGCAGCATGCGGTACAGAATATTGAGGATGTTTGGACCAGCAGATCTGCCAATGATTTTATGGAAGCTGAAGATGCTTTTATGCTTCATCAGCAGCGGATGAGGGAAATGAATATCGATCTGGGAGATGGTATTGTGGTAGTTGAGAAAGGAAATACAAAAAGGATCAGGTGGTATTGGGCGGCTGCAGCAGCTGCCATCATTGGAGGTTTTTTCCTGTTCAATAGCATGACAGGACTGCGAGGCGGTGAAGAAAGCGGACGGGGTATAGCGAGAGAAGTAAACGAAATCAGCACAAGGCCAGGCTCCAAATCAAAAATTGAATTACCGGACGGATCAATTGTATGGCTGAATGCCGGAAGCAAGCTTACCTATGATAAAAATTTCGGAAAGGACCTGCGGGAAGTGACACTAACAGGAGAAGGTTATTTCGATGTGATGAAGATGAAAGAAAAGCCCTTCATTATTCATACATCAAGCATCAATATAAAAGTATTGGGTACTGTATTCAATGTAAAGGCTTACCCGGAAGATAAACATACAGAGACCAGCCTGATAAGAGGAAGTGTGGAGGTGACAATCAAAAACAGGCCGAATGACAAGATCATTCTTTCCCCCAGCGAAAAACTGGTAGTAGAGAATGATGCGATTGTTAAAAAGGGAAAAGTAGCGGAGAGTAAGTACAACACTTCGGCTGCTGCTATCAAAACACTGATGTCGGTAAATAAACTGAAGTATAGCCCGGCAGACAGTACGGTAGCAGAAACAGAATGGATCAAAAACAGGCTTGTGTTCAGGGATGAATCATTGGCAGAACTGGCAGTGAGAATGGAAAGGTGGTATGATGTAAGTATTGATATTACAGATGAGGGCCTGCAGCAAAAAAGAGTGACAGGAATTTTTGAAAACGAAACGATTGACCAGGCACTGGGAGCTTTAAAAATTTTTATACCATTTAAATACGAACAAACCGGAAATAAAATAATTATTCACCGCTAATGCTTAAGGCCATATGATTGCTGACAACACATCCTGAGCGAGGGAATAAAAAAGCGGAACCCCGCTGCAACGGAATTCCGCCGAAATGATTGCAAACGAGACACTTAAGTGTCTGCATTCTTAACCCTCCAACTGTAAATTATGAAAAAAACTGAAACAGCTGCTGTTTCGCAAAAGGCTCTGTTATTTTTAAAGATTGCCAGGATTATGAAATTAACGATTGCACTATTGCTTTTTGCCTGTCTACAGGTATCTGCAAAGGGTCTTGGACAAGAGAGAATTACCCTTAAGATGAATGAGGCAGAGATCAAGAAAGTGCTTTTTGCGATTGAGAAAAAAAGTGATTACCGCTTTCTCTTTTCTGAAGAATCAGTAAAAGGCAAACCCAAAGTAAATGTAGATGTAACCAATGCTACCCTCAACGAGGTGCTGGATAAAATACTGGTCAACACCGGTATTGCTTACAAAGTACTTGGCACTAACCTGGTTGTACTTAAAGAAGGAATTACTTCAGCGGAAATGATTTCTCCTGAGATCAGGATTACCGGTAAAGTTACTTCTGCTACCGGTGAGCCTTTGGCAGGTGTATCCGTATCTGTAAAAGGATCAAGGGCGGGTAC
>DEHX01000080.1:5412-7805 GCA_002352145.1 Chitinophagaceae bacterium UBA2789
ATTGTGAATACTGCCATTCCGGGTTCAGCTCCGGATGTAAGGATCAGGGGTACTATCAGTGTGGGTTCCATCAGGCCTGTTTATATCATTGACGGTATTTTCAGTGATAACATGGATTTTGTAAACCCCAGCGAGATTGAAAGTGTGGAAGTATTGAAAGATCCTTCTTCACTGGCCATCTTTGGTATCAAAGGTGCTGCCGGTGCTATTTTGGTAACAACCAAGAAAGCCAAGACTGGCCAGGTTAACATTAACTTCAACACAAGCTATGGTACTAAAAAACTGGTTGATAAAATTCAACTGGCCAATGGTGCAGAATTCCGCCAGTTATTGGAGTTTGAAGCAAATAACAGGGTAGCTGATGATCCTTCCAATAATTCATTGCTCAACTTTGTAAATAATGTAGGAACACCGGGTCTGGGTGCTTATACCGGCAATACAGACTGGATTGATGCGGTAACCCGTACTGCCAAGTTCAGCACTACTAACCTGAGTGTAGACGGAAGCACAGAAAAGAACCGCTTCCACTTTGGTTTAGGATATACTTATGATGAAGGCCTTGTCAAGCATGTAAAGTATGATCGTTTGACCATTAACGTAAACGATGAATTCAGGGTAAATAAAAAATGGAAACTGGGCTTTGGCCTGATTGGTTCTAAAGAAAAGCTTCCCTATAATAGTGGTGCCCTGGAAAATGCAAGAAGGGCATTACCCATCATTCCTTCTGAAACAAAACAGTTCTATACTAAAAACCCTTATGGTGTTGATTCCGGGTATTATAATTTATATGCGACTACTCCTATTATCCAGAATTCTGAAACAAATCCATTGGCAACATTGGAAAACAACTGGGACAACAGGATAGATGACCGTTACCGATTTGTAGCCAATGCATTTGTGGATATCAATATTACCAAAGACCTGAACTTCAGAAGTACCTGGTACGGAGATCTGAGTTTCCGTAATGCAAGAGAATATACCTCTTTGTATGATATGTATGATCCTACCAAGGCAGCTGGTTCAGAGGTATTCCCCTTCAGGAGCCTTACTGCCGTAAGACAGGACCTGATCAATACAAAGGCTTTCCAGCAAGATTATATTGCAACGTATAAGAAGAAATTTGGCGATCACTCCATCACTGCTACTGCAGGTTTAACAACTTACTACTTCAACTTCGAGCATGTAGCCGGCACTGTTAGCCAGCGTACACCTGGTGTAAACATTATACCTGATAATAAGCGTTTCTGGTATCTTAACACAGGTTTCGGTGATATCAAGAGTGTGATACCTACCGGCCAAAGTGAATATGCTACAGCATCAGGTTTGGCAAGGGTTCTATATAATTATAAGAACAAGTATTTCTTTAATGCCAGCTTCAGAAGAGATGGTTCCAGCCAGATCAATACGGACTATTCTAAGAAATGGCAAAATTTCTGGGCACTGGGTGCTGCCTGGGAAATCACCAAGGAAAGCTTTATGGACAACCAGAAGATCTTCAATTACCTGAAATTGAAAGCTTCAACCGGTGTGCTAGGCAACTTTACTGCTCAAGGCAAGGCTTATCCGGCTTATCCAACGGTTAACCCAACAGCCTCCGCTGTATTTGGTGAAAACCTGGTACCGGTATTGGAGCCAGATTACCTGTTTGACCCTAACCTGAAATGGGAAACTGTAAATTCAACTGAGGTAGGTATCGAAGCAGAAATGCTGAAAGGAAAACTTCGTTTCGAAGCCAACTATTACTATAAAAAGACAGATAACCTGATCGTATTGCTGAAAGGTTCTGGTTCATTACAGACACTGACAAATAATGGACAGATTGAGAACAGAGGATTTGAATTATCTGCTAACTGGAATCATAAAATAAATGAAGATCTCAGTCTTTCTGTAGGCGGTAACCTTACTACATTCAAAAACAAAGTATTGTTCCTGCCAAATCCTGCAAGAGCTATCATTGCTTCCAGTGAGCAAACACCTAACCAGGCTCAAACCGGTTTCCCTATCGGTTATTTCTATGGCCTGGTTGCGGATGGTATCTACCAGTCATACGCTGACATTCTTGCATCGCCGGTAAATACAGTCAATGGCGGTGGTGTGAAACCCGGCGACCTTAAATACAAAGACCTGAATGGTGATAATATTATTGATGATAACGACAGGACGCTGATCGGAAATCCAACTCCTGATTTCATTTATGGTATTAACACAAATCTCCGTTACAAGGCGTTTGACCTGAATATTGATTTTGCCGGTGTATATGGCAATGAGATTTACAGGGTATGGGGTACTTCAGAGCAGAAGAATTCAGTTTATAACTATCCTAAGTATTATACACAGGCATGGACTGCAGCGGGAACATCTGCAACTGTACCAATCGTAAATCAGAATCACCT
>DEHX01000145.1:0-5666 GCA_002352145.1 Chitinophagaceae bacterium UBA2789
AAGGATGAAAGGGCCAACCTCGTATATGCGGTTAAGATAAGAGTGAAAAATGATGGTTACCTGAAAATAGGCATGTACGGAGAAGTGAAATTTAATTAATCATGCCTGCAGTTATTGTCAATAATATTACCAAGCGTTACGGAAAGAAAAATGCTGTTGTTACAGCCTTAAAGGAAATAAGCTTTGAGGTAGACAAAGGTGAATTGTTTGGTATCATTGGTCCCGACGGCGCCGGTAAGACTTCTTTATTCAGGATATTGACCACCCTGCTTTTGCCGGAAGGTGGTACTGCCAGTGTCGACGGGTTTGATGTGGTAAAAGATTATAAAGCAATCCGGAAACGGGTGGGATATATGCCCGGCAGGTTTTCTCTGTACCAGGACCTGACCGTAAAAGAGAACCTTGATTTCTTTGCTACGATATTTAATACCTCTGTTGAGGAGAATTACGAACTGGTAAAAGATATTTATTCCCAGATTGAGCCTTTTAAAGACAGGAGAGCCGGGAAGTTATCCGGTGGAATGAAACAGAAATTAGCATTAAGCTGTGCACTGATTCATCGACCTTCTGTACTGTTCCTGGACGAACCTACTACCGGTGTTGATGCTGTTTCCCGAAAGGAGTTTTGGGAGATGCTGCAGCGATTAAAAAAACAAGGAATCACCATATTAGTGTCTACGCCCTATATGGATGAAGCCAGTCTTTGCGACCGGGTAGCACTGGTGCAATCAGGAAAAATTTTATCTATTGATACCCCGGAACAAATTGTGGCTTCATTTGAAAAGCCCTTGCTGGCTGTGAAAAGCGACAATATGCTGCAATTATTAAGCTTGCTTAAACAATGTGAGTGGGTAGAGGATGCTTACCCTTTTGGGGAGTTTCATCATGTCGTCATGAAAGGAGAGTTTAAGGCTGATCTATCTGCATACCTGTCTTCACAATTGAGTGCATTTGAAATGGTTGATACAAATCCGAATATCGAAGACTGCTTTATTTCATTAATGAAAGAAAATGATGAGTAATGATAAAGTGATCATAGCAGATAAACTGACCAAGCGTTTTGGTGATTTTACCGCAGTGGACGCCATTTCCTTCGAAGTAAACAAAGGAGAAATATTTGGCTTTTTGGGTGCAAATGGTGCTGGTAAAACAACAGCTATGCGAATGTTGTCCGGGCTCTCCATGCCAACTTCCGGTAAAGCTATTGTTGCAGGGTTTGATATATACCGGGAAAATGAACAGATCAAACGAAATATCGGCTACATGAGCCAGAAGTTTTCGTTGTATGAGGATCTTACTGTAAAGGAAAATATCCGTTTTTACGCCGGGATATATGGAAAGTCAAATCAGTTTATTAAAGAGAAAACAGAACGGGTTTTAAGACAGCTTCATTTGTCTGCTGAAGCAGATAAACTGGTGAAATCGTTACCGTTGGGCTGGAAACAGAAACTGGCTTTTTCGGTGGCTATTTTTCATGAGCCGCAACTGGTGTTTTTAGATGAACCCACGGGTGGGGTAGACCCGGTTACCCGAAGAGAATTCTGGCACATGATCTACGAGGCGGCTGCATCGGGTATTACTGTGTTTGTTACCACGCATTATATGGACGAGGCAGAATATTGCAACCGGGTAAGTATTATGGTGGACGGACGGATTGATGCTTTGGATACACCGCAGCAGCTCAAAAAAACATTTTCAGCTTCATCTATGGATGAAGTGTTTTTAAAACTGGCAAGAAAGGCTACGAGGGCAGCAGATTAATATGAAACAATTTTTATCATTTGTAAAAAAAGAATTTCATCACATCTTCCGTGACCTGCGGACCATGTTTATATTATTGGCTATGCCTGTGGCTCAAATCATTATTTTCGGGTTTGCCCTCACCAATGAGGTTAAGAACTCCAGGATCGTTGTTTGGGACCAGTCAAAGGATGCAGCAACCACTTCACTGATTAATCAAATAGAAGCCAGTAATTATTTTGAATTAGATAGGGAAATTTATTCAGCTAATGAAATTGAAACGAGTTTTAAAAAAGGCAAAGTAAAACTGGCCGTAATTTTTCCTCCGCATTTCAACGAGGACCTGCTGCATTTTAATAAAGCACAGGTGCAATTGATAGCAGATGCCTCTGACCCTAATGTAGCCAATACGCTGACCAATTATGCATCAGCGATAATTATGGATTACCAGGACCGGATTACAAATGAAAGAAAGCTCCCTTATACAATCACCACTGAAATGCGGATGTTATATAACCCGGAATTGAAAGGAGCTTACAACTTTGTTCCCGGTGTTATGGCCATGGTTTTGTTATTGGTTTGTACAATGATGACCGCTATTACAATTGTGCGGGAAAAAGAGATGGGAACGATGGAGGTAATGCTGGTATCACCAATGAAGCCTTTCCGGATTGTTTTGGCAAAAGCTGTTCCTTATCTGATGCTATCTGCTGTTAACATAACCAGCATACTACTGTTGAGTGTTTATGTGCTGGATGTTCCCATTAATGGCAGCCTGGTTTTACTGGTCGCTGAAAGTTTGTTATTTACATTGGTTTCCCTTTCATTGGGATTGCTGATATCATCCCGGGCAGAGTCGCAGCAAACGGCCATGTTCATTTCATTGGTAGCCCTGTTTCTGCCAACTGTCATGCTGAGTGGATTTATGTTTCCTATTGAGAATATGCCGTTGCCGCTTCGTACCGTTTCCAATATCGTCCCGGCCAAATGGTACTACAGTATTGTCAGATCAGTAATGATAAAAGGAGTGGGGCTGCATGCAGTATGGAAAGAGACGCTGATACTGGCTGGTATGTTTGTCTTTTTCCTGGGACTTGCCATCAAAAATTTCAAAATCAGACTGGCATGAGAACATTACGGTTTTTATTGCAGAAAGAGTTCAGGCAGATATTCAGGGATCCGTCTATACTGCGGCTGATCTTTGTAATGCCCGCAATTCAGTTGATAGTGCTTCCCTGGGCGGCTGATTATGAGATAAGAAACATTAAACTCGCCGTGATCGATCATGATCATTCTTCTTACTCCCGTAACCTGGTAAATAAAGTAACCGCCTCCGGGTATTTTAGTTTGACGGATTATACCGGGTCTTATCAGGAGGCGCTGTCAGAAATTGAACATGACAGAGCAGATATTATCCTGGAAATACCGGCTTCTTTTGAAAAGAACCTGGTAAAAGAAAGTGAAGCTGCCTTGTTCATGGCTGTAAATGCAATTAACGGAGTGAAGGCGGGTTTGGGCAGTTCATACCTGAGAAGTATTATCCAGGATTACAATAAGGAAGTAAGAACAGAATGGATACAGTTTCCCAGGTTTAGTCCGGAAACGAAAATCGAAATAACCTCCTCCAATTGGTTTAATCCGTTAATGAACTACAAAGTATTTATGGTTCCGGGGATGCTTGTGCTGTTGCTGACGATGGTGGGGGCCAACCTGACGGCTATCAATATTGTACGGGAAAAAGAAATCGGAACAATTGAGCAGATCAATGTGACACCAGTGAAAAAAGCTCATTTTATACTCGGTAAGTTAATTCCTTTCTGGGTATTAGGGTTAGTGGTATTTACGATTGGTTTTTTGATAGCCCGTTTATTTTATGGGATAGTCCCTTTTGGCAGTATGTTAACGATTTATGTTTTTGCTGCAGTGTATTTGCTGGCAGTGCTTGGATTAGGCTTATTAATTTCCACCTATGCTGACAGCCAGCAACAGGCCATGCTGATCTCTTTCTTCCTCATGATGATCTTCGTTTTAATGAGTGGGCTGTACACTTCTATTGATAGTATGCCGGACTGGGCAAAAGCAGTTACAAAAGCCAACCCTGTGAGCTATTTCATCCAGGTGGTACGTATGGTGGTACTAAAAGGAAGCGGCCTGTCAGATATTAAATACCAGTTACTGACAATCGGTGGATTTGCTGTGTTGCTCAACTCATGGGCAATACTGAACTATCATAAACGCAGCTAATAAAAAGCCGGCAATTTTCTGTTGCCGGCTGATACATACATAGTTCTTGTTTAGCGGAGGAATAACATCTCCCTGTATTTGGGAAGGTACCATTCACGGTCATCTACCAGCAATTCCAGTTTATCAACATGGTAGCGGATCTGGTCAAAGAAAGTATCTTTTACTTTCTCCTGGTAAGCGATGGCCTTCTCTCTTACATCTTCGATCTTATTGCACACTTTCCTGGCCTCGATCATCTTTTCTACCAGGTCGCTTGCTTTATTGATATGCTCCGAAATTTTTTCCAGTATCTGCAACTGGTTGGCATAAGCAGACTCTTTCAACCCGGCTTGCTTCAGCTGAAGAATATTGTTGGCCAGCAAATTCTGGTAGCGGATAGAAGTTGGCAGGATATGACTTGTTGCCATTTCACCCATGATACGGCTTTCAATTTGCACCTTCTTGATGTATTTCTCCAGTTCGATCTCATGCCTTGCTTCCAGTTCTGAGTGGCTGTAGATGTTATTTTTTTCAAAGAGCTCCTTGGCTTTTTCAGTAATCATCGCATCAAGGGCAAGCGGGGTAGTTTTTACATTAGGCAAACCTCTTTTGGCAGCCTCTTTTTCCCATGCTTCACTGTAGCCATCACCTTCAAACAATACTTTTTCGCTGGCTACAATATACTGGCGGATGACATGCATAATAGCGATCTCTTTTTTCTCGCCTTTCTCAATCAATGTGTCTACTTCTTTTTTAAACTGCCTGAGCGTTTCAGCCATGATCGTATTTAATACGGTCATGGGGTTGGCACAGTTGGCAGAAGAGCCAACGGCACGGAATTCAAACTTGTTGCCGGTGAAAGCAAAAGGCGATGTCCGGTTACGGTCGGTGTTATCCATCAGCAGTTCCGGAATGCTCTTGTGAATATCAATCTTCAGCATGCTTTCATCTGTTTCATCCATTTTATCTGAAACTCTTTCTTTTACATCCTGCAGCACTTTGGTAAGATATTGACCAATAAAAACGGAAATAATAGCAGGGGGAGCTTCATTGGCACCCAAACGATGATCATTAGGTGCTGAGGCAATAGATGCCCTTAATATATCAGCGTAGTCATGAACAGCTTTGATAGTATTTACAAAGAAGGTCAGGAACATCAGGTTAGTCTTCGGTGTTTTACCGGGAGCCAGCAGGTTAACGCCTGTGTCAGTGGCCATACTCCAGTTATTGTGTTTGCCACTGCCGTTAATACCGGCAAAGGGTTTTTCATGCAACAATACTCTAAGGTTATGACGACGGGCTACCCTATCCATGATATCCATCAATAAAGAGTTGTGGTCAACTGCTACACCTACTTCTTCGAAAATCGGGGCACACTCAAACTGGGCCGGGGCTACTTCATTATGTCTTGTCCGAAGTGGAATTCCCAGTTTGTAAGCTTCATTTTCAAAATCCCTCATATAGGTATACACCCTTTCCGGGATGGAGCCGAAGTAATGATCTTCCAATTGCTGGTTTTTTGCAGAAGAATGTCCGTAAACAGTTCTGCCAGTCATGATCAGGTCTGGGCGGGCATTGAACATAGCCTCATCAATTACAAAATACTCCTGTTCCCAGCCCAATGTTGGGGTGACCTTTGTAATATTTTTATCAAAGTAGTTGCAGACATCCACTGCTGCTTTATTCAATGCATCTAATGCTTT
>DEHX01000145.1:5835-8836 GCA_002352145.1 Chitinophagaceae bacterium UBA2789
GAAATCTGATTGGCAACGGCACGGTCAATCTTGTGACCTGCCTTAATAGAGGCCTGCAGGCTTTTATACGCTTCATCGCTTAAATACTCCCTTGCAGTCTTTAGTGTAAAGACATTGCTGTTGAATATGGAAGTGATCTTGGTAGCACTTTCTACAGAAATAGTTGGTTTAGTTGTAAGTCCATCTATTGCTTTAAATCGGAGTGACATTTGTTATAATTTTCCGCAAAGCAAATATTTTGAACTGATTAGACCAATTTTTTATTAAAAATGGGGAAAAAATATGCTTTTAATCAAGCGTTGTTTGCAAAAATCAATAAAATAATAAGGTTTTTTAAATATTGTTTTTATTCTTAATATTATTATTGAATGCTATCTCAATTCTCTTCCAGTCTATCCGGGCAACGACGGGAATGATCAAAAGAGGGATAATAACACTACGATAACGCACTATGGCGCCAAGATTATTTGCTGTAAAACCAATCGCCAGCAATAAGGACAAAGAGAAAAATACACAGAAAAGTATCAGGTTACTCGACCTGCTTTCCCTTTTTCGCCATAGCAAGAATATGATAAACAAAAAGAGCAGCAGGTCAATTTCAATGGCTGCAGCGAGTGACAGGATATGGTTTACATCGGAAGGGAAGGGCCTGAGCATTGACAGGTTTACTGCCTGCGGGATGTTTTTCAAAAAGCCGCCCGCCGTTGGAGAGAGTTCCGTAGTCGGTATAGTGGAATTGCCGGGAGATAATTGAAGAAAGGCTTTTTGCTTGTCCACCACTGCCTGCGGGAAATCAAGTCTTGGGTCAATATAACGGGCCGTGAAAAATAATGTCAGGAAAACAAGGTATGTGCCTGCAAAAATAGCCAGCCCATGCCTGGGGTTTCTGTTCGCCAGTAACCATGCAATCACAGCACCGATGATGATCACAAAAATGAAATTACGAAGTGCCAGCAGAAGCAGTAATCCCGTTACCAGGCTGGCCATCCGCTTTATACTCCATTTTTTTTCTTTTGTGCCAAAATAAATAGCATAGGTAATAAGACTGATACCGGTAAAAATGAGTCCTTCTTTATGCAATCCGCTTGTCCAGTATATGAAAGATGGCACCAGGAAGGTGGATAATAATACAGGTATTTTTCCGGAAGGAAAAACATCAGACATCACCCGGTAAAGAGCCAGCGGGCCAAAGAATGTAATGAATGAATAAAAAATAACATTGATATAATAGTTGCCGGTACTAAATACATTGAAAATAGAAAGCAACTTAATAAAAAGGTTTCCTTTCAGGTCATTCCAGTAAGAATTATCGCTGCCAAAAAAAGTTGCGACCCCCGAAGACTCATACGGATCACGGAAAAGATTGGTAAAGAACTCTCCCGGATTCTTAAAAAGGAGATTATATTCTTCAAGACTGCCCAGGTGAAAGCTCCAGGTATCCTGCATTTTTGCAAGACCACCATAGTACAGGCCTATCCAGCCGTAAAAAATGCCCGCCATCACTTTCAGCAAAAAAAAACTGATAAGCTGAGGTTTACTTAATCCAGTTTGGGTAAAAAATTTTACCCGGGTAACCAGCCAGGAAAAAAAGACCAGCCAGGCAATAAAAAGAAGGTGTTCCAATCCAATTTCTTTATAGCGCAATAATAGCCATAATTGTGGTGAATGTCAGCACAAAGTTGACAAGTTATGAAGAGGTACTGCCCCGTATCTTGTAAATTTGCGGCTCAATATTCTCTTACATGGAAGTAACCGTTAAGACCGCACAGCAACTGCGATTGACAGCCGAAGAATTTGAATTAATTAAGCAGAAACTGGGACGAACACCCAACTTTAATGAACTCTGTGCTTTCTCGGGCATGTGGAGTGAGCACTGCAGTTATAAGAATTCTATTAAATGGCTGAAGACATTGCCCCGTGAAGGCGGTCGTATGCTGGTGAAAGCCGGTGAAGAAAATGCAGGGCTGATGGATATTGGTGACGGTTTAGGAGTGGTGTTCAAAATCGAATCACACAATCACCCTTCAGCTATTGAACCTTTCCAGGGTGCTGCCACAGGTGTGGGAGGAATACACCGGGATATTTTTACAATGGGTGCCAGGCCGATTGCGGCGCTGAATTCACTGCGGTTTGGTAACCTGGATGAAGATAAAACACAGCATTTATTATCCGGTGTTGTGCATGGCATCGGGCATTACGGCAACTGCTTTGGAGTGCCAACCGTAGGAGGTGAGATATACTTTGATGAGTGTTATCATACAAACCCTTTGGTAAATGCCATGAGTGTGGGGATTGTAAAAGAAGGTGAAACGGTATCTGCCACTGCATTAGGGAAAGGAAATCCTGTGATGTTTGTTGGCAGTGCAACCGGCAAGGATGGTATTGGCGGCGCTTCTTTCGCCTCAGCAGATATTACGGCAGAAAGTGTACAGGACTTACCTGCTGTACAGGTCGGTGATCCTTTCCAGGAGAAGAAATTACTGGAAGCCTGCCTCGAAGTCATACAAACCGGCGCAGTGGTTGGCATGCAGGATATGGGGGCAGCCGGTATTATTTGTTCTACAGCTGAAATGAGTGCCAAAGGTGGTGTGGGTATGCGGATCGACCTGGATAAAGTGCCAACCCGGCAAAAAAACATGAAGACATGGGAATTATTGCTGAGTGAAAGCCAGGAAAGAATGTTGCTGGTAGCAGAGAAAGGAAGAGAAGAGGAAGTAAAAAAAGTGTTTGACAAATGGGATTTGCCTTGCTCCGTTATTGGTGAAGTAACAGATGACGGCATATTGAATTTCTATATGAATGGTCAGCTGGATGCTTCCATTCCGGCACATGAACTGGTATTGGGTGGCGGCGCCCCGCAATATGACCGGGAATATAAAGAACCGGCTTACTTCGCTGAAATCAGCCAATTCAATATCGATACTGTTCCCGTTCCCGGAAACCTGAAAAAAGTGGCTGAAGAGATCATTCAATTGCCATCCATAGCTTCAAAACGATGGGT
>DEHX01000124.1 GCA_002352145.1 Chitinophagaceae bacterium UBA2789
CCCTGTATGCGGCCGATTACAAACTTGGGACAGATACGGATTGCATTGATTACTTTGGCAAAGCCGCTGAAAAATTCAAGTCCCTGTTCTTTGTTTTTAATAGCAACCAGCTCGTCAAAACTGGCCCCGGAACAAAACGTTTTATCTCCAAAACTGCGTAACACAATCACTTTGGTTTCTTCATCATTGCCGGCTCCGTGTATGGCCTGGGCCAGGTCTTCCAACATTTTTCCCGGCAAGGAATTACTTTGCGGGTGATAAAACTCAATTGTATTTACACCGTGATGAATTGCTGATTTTACATAAGCTTCCATAACCACAATTTGTACTACAAATTTAGACTGAACATGACCTAATAAATACTGATTTCCATATTGCGGTAAAATAAAAATGTCCCTGCTTTATTAATTTTTACGGGCCACCATGGTCAATATGGTTGCCACTCCCGTCACCTCATTGGAATCGTCAATCATTTCCACAAGCCATTTTACAATACCTTTTTCAATATCATCCCCCCGCTTAAAATCTTCCGGTTTTTCTACTACTCTTTTATCATTCGGCAGTTTTTCCTTACAGGTAAAGCGAATATGAATTTCTGCACCCGGGTAAACCGGTTTAGTAAACCGCAACTCATCTATTCCGTAATTCAGCAAAACCGGGTTCTTTTCATAACTGTCAACAAAAAGGCCGGCCGCAATGCTCATAATCAGGTAGCCGTGCGCCACCTGTTGTTCAAACATTGTTCCGCTAAAATCAGTGGATTTGATATGGGCATAGAAATGATCCCCGCTCAGGTCAGCAAATTTGTCAATGTCCTCGGAAGTGATCAGCCGTTTTTCTGTAACAATTTGGTCACCTATCTGCAGTTCTTCAAAATATTTTTGGAAAGGATGTTTACCCGGATCTTTTCCTTTCGCATTCGGCTGGTACACATTGGTTACTTCTGTTATGGTGGTAGGTGAGCCTTGTATAGCCGTACGCTGCAGGTAATGCTTCACACCCCTTATTCCACCCATTTCTTCTCCGCCACCGGCACGGCCGGGCCCGCCGTGTACTAATAACGGCAAAGGAGATCCATGTCCTGTATTCTCTTTGGCACATTCATTATTCAGCACCAGGATACGTCCATGATGGGTAGCGGCACCGATCACATATTGCCTTGCTTCTTTATAATCGGCTGTTACAACTGTTGTAACCAGGCTGCCCTTTCCTAATTTGCTTAATGCAATTGCATCCTCCATGTTTTGGTAAGGCATAATCGTACTTACAGGTCCGAATGCTTCTACCTCATGAGGTTCAGTGCAGGAATGGGGTTTGTCATTCATCAATAATACCGGAGACATAAAAGCCCCTTTCTTTGGATCGGCATCTATCACTTCCACACTATCCAGCGAACCATATACTATTTGCGATGAAGCCATTAATTTTTGAATCTGACTTCTGACCTCTGATCGTTGCGTTTCTCCGGCAAGGCTGCCCATTCTAACTTTCTCATTCAGCGGATTACCGATAACGGTTTGGGCTAATGAAGTGCCTATCGCTTTCCATACATCTTCCATTTTATTCTCGGGTACAAAAATTCTGCGGATGCCGGTACATCGCTGACCGGCTTTTAATGTCATTTCTTTTCGTATCTCTTTTATAAAAATATCCCACTCCGGTTTATCAGGTGTTACGTTTTCGCCCAGTACTATACAGTTCAACGAATCAGCTTCCATATTAAAAGGAACATTATTCTCCAGGATAGCCGCCGTCTTTTTCAGCATCAGTCCCGTTGAAGCGCTGCCGGTAAAAGTGACGATATCCTGCGAAGTGACATGATCCAGCAGATCACCGGCACTGCCACAGATGAGTTGTAATGAACCTTCCGGTAAAATGCCCGAAGCAATGATCTCTTTTACTACAACCTCTGTCAGGTAAGAAGTTACAGTAGCCGGCTTTACAATAGCAGGTACACCGGCCAGCAGGTTCACAGCAATTTTTTCCAGCATACCCCAAACCGGGAAATTAAATGCATTGATATGAATAGCCACTCCTTCTTTTGGAGAAAGAATATGTGTACCCATGAACGTATTGTTCTTACTCAGGTTATGACTTTCACCGTCAATAGCAATCACATCATCAGGAAATCTCCGACGGAGTGAAGCATTGGCAAATAAGTTACCGATACCACCCTCTATATCTACCCAGCTATCCGCTTTAGTAGCTCCAGTTTTATAACTGATTTCATAAAATTGGGGAAGATGGTTTCTTAAATGCAGGGCTAATGCCTTTAGCATGTTTCCCCGCTGGTGAAAAGTCATTTTCCGAAGTGCCGGGTTTCCCACTTTACGGGCATAGTCAGTAATTGCAGCAAAATCAAGCCCTTTAGTAGTGGCGGCAGCAAAAGGTTCTCCCGTAACGGCATTATAAAGTAGTTGTCCTTCACCATCCCCTGTAATCCATTTTCCGGTTATATAGTTTCCCAGTTTATTCATATAGCATGGCTGATTTAGGCAACGAAAATACCCGAATTTGTAAAAACTACTTTCAACTGATTTTAGTCATAACAGCCTCATATAGATACAAATACCTTTGCACTTCAAAAAACTTGTCATTATGAAGAAGATATTATCAGTCATTATTATTGCGGCAACCTTGTTTGTAACCAAATCTGCCAATGCACAAGAAAAGGCCAAATGGGCAGAAAAAGATGCTTTTCACAAAGTGATGAGTGAAACCTTCCATCCGGCTGAAGAAGGAAAACTGGAGCCTATTCGTAAACGCAGCCAGGAAATGATGGATGTAGCTATTGCATGGAAAAATTCAACCGCCCCTGCCGGTTACGATAAGGAAAAAATTATGAAGGACCTGAAAGCATTGGTTAAGGGAACAAAAAAACTGAATAAAAATGTGCAAAAAAATGCTTCAGATAATGACTTGAAAGAAGAATTGACAGAACTTCACGACCTGTTTCACCGGATAACAGAAAAATGTTCTGGTGAAGATCATCACTAAAATTTAATAACAGGTATGAAGAAGATTTTAACCGTTTTAATTGTTGCCGGCAGCGTAACTATCATTTCCTGCGGAGGCGGTGACAAAAACCATGATCACAGCGGGCATAAGAATGATGAACCCAAAACTGCAACGGACAGTTTGTACAGTGAAGTAATGGCAGGCCACGATGAGGTAATGCCAAAAATGGGCAAGATCAGGGGTGCACAAAAAGAAGCACAGCGGCTGATCGATTCCATAGCTGCACTTCCTGCAAAAGCACAAGCCGAAGCAGCTTCCTTAAAAACCAAACTGGAAGAACTGGTAAAAGACCTCAGCTATGCTGACTTTGCTATGGATAAATGGATGACTGAATTCAATATGGATTCTGCCAAAGACAATATGGAACAGCGCCTGAAATACCTGGCTGAAGAAAAACTAAAAGTGAATAAAGTAAAAGATGCTATTCTTAACAGCCTGGCAAAAGCCGATTCATTATTAAAACGATAAGAAGATAATTATCCTGATACTAAGACTCTTCCTGAGGAAGCCCATGAGCGAAGTCCGGGAAGAGTTTTTTATTCCGGTACACTAACGGCTCAAAGGCTCTGCACCAAACTGGCGAAGATGATGCAATGCATGTTTATAAAGCAACTGCACATTCTGTTCAAAATTCAAATCACCAAAAAAAGGATTTCGGGTTACCAGGTGAGGATTCTTTTCAAACGCCTCAAAAAATGCGATCAGTTCTTCCTGTAATTCGCCAATAGCTGCCTGTAATGTAGCATAGCGGGTAAGCGGAGGCTCTTCAGACATCAACGGGTTTTTGGTATTCTCTTTAAACGGCTTCTCACTCATCATAAACTCTCTCATCCGGTCAAGATCTTCTGCAGGGGTAAGTATTGTGTCTATCTTCAATCTGCCGCTGGCACAACGAAGGGCATCCGCTGAAAAATGCTCTACCATCTGCTGTAAATTCATTTTCCCCCAACGGGGTGTCGCAGTAGGCTGGATTTGCTGCAAACAGGAAACAAACCTGGTGCGGAGAAAATTTTCCTTTTCAATACTCATAAAAAAGGTTCGAAGGAGCAAATTACAAAAACAGGTGCTCATGAAAAAGCCCTTCATCAGCGAAGGGCTTAAAAAGAGGTTAATAATATTAATTATTCCAATTTCTTATCGATCGCTTTGCATACAGCATTGAAAATTTCCTCTACAGTACCCTCTCCTTTTACAGATTCAAATTTCTTCACTTTTTTATAATGCTCCGACACCGGAGCTGTTTCTTTCAGGTAAACAGCATAACGTTTGCGTATAACCTCTTCATTGGTATCATCGCTTCTTCCTGATGTTTTGCCGCGGTTGAGTAATCTTTTTACCAACTCTTCTTCTGTAACTTCCAGTGCCACCACTGCAGAAATTGATGTCATTTTCAGGTCAAGCAAGTTATCCAGGGCCCTTGCCTGTGCTACCGTGCGGGGAAAGCCATCAAATAAAAAACCTCTGGCTCCTTTGTGCTTGTCAAAATAATTATCTACCATTCCAATCACCACTTCATCGGGCACCAACTGGCCTTTATCCATAAAACTTTTGGCTTCCATTCCCAGCGGAGTATGGTGGGCTATTTCCTCCCGCAACAGGTTGCCGGTAGAAAGATGGACTAATTTATATTTCTCTACCAGCTTGTCTGACTGGGTTCCTTTGCCACTTCCCGGGGGGCCGAATAATACTAGGTTGAACATAAACAATTAGCATTGGGTGATGGGCAAATATAATGTACAGGGCTTGCATTCCGCCTGTTCCCGGTCAGAATTGCCATATTCCTGTATATATCTAAAAAATGTTAAGGTTTGCCATTATAAAATCAGCCGAAAACCATGCAAACTATGTTGCCGTACATTTGTTAAAGCATAATATGAAAGTATCTATAAAATACTTGTTTGTCCTGTTAACTGCAGGCCTGTTGCAACAATGCAGTTATTCCCAGGATAATACAACCCGAAAAAACGAAACGACCATGGACAGCACTAAAAAAAACAATCCGGTTTACTCCAATACAGATACCGGTAAAGTGGTAATGAGCGAAGAAGAATGGAAAAAAGTATTGCCTGCAGATGTATTTTATATAGCCCGGCTGAAAGGGACCGAAAGGCCATGGACCAGTAAGTTCGAGAGTTTTAAAGAAGTAGGCACCTATTACTGTGCTGCCTGCGGCAATGCTTTATTTAAAAGTGATACCAAATTTGACAGCGGCTGCGGATGGCCCAGTTTTTACGAACCGATCAATAAAGGAAGCATCATTTATACTCCCGATAACAGCCATGGCATGCAACGAACAGAAGTGCAATGCGGCCGTTGCAAAGCTCACCTGGGCCATGTATTTGATGACGGCCCTCCACCGACTGGGCTTCGCTATTGTATAAATGGTGTGATACTCGATTTTAAAAAAGCACAGGAGGCGGAAAAGAATTATCAGGACAAACAACAATAAGTACTATTAAGTAATAAATGAGAAACCCGGTTAAGCCGGGTTTTTTATTTTTCCAACCCCTTCTATTCCGATAAATTTACTGTCCCAAAAAAGATACTTATGCAAGCGGTAAAAAAGTGCTGGCTATTCGTACTTGTTTTTTTGCTTTTAGCCAATTTTTCATGGTCGCAGATCAACAGGGAACAGCCTATGCCGGTAGACCCCAAAGTGAAAATTGGCAGGCTGTCCAATGGTATGACTTATTATATCCGGCACAACAGCAAGCCGGAACAAAGAGTGGAACTGCGACTCGTGGTAAACACCGGCTCTGTAATGGAAGATGAAGATCAGCTGGGATTAGCCCACTTCATGGAGCATATGAACTTTAATGGCACCAAACGCTTTCCAAAAAACGAACTGGTAAATTACCTGCAAAGCATCGGCGTGCAGTTTGGGGCTGACCTGAATGCCTATACAGGTTTTGATGAAACAGTTTATATCCTTCCTGTACCAACAGATAAACCAGAACTGGTAGAAAAAGGTCTGCAAATACTGGAAGACTGGGCGCATAATGCCACCCTGGATTCCCTTGAAATAGAAAAAGAAAGAGGGGTGGTAATAGAAGAATGGCGGCTCAGCCGTGGCGCCGATGAACGAATGATGAAGCAAACCTTGCCCGTACAATACAGGGGTTCAAAATATGCTGACCGTTTGCCCATCGGAACGCTGGAATCTCTTCAATCCTTTTCACATGCTGCCCTAAAAAGATTTTATAAAGAATGGTACCGGCCGGACCTGCAGGCGATTGTAGTGGTAGGCGATATTGATGTAAATGAGATGGAACAAAAGATCAAAGAAATATTTGGTGATATACCGCCTCCCGTTTCTCCCCGAAAAAGAGAATCCTTTCCCGTACCGGATCACACTGAAACCCTGACCGTGGTAGCCAAAGACAAGGAAACAGCTTTCCCGTCTTTGGAAGTGATGTTCAAAAAAGATCCGCAGCCGGAAACCACTATTGGTGATTATGTACGCTATATGAACCGGCTGCTTTTTACCGGTATGCTAAATAGCCGTTTCAGGGAAACAACATTAAAACCTAACCCGCCATTTGTTTCCGCAGGAGCTTACTATGGTAATACCTATGCAAGAACGAAAGATGCCTATCAAATGTATGCGAACACCAGCGATACAGGGATGGCAAGATCCCTGTATGCACTGATGGAAGAAGGCCGCAGGGTATTATTGTATGGCTTTACACCGGCAGAGTTTGAATTACAGAAAAAACAGGTGGAGAGCTATTATGACAGAATTTTCAATGAAAGAGAAAAAGAAGAGTCCTATAAGTACGTAGATGAATACGTCAATAATTTCCTTATCAATGAACCCATACCCGGAATTGAATGGGAATATGATTTTGTAAAGCAATACCTCGCATCTGTAAAGCTGGAAGAAGTAAACAGCCTTGCCAAACAATGGATCACTCCTGTAAATATGGTGGTAACATTAAATGCCCCGGAAAAAGAGGGCATTAAAATACCTTCGGCAGAAGAAGTAAAGGCTGTGCTCGCATCAGTGGAGACTGCCAAAATTGAACCCATAAAAGAGAAAGCACTGGCCACTGCCCTGATGGATGCTGGCAAACTAAAACCAGGCAAAACTATCAGCAGTAAAACAGATGATAACCTGGAAACTACGACACTCAAACTTTCTAACGGCGCTACGGTAATTCTTAAATCAACCAACTTTAAGAATGATGAAATACTGTTCAGGGCCTTTAGTAAAGGAGGCCACTCAACTGTAAAAGATGCTGATTATTATTCCGGGTTATATGCATCACAGATTGCTATGCAAAGCGGCGTAAGCAACTTTTCCGCAATTGAGCTGGGCAATATGCTGAAAGGAAAAAACACCAGCGTTTCTGCAAATATTTCTTTATACGGAGAAGGAATGAACGGCGGTACCATTCCTAAAGAGACAGAGACATTGCTTCAACTAATTCATCTCTATTTTACACAACCCCGCAAAGACAAAGAAGCATTTGAATCATTTAAAACCAGGCAAAAGCAATTATTTGGCAATTTGATGGCTAACCCACAAATCTTTTTTAGCAACGAGTTTCAGAAACTAATGACAAAAAACCATCCAAGAGCAGGTGGTGTACCCAAACCGGAAGATCTGGATAAGATCAGCCTTGATGCAAGCTACCGGATCTTTAAAGAACGATTTGCCAATGCCGGAGATTTTACGTTTGTATTTGTAGGATCGTTTGATGAGGACAGCATAAAACCATTACTGGAAAAATATATTGGCAGCCTCCCGGGAAAACCACAAAAAGAATCTTTCCGTGACCTCGGCATACGAAACCCTTCAGGCAAAATAGACAAGACAGTGAATAAAGGCGCAGATCAGAAAAGCTTTGTGACAATGGTTTTCAACCAACCGGCCACCTACAGCAGCAAAGATGCCTATGCCTTAAGTTGTTTGGGTGAAGTAATGACCATAAAGCTGGTTGAACAACTAAGGGAAGAAAAAGGCGGCGTATATGGTGTGAGTGCCAATGGCAGTATGCAACGGATACCGGTTACAACTTCCATGTTCACTATTTCATTCCCCTGTGCGCCGGAAAATGTTGATACATTAAGCAAAGCTGCTATTGATGAATTAAAAAAGATCATCAGCAATGGCGTTAGTACTGCTGACCTGGATAAGGTCAGGGAGCAACAGAAGAGAAAGCTGGAAACAGATTTAAAACAGAATATTTTCTGGCTCAGTAATCTTGCTGACGCATACTATTATGGTAACAACCCCGCTGATATCCTGAATAAACAAAAGATGGCTGAATATCTTACTTCCAAAATGATACAGGATGCTGCCAAAAAGTATATCAATCTTGATAAGTATATCCGCATGGTATTAAAACCGGAAGCAACAGAAGAAAAGACTAAAAAGGCATTTTGATGAAAACGATGAGGCTTTTGTTTTTCTTTATTTTGGCAGTAATAGTTGTAACAGCTGCCTTATCTTTTCTGCTGCCCACTTCACAGAAAGTAGAGCGGTCTGAAGTGATCAATGCACCGGCCAAAACCATTTACCAGCAACTGGTAAAACTGGAAAACTTCAATAAATTCTCTGTCTGGTCACAGCAGGACTCTTCTGCCGTTTACACAATAAACGGTACAGACGGTACAGTAGGTGCATTCAGTAGCTGGACCGGTAGCCCTGAAATTTCCGGCGAAGGAAAGATTGAAATCATTGCATTGGAACAGGACAGAAAAGTGGAACACAAACTTCATTTCACGCAGCCAAAAGAAGGTGATGCCAGCTCTGTTTTTACTTTAAATGAGAACAACGGGCTTACTACCATCACCTGGAGTTTTGAGATGACCACACCCCGGCCATGGAATATTTTCAACCTGTTTTACAGTATGGATAAGCAAATGGGAAAGGATTTTGAACAGGGTCTTGCTACTTTAAAATCCTTAATAGAAAAACAGGCAGGCACAGCTGGAAATAATAACTACGAAGTACTGACAATGGATTTTCCTTCCACAACATTTGCCGTTATCCGGCAACAGGTAAAATGGAGTGATATCTATACATTTCAAACGCAGCACATGCCCATCATCCGCAACGAGGCGATTAAGGCAAATGCTTCTCCGGGAACAGCTGCCAGTTTATTTTACAAATGGGATGAAAAAAATCAATTAACAGATATGGCTGCTGCCCTGCCAGTAATAAATGGAACAGAGCTCAATAATTCTTTAGTAAAAACTGAAAATATATCCACTGGTAAAGCAGTTTATGTAAATCATTATGGCAATTATGAAAAAGCAATTAATGCTTTCAACACTATTTATGCTTACCTGGATAATCATAAACTGAAACAAAAATTTCCCGTCATTCAGCAATATATTACCGGCCCTGCCTCGGAAAAGGATACAGCTAAATGGCTGACCAAGATTGTCTTCCTTGTTGAATAAAATTTCATCATACAAATTGGCCGCAATGAGTAACTCATTTTTATTAACTTGTTGCACCAATTAAAACTATTCTATGATGAAAATGAATACCGGCGCCTGGATCGGCATTATCGGAGGTGCCATCGGGTTTTTAGCTGCCATTGCTGCTGTCATTGTTACAACAGGTTCAGCAGGCATTTACATTACAATAGGCATGCTGGCACTTTTCGGAGGAATGGGCTTTCTTTTTTACAAACTTTTCTTCGCCCCGATGATCAATGCAAACCGGCTTCAAAAAACAGGATTACCCGGAACGGCAAAGATCCTGGAAGTAAGAGATACTGGTGTCACCATCAACAATAATCCGCAGATAAAATTAATCGTAGAGATAAAGAGTAGTCTCGGTCAGCGTTACACTACAACTATTAAAACACTGGTATCAAGGATCAACCCTTTTGCTTATCAGCCAAACATGGAAGTACCTGTAAAAATTGATCCCCAAAATGAACAAAATGTAGTTCTCGATTATAGCCAAAATCGGCCAGCAACTGCAAATAATATGTTTACCCGGCAAAATACAGATGCATTGAAAATCGAACTGGAGCAAATGCAAAAAGAAAATGAAGCTATATTAATGTCCGGCCGATCTGCCAGAGCCATTATAAAAAAATATACCTGGCTGGGTGTAAATGTAAATGGCAATAATCCCTACGTAGAACTGGAAATAGAAGTACTACCTGAAGCTTCTGCATCTTTCAGCAGTAAGGTTAAAGGCGTTATCGCCGAATTATCTGTTGAAAAGTATCAACCCGGTAAAGAGATATATGTTAAATATGATCTCTATGATAATTCTAAAGTAGCAATTGATCATTCCTGATTTTTTCTTAGTTACTGAAAACGAGAGCATAAGATTCTTTTGATTTTCTTTTTTACGCTTTGGCACTGTCTTTGAAAAAATTCAGTGAAACAAAATCGAAGCGTATGAAAAAGATTATTGCAGCTGGCATACTTTTTTTCTTAATAACAACCTCCAGGTATGCTGATGCACAGGTTAGGGTAAACCTGAACATCAACATCGGTTCACAACCTGCATGGGGACCTGTGGGATATGACTATGTAGAGTACTATTATATGCCGGATATTGAAGCCTATTATTATGTTCCCGGGCAACAGTTTGTATTTTTTTCTAATGGCAGATGGGTATTCTCCGCTTATCTGCCTGCAGTGTACAGAGATTATAATCTCTATTCCGCTTATAAAGTAATTATTAACCAGCCGAGAGCTTATCAATATTATAATACACATAAAGTGAAATATGCAGGTTTCAGGGGGAAAGGGAATACGCAAATCATTATCAGGAATAGCAATGATCCCAAATACTATGTAGTAAAGGGACATCCCAAACATGCTCACAAATCACCTGGAAGAAATAATGGAAAGGGCAGAGGAAGGGGTCAACATTAAACAAAGTGAAAATGACTGTCTTTACGGCCATTTTCTAACTTTCTTCTAATTAAGCTAAACAGGTCTTTGTCTTGCCATCTCCGGCATTCCCATTATTTTTGCTTCAAAGGATGGGGTTATGAAGCTTTCACATTTATCCGAAACATTGATCGGATCTGAAATCGTAAAACTGGGTGGAGAAATTCGGGAAAAGATCCGACAGGGTGAACGTATTTACAACTTTACTATCGGTGATTTTGACCCCTCTATTTTTCCTATTCCTAAAGAACTAGAAGATGCTATTGTTGAAGCTTATCGAAAACATTTTACCAATTACCCCGCCGCTGAAGGTAATCTTGACCTGAGGGAAGCCATTCATTCTTTCATGAAAGATGAAGAAGGGCTTGACTACAGTATCAATGAAATACTGGTGGCTTCCGGCGGACGGCCACTGATCTACACAGTATTCCGTGCCATTTGTGATATAGGTGATAAGATCATATATGCCGTTCCAAGCTGGAACAACAACCATTACACACATTTTGTAGGAGGCGAACATATTGTCATCGAAGCCAAAGCTAAAAACAACTTCATGCCAACTGCCAGTGACCTGAAACCCCATATCAGTGATGCAGTGCTGATTTCTCTTTGCTCACCACAAAACCCAACGGGTACCACCTTCCGCAAAGAAGAATTGGAAGCCATTTGTGATATGGTGATCGAAGAAAATAAACGAAGAGCTGATGGGCAGAAAAAGTTGTATGTGATGTTTGACCAGATGTACTGGCATCTGACATATGGAGAAATCAAACACTACAACCCCGTTTCGTTAAGACCAGAGATGCGGGAATACACTATTTTCATTGATGCAATCAGTAAAGTTTTTGCTGCTACTGGCGTAAGGGTTGGCTGGGGCATGGGACCTTCGGCTGTCATCAGTAAAATGAAAGCTATCCTTACGCATATTGGTGCCTGGGCCCCCATGGCTGAACAAAAAGCGGTTGCCTATTACCTGGGAAACAGGGAAGCTATTCACAAATACCTCGCAAATTTCAAATCAGAAATAGAGGAGAGATTACGACGCATATACAATGGATTCGCCGGTTTAAAAAAAGAAGGACACCCGGTTGATGCAATTGCTCCTGAAGCGGCTATTTATCTCACAATAAAGATTGATTTAGTGGGAAAAACAAGTGCAGATGGTAAATTATTAGCCACCCAAAGCGATGTAACAGCATACATGTTAAACAATGCGGGTTTGGCAGTTGTACCTTTTTATGCGTTTGGCGCAGAAAAAAATTCTCCCTGGTACAGACTAAGTATTGGTACCTGCAAAAAAGAAGAGATCGATGAGATGATTGGTAAATTAAGAGAAGCACTGATAAGCCTGAAGTAAAATCCCCCTTATCAGTTTTTATTGATTAAAAACCGAAAGGGTTTCAACCGGTGATACCGGGTTTCTTTTAAAATAAGGGAGGCTTTGGAAGTAATCCTGTTACGGTTTACCAACTCATGCGCCCTGCAAAATGATTCAGGCGTTTCTGTTTGCTGAAGCAGTGAATGAAGAATCTCTATCTCCTTTTCAAGAATTTGCTCATCCATACCTACATGGCGTGATGCAACCAGTATGTCACGATTCGAAAAAATCATTCTTGTTGGCCTTGTTTCTTTACACTATCAATAGCCTGTCATGCCTTTTGTGCTAGGACAGCCACAATTTTTGCCGCCTTTTCCGCTACCGGAATAATAATTACGGTTACAGGCAGTAAACAAAACTGTGCTAATAATTAACACGATTAAGGCTAATTTGTTGATGTTCCTCATATCTTCAGTATTCTAAATTAAAACTATTTTACAAACAAATTAGTGTGCTGTTGAGCCAAAACAAGCAAAAAATTAACCCTGATCAGACAGAAACGGAAAAACTACTGGGCAAAACCGATACAACCGGTAGAAAATCCCGCATTTTGGTAGCCCCGCTGGACTGGGGACTTGGCCATGCCACCCGCTGCATTCCCATTATCCGGGAACTATTACAGCAAGGCGCAGAGGTTTGGCTGGCCGGCGAAGGCGCACAAGAACATTTGCTTCGTTTAGAATTTCCCGACCTGCCCTTTTTGCAGCTTAAGGGATACAGAGTAAAATATGCTTCTACCAGATCTGGGGTGATCAGAAAGATCATTATGCAATCGCCCAGGTTTCTCAAAGCTGTAAAAAGGGAACAGGAATGGCTGAAAAAGACTGTCAAAGAAAATAATATTGATGCAGTTATTAGTGATAACCGGTATGGCTTATATCATACTGAAATACCCTGCATATTCATCACCCACCAGTTAGCCATAAAAAGTCCTTTAGGGAAATGGAGCGAACAACTGCTACAGAAAAAAAACTACAAATACATCAACCGCTTTACTGAATGCTGGGTACCTGATCTGCCGGGAGATGATAACCTGGCAGGCGATCTATCACATCCGGCAATAATACCTAAAGTACCGGTCAAATATATAGGCTGGCTTTCAAGATTTAGCAAAAGGACATTGCAAGAAAAAGCAGGACATTTACTAATAGTTCTTTCCGGTCCCGAACCGCAACGCAGTTTATTTGAGACCACTGTAATAAGAGATATTGCCCGCTATGAAGGCAGCGTTACTATTGTAAGGGGATTACCCGGAACCCATACATTGCTTCCGTCTACTAATTCTATCAGGATATACAATCATTTGCCGGCAAAACAACTAAATGAAGAAATGGAAGTAGCGGAATTTGTCATCAGCCGCAGCGGGTACAGTACTGTTATGGATATAGCCGCTTTACAAAAGAAAAGCATCCTTGTGCCAACACCAGGACAAACTGAACAGGAATATCTTGCGGGCTATTACATGGAAAAAGGTATCGCCTGTGCTGCTTTACAACAATTTTTTTCCTTACCTGAAGAATTACAAAAAGCCAGGCTCATACCCTACCGGATACCTGCATTCTCTTACAGCAACAATTTGAAAACAACTATTCAAGATCTGTTATCACGGCTTCGCTAATATTTTTGCGGTTAACTTTGACTCTCTTAAAGTTTTTGCATTGAACACCAGCCTGAAAGCGCATATAGCTGTTTTATTTACCAATATATTTTTTGCTGCCAATTTTAGTCTTGTAAAATATATTTCACCGGCATTGGTAGGTCCTTACGGATTAAATATTATTCGGGTAGGTGTCAGTCTTTGCCTGTTTTGGCTTGTTTGGTCTTTTGGAAAAACGGGAGCCAGTATTCAAAAAAAACACATACCTCGTTTCATCATCTGCGGGTTAACCGGTGTGGCCATCAACCAGATGCTTTTTATTAAAGGACTCACAATGACCTCTACCATTCACGCCTCTATGCTGATGCTATGCACCCCTTTATTGATCACACTTTTTGCTTTTTGGATTTTAAAAGAATCTGTAACTATTATAAAAGTAGCAGGCCTGTTACTGGGTATTGGTGGCGCTGCCCTGCTTATCATGAACAAAGAATCAACAGGTACTGCCTCACTAACCGGTGATTTGCTGATCATCATGAATGCCATTTCCTACGCCTTTTACTTTATCCTGGTAAAGCCATTGATGGTAATATATCATCCTTTGCACATCATTCGCTGGGTGTTCACAATCGGGTTTATTATGATATTGCCCTTTGGATGGTCACAATTTGATGCTATCAACTGGTCCGTCTTTAATTTGCAGGATGTAGCAGCATTGCTAATGATTGTTTTCTGCGGAACGTTTCTAGCTTACAGTTTCAATATTTATGGTATCCGGCATCTCGGTGCAGGCACTACCGGCTCTTATATTTATACACAACCTGTTTTTGCAGCCCTGGTAGCAGTATTTTTTTTGGGCGAAGAAATGACCATTGAAAAGGGGCTGGCAGGCCTGCTGATTTTTCTGGGGGTCTTTCTCGTAAGTCGTAAACAGCTGGCTAAAACCCCTTAATACCGGCAAAATCGGAAAACTACGATTAAGGGAAAAGTACTAATACTCCAATTTTTGTAATTGGGTGTTATGGTTCATTGACAAGCAATACTGATTTTTTATTTTCGAATACCAAAATCCAATCAGAATGAAAAATCTACAAACTGCCCTTGCAGCGTTGTGCATAAGCACTACACTGCTTTTTACCAGCTGTTCACCCGATTATGACCAGGTTTCTGGTACCGAAGAAGTATTAACCCGCAATGCCTGGGAGATTGACCATTTTTCCCGTTCATCACAGAACCTGACAAGCGAATACACTAACAATACATTGTACTTCAGTAATAACGGTACGCTTATCTGTCGCAATGGGGCTGATCAATGTACAGGTACATGGAGTTATTCAGGCAATACGATGGGAGAAACCATCATCATTCAACTTAACAGCAATGACACTAAAATGCTGCAGTTGAACCATGCCTGGCAATTAAGGTCAAGAAATCTCTCTAACATATTGCTGGAACAAACTGATCCGGCCGTAAACAGCGAATTACGAATCAGGGTAACGCAGTAATTATCCTGTAGCTTTCGGATAATCGAAGAACCAAAATTCTTTGGGTGCATTCCGGAAATCTTTCCAGGTGTCCGTATTGATTTTTATTGCAAACACCCCGCATGTTGGAATATTATCAATACGGGCATTTGTCAATTCGTTGGCAAAGTCGGTAATACCGGGATTGTGAGAAAAAACAGCAATACTCTCAAATTTTTCATCTGCACTTTCAATAACAGCAGTAAAAGCGGCTGAACCTGCCATGTAAAGCTCCTCCTTAAACTGCAGCCTGCTTTTTTTTAGATCATATGATTCCGCAAAAGCTTTGGCGGTTTTAGCAGCCCGTTTCGCAGGGCTTGAGATAATTGCATCTATATTTATATTCTTATCCAGCAGCCGCCTTGCCATGGCAGGACAATCTCTTTTACCTCTTTCGTTCAACGGTCTATCAAAATCTTCTAACGCCGGGTTTTCCCAATCGCTTTTGGCATGGCGTACAAGTAGCAATGTTTTCATGTGCGACAATTTGCTGAAAGATAAATGAATATGGGCTTAATACCCTCTAATATTGCGGCCTTCCATGTAGTTCATAAAGGCCTTGTTGACCACCTTGTTTCCGCCCGGAGTTGGATAGTTACCGGTAAAATACCAATCCCCAAGATTATTAGGACAGGATTTATGGAGGTCTTCAATACTTTGGAAAATAACATCAACGGGAATATTCAATCCCGGCGGGGTAATCAGCTGGGCAATCTTTGCAGAAATTTCTTCAATAGGAAACTGTTTATAGAGCTGCTTCACCACATTCTCTGTATGTAATTGATTGTTGCGCTGCAGCTCTTTACATTTATCAAAAAGGGTTTTCAGTACATCAGTCTTCCCTTTTTCCTTTATCAGCTCTACTGCAGCATTAAATGCAATAAAATCACCCATCTTGCTCATATCGATCCCATAACAATCAGGGTAGCGTATTTGAGGCGAGGAAGAAACGATAACAATCCTTTTCGGTTTTAGCCGTGAAAGCATACGAATAATACTTTCTTTCAGCGTGGTGCCCCTTACGATTGAATCGTCAATTACTACCAGGGTGTCCTGCCCGGGTCGAACCGTTCCATAGGTGATATCATACACATGCTGCACCATTTCATTACGGCTTACATCTTCCGTAATGAATGTTCTCATTTTTACATCCTTGATAGCGATCTTTTCAATCCGGATACGCCGGTTGATCATTTCACTAAGCTTCTCCGTATCGAAGTCTTTATTCCAGCTAAGAATTCTTTCTATTTTTATCTTGTTCAGATAGTCCTCCATACCTTTCAGCATTCCATAAAAAGCTGTTTCTGCTGTATTGGGTATGAAAGAGAAAATGGTATTCTTCAGATCATGATCAATAGCATGCAGTACCTGTTCACTCAGGTTATAACCCAATGCTATTCTTTCCCTGTAGATCTTTTCATCACTTCCTCTTGAAAAGTAAATGCGTTCAAAACTGCAGGCCTTTCTTTCCTTAGCTTCTACAATCTGTGAAATATCAACTTCACCGCTTTCGTTTACGATCAGTGCCTGGCCCGGCATCAGCTCCTGCACTTCATTTTCCCCTACATTAAAAGCGGTACGTATAGCTGCTCTTTCAGAAGCAGCCACTATCACTTCATCGTTGATGTAGTAGTAAGACGGCCTTATGCCATGCGCATCACGAAAGACAAAGCCAATACCATTACCTGTCATTCCACCCACATGAAACCCACCATCAAACAACAGTATTGCCTTTTTAAGCACCGCTTTTATATCCATATGATGAGGAGAGGCCTCATCTGCCTTGATCAGAAAATGATGGATCACTTCCATCATAGCCGCCAGGTCGCTTTGTCGTTGAAACTCTCCCGGGTCTATATTAACTAATGAAAAAAGCTCCTCCGTATTTACAAGATTGAAATTTCCGGCCAATGCCAGGTTTCTTGCCGGTATTGTATCCCTTTTTAAAAAAGGATGACAAAACTCTGCGTTGTTTTTTCCCTGTGTGCCGTAGCGAAGATGGCCAAGTAATAATTCACCCAAAAAGGAAATATGTCCCTTCATGAGACCAGGGTGGTTCTTAATATCCGGGTTAAATTTTGCCAGTTCATCTACCTCGCTTCCGATTTTCCGGAAAACATCCGCTATCGGTTGCGGTGCTGCACTTCTGAAACGATGCAGGAAAGGATAACCCGGTTCTACATTCAGCTTGACAGCAGCCACCCCCGCACCATCCTGTCCGCGGTTATGCTGTTTTTCCATCAACAAGTAAAGCTTATTGAGCCCCCACAGCACTGTTCCATACTGTTGCTGATAATAAGAAAAGGGCTTTCTTAACCGGATGAATGCAAGACCGCATTCATGTTTAATTGGATCGCTCATGGAGTGTGCAAAGGTAGGCTATAATTTTATATCATTTTTCCTCCTACCATCTGATAGCGGCAACTCAATAGTGAGTATACAGCCCTGACCAGGCTCTGCCTTGATATCAGCCTTACCACCCAGCAGGACTGCCCGGCTGGCAATATTATTCAAACCCATGCCTTTACGGGTCTTTTCCTGGTCAAACCCAGTGCCATTATCCTGAATAAAGAGAATGACTGATTCTGCATCGGACTGTAATTTGATATGAACTTCCGTAGCATGGGAATGGCGAATGATATTATTGATCTGCTCCTGGATAATCCGGAACAACATGAGTTTCATATTTTCTGTTACGGCCGATTCCTCGAAATGCCGGGAAACAAAATCAATAGAAAAAGTATGAGCCCTTTTTAGTGAATCACATAGTTCCTGTATCGATTCCACAAGCCCGATATCACCAAGAGTGGGAGGTACAAGTGATTGGGAAAGTGTCCTGATCTCTTTAATCATCCCGCTAATATTTTTAAGAGAAAGCCTGATCAATTCCTGCATTTCCCCTGTTGCTTTTTCATTGGCAACTTCGAGATACAGCCTCGCAGTAGTCAGGTGCTGGTTGATATTATCGTGCAGCTCTTTTCCAATTTGCTGCCTTTCTTTTTCCTGGCCTGTAATGGTAGCCTCTGTCAGTAGTTTTTGCTTTTGTATTTCCTGGTCAATCAATTGCTGGGACAGCTTTCTTCGTTCCGTAATGTCAGAAAAGTAAATAACCATTGACTTAAAAACAGGGTCATTTAAGAGGTTATGTGCCCTCAGGGACATCCATATCCAATTACCCTGGGCATTTAAAATCCTAAACTCGAAATAATTACCCCTGTCTTCCTTAGAAGCTTCTTCTGCAAAGGCTTTCTTTGCCTGATCTTTATCATCCGGGTGCACAAATTCGAGAACGTAACGCCCCAGCAGGTTCTCAGGCTTAAATCCAGATACATGTGTTACAGACGGGCCACTGTAAGTAATGACTCCTTCTGCATTTGTCATAATAATACCATCCAGTGAATTGGAGATAAGATTACGATAGAACAATTCGCTTTTTTGCAGGCTTGCCTCTGCTTTTTTTCGCTCTGTAATATCCTTCCCTACACCCAGCAAACCAATTGCAACCCCATGCTCATCCCGTAAAAGAGATATAGTATGAAGAAGATATTTTTTCTCCTTATCACTTCCGGTAAAAGACACTTCACCCTTCCAAATGCCCTCTTTAAAGACAATCTCTGCTACCTGGTCATGAGTGAAAGGAAAATAGTCTGCATCAATGACCTCTCTGAAACGCCGGCCTATTGCCTCCTCCTCTGTGATACCGCTTAGTCTTTCGATCACTTTATTCCAGGATGTAATCATCCTGTTCATATCCGTGGTTACAATCAAATCAGTTACGTTATTCAGAATAGTGGCCTGCATCCGTAACTTCTTCTCTTTTTCAACCAATGCATCTTCTGCTGCTTTACGTAGAGAATCATCGGAAAAATAAATCACCATTTTACCTACATACTGATTGTTGAGCATGTTGTGTCCCCGAACCAGGCACCAGGTGTATTGATTATTTTTATTCCGAAGCCGGATACTGATGAACTTAACTCTGGGGTCCATCTGCACTTCGTCCATAAAAGTAGTGCTGGCAAGCAACTGATCATCCGGATGTACAAAATCAAATACCGTTTTACCGATAATTTCATTCGGAGTAAACCCTAGAATCGTTGAAATAGATGAAGTAGCAAAATCAACTACCCCTTCTTCAGTAGCAAGTATTATACAATCCAGTGATTCGCTGATCAGATTTTTATAGAACAAAGGATTGTTGTGCAAATCCTGTTCTGTGATTTTGGTAGCAGAAGTATTCAAAGCGCAGTAATGATGATATTAAAAATGACCAATTAGTCAGCTAAAATTATTAATAATAATTGGGGGAATTAAGGATTTATCAGATATTAAAAACAAAACTACCCTTAAATAAGTGAAAGCCAATACCGTTGAGTATTGGCTTTCACATGTAATATTTATTAAACATCAAAAGGATTTCTTATCTGTACTATACTTTTCCAGTTGAGGACATTCTTTAGAAGTACCTGCATCAACCATGATATAATAAGTGGGCAGTTTCCCTTTTATCCATTTGTCAAGTGTCTTGCTTTTCTTCTCTTCGAGTGCAAACTGAGATATCCTGCTATAATCATCCTGCAGGTTCATACGGTGGGGTTCTGACTTGGATTTCAGGAAAATGATCCTTACTCCCTTCTTGCCCTGCTCAGCTTCAAAAGGAACAGGCTGTGATATTTCGCCTATTTTCATTTTATCGAGCATAGTCACCATTTCCTTATCCAGCATATCAATTGTTACGAATGTTGAACCATCCCGGTTCATGATAAAGGGTCCAGCAAACTTGGCCGACTCATCATCACTGTATTTGGAGGCTGCTTCATTAAAGGTCAAAGTGCCTGCTATCACTTTTGCCCTAACACTATCAAGTTTTGTAATAGCTTGTTTGATTTCAGTTTGAGTAATCGGTGGTATTCTCAGAATATGACGGACGATAGCTTCATCACCATTTCTTTGCACCATCTGAATGATGTGATAACCGAATTTTGATTTTACCGGGGGAGATATTTCACCTTCTTTTAAACGAAAGGCCGTGGAAAGAAAAATAGGGTCCCAGGTTTTCTCATTCCTGTTCACCTGGTACTGGCCACCGCGGTCTTTACTTCCCGGATCCTCAGATACCTGCTTGGCAAGCTGCTCGAATGTGGTCTTCTTACCCTCTATCTGCTTTTTGTAATTCTGCATCTCGTCAAAAATGTACATTTCCAGGTCACGGGATGCTTTAGGGTAAACTATAATCTGTCCTATTTCGAGTTCCGTTTCATAAAATGGCAAGCTGTCTTTTGGAATTCGCTCAAAAAAAGCTTTTACTTCATTGGGCGTTATACGTACGTTGTCTACAATCTTCCGCTGCATGGCAGCTGCCAGTTTTTGTTCTTTGACCGATTCCCTGGCATCATCTTTAATCTGGTAAATGGTTTTTCCGGCTACTTCTTCCAGTGCCTCCTGGCTGCCAAACTGGTTTATATAAAATCTCACCTTCTGATCCAGCTCAGCTTCTACTTCTTCATCTCTTACCGGCAATGAATCTTTTTCTGCCTGCAACATCAGCACTTTGGAGATCAATGCTTGCTCCATCATCAGGCATTCTGCATTGGGCGGAACCTGCTGTCCCTGCCGCATGGCATCCAATATAGAGTTTCGGATATCTGATTGCAGAATAATTCTGTCGCCAACTATAGCAGCTATTTTATCAGCTACCACTTTTGCCGACTGTGGCTGGGCATTCGCCGTTACTAAGGCAAAAAACAAACAAAAAACAGCAGTAATGATTTTCTTCATAATAAGCATAAATCCAAAAGTAGCTTCCCTTTTAACAAGGAAGCCGCCCATGTTGTCTATTTAACAAAAGTTTGATTACAGGAAGCTCTCAGCTAATAGCTGTAAGCTTACAATGTTCTCTTTACTTCTTCTACTTCGTAGGCTTCGACTACATCACCAACTTTTATGTCGCTATAGTTCTTGATGGTCAATCCACATTCCATACCAGACTGTACTTCTTTCGCATCATCCTTAAATCGTTTGAGAGAAGCTAATTCAGCAGTAGCTCCTTCACCTGTAGGATAAATTACAATACCATCACGGATCAGGCGGATCTTGGAATCTCTCTTGATTTTTCCATCCAGTACATAACATCCGGCTACAGTGGCCTTATCAAATTTGAATACTTCTCTAATTTCCACGTTGGCAACAATCTTCTCCTGTACTTTCGGCTCCAGCATACCTTCCATCGCACTTTTCACTTCTTCGATAGCATTGTAAATGATCGAATACATCTTGATCTCAATACCTGCATTCTCGGCAAGTCTTGAGGCCTGCAGCGAAGGACGAACGTTGAACGCTATTACAATGGCATCAGATGCTTCAGCCAATACAATATCACTTTCATTGATCTGTCCAACCCCTTTATGAATTACACTTACCAATATTTCCTGGGTAGAAAGTTTTTGCAGAGAGTCGCTCAAAGCCTCTACCGATCCGTCCACATCACCTTTGATAATAACTTTCAACTCTTTGAAGCTGCCTAATGCTAAACGACGGCCGATTTCATCCAGTGTAATATGCTTCTTGGTACGGATACCCTGCTCTCTTAAAATCTGGGCACGGCGGTAGGCTATTTCTTTGGCTTCAGCTTCATCTTCGTAAACCTTGAACTTTTCACCGGCCTGTGGAGCTCCGTTCAGTCCCAATATTACTGCCGGTGCAGAAGGACCGGCTTCATCTTCTTTTTTATTACGTTCATTGAACATGGCTTTCACTCTTCCGAAGTACTGACCACTGACAATCAAATCACCCTGGCGCAATGTTCCGTTTTCTACAAGCAGTGTGGCCACATAACCACGACCTTTATCCAGTGAAGCTTCAATGATAGTTCCGGTAGCTTCACGGTCGGGGTTTGCTTTCAGATCAAGCAGTTCCGCTTCTAGCAATATTTTCTCCAGCAACTTATCAACGTTCAATCCTTTTTTAGCAGATATTTCCTGGCTTTGATACTTACCGCCCCATTCTTCTACCAGCAAGTTCATTTGTGACAGCTGCTCATAAATCTTCTGAGAGTTCGCCCCGTCTTTATCGATTTTGTTTATAGCGAATATCATTGGTACACCGGCAGCCTGTGCATGGCTGATAGCCTCCCTCGTTTGAGGCATCACAGCATCATCAGCCGCAATAACGATAACAGCTATATCTGTAACCTTAGCACCCCTTGCCCTCATGGCCGTAAAGGCTTCGTGACCGGGGGTATCGAGGAAAGTTATTTCTTTTCCATTTGCCAATTCAACCTGGTAGGCGCCAATATGCTGTGTAATACCACCTGCCTCACCGGCTACTACATTGGCATTACGGATGTAGTCAAGTAATGAAGTTTTACCATGGTCAACGTGGCCCATGATAGTTACAATCGGAGAACGGAACTTAAGATTTTCTTCATCATCCTCTTCTATCTCCTCTTCCATCTCCATTTGCTTCTCCATGTCAATAAACTCCACATCAAAACCAAACTCACTTGCCACCAGTTCAATTACTTCGGCATCCAATCGCTGGTTAATTGAAACCATTATACCCAAACTCATACACTTGCTGATCACTTCAGCAAAGCTTACATCCATCAGGTTAGCCAATTCACTTACACTGATGAATTCGGTTACCTGCAGCTTGTTGTCTTCTGCTGCGTCACCAGCTTCTGCCAGTTCCTGTCTTTTTTCACGGCGCAATTTGGCCTTCAGGCTCTTACCTTTTCCGCCCCCGCCGGCCAGTTTGGCCTGCGTTTCCCTGATCTTTTCCTGTATCTCTTTTTCATCAATGAGTTTTTCTTCCCTGCGACCTCTGTTGTCACGGCGGTTGCCCCCTGCGCCAGTCCGTCCTCTATTATCTCTGTTGAATCCGCCGCCACCGCCAGGTTTCTTATCAGCATCTTTGTTTATAAAAATCTCTCTATGTGTATCTTTTTTCTCAATAGGAATACGTTTCCTCTTTTTCTTTTCATCCTTTACGGGGCGGGTATCACTATCTACAGGCAATTCAATTTTACCCAGGATCTTTGGACCAGTCAGTTTTTCTACTTCAATATTCTCAATTACGGGAGGCTGCTCTTCTTCCGTTACTGCGGGGGTAACTTCTTCTTTAACCGGCGCAACTTCTTCAACTACTTCTTCCTTTTTGGTCTTCTTTGATTTTGCTTTGGGCGTCTCTTCTGCTTCCGGTTTTGCCTCCTCTACCTTTTTCGCTTTTACAATTTTCTTAGGCCTGGTTGAAGAATCGATTGCAGAAAGATCAATTTTCTTTACAATCTTGGGACCTTCAATTTCCGGGGCTTCCAGTTTTATTACCTCTTCTTCTTTGGGTTGCTCTTCTTTTGGAGTTTTTACTTTTGCCGGCTTCTCTTCCTCAGCAGCAACTTTGGGCTCTTCGATTGCTGGTGCTGGCACTTCTTTTTTTGCTTTTGCAGGCGCCTTCTCTTCCTTTTTGAAAAGGATTTCCTCTTCTTCTTTCTTCTTTTTGGCTTCAGAAACAGCGCCTTTAGGCAGATCCACCTGGTCGCTTTTCATTTTTGCTGCCTTATCACTCTGGAATTCCTGCTGCAAAGCCCGGTACATGTCCTCAGATAGTTTCGAAGTGGGCTTCAATTCATCTTTAGGAAATCCTTTCCCTATCAGGAAATCAATAATGGTATCCTGTCCAACGTTGAACTCTTTAGCTGCCGCTAATAATCTCGGAAGTTTTAATTCTGCCATTCAAAAGTTTTAAAGTCAATAGTGAATGGTCAATAGTGAATAGGAAAAGTCATGTTGAATGACTATTCACTATTCAGCATTCACCTTATTATTCTTTTTCAAATTCTTCTTTCAATACTTTTCTGACCTCAGCAATTGTTTCTTTTTCAAGGTCAGTTCTTCTTTCCAGTTCTTCAGCTGTCAGATCCAGCACACTGCGGGCTGTATCACAACCTACCCGCTTCAATTCATCAATAACCCATGTTTCTATTTCATCGCTGAATTCATCCAGGTCAATATCAAATCCTTCTTCTTCACCTTCGTTATCACGGTAAACATCGAGTTCATAACCGGTCAGTTCTGAAGCAAGTTTAATATTTACACCACGTCTGCCAATCGCCAACGAAACCTGGTCAGGCTTCAGGTACACATTGGCATGTTTGTTTTCATTATCCAGCTCCATGCTGGTGATACGGGCAGGAGTTAATGAACGCTGTATCAGCAACTGAATATTACTGGTCCAGTTGATCACATCAATATTCTCGTTCTTCAATTCTCTTACGATGCCGTGAATACGGCTTCCCTTCATACCCACACAGGCGCCTACGGGGTCAATGCGGTCATCGTAAGATTCTACGGCTACCTTAGCCCTTTCTCCCGGATCTCTTACAATCTTTTTGATAACAATCAGGCCATCAAATATTTCCGGCACTTCAATTTCGAGCAATTTAGCAAGAAAATCAGGGGAAGTACGGGAAAGTATAATCACCGGATTATTATTTTTCATGTCTACCTTTTTCACCACGGCCCTGATAGATTCGCCCTTCTTGAAATAATCCTGCGGGATCTGCTCACTCTTGGGCAATATCAATTCATTTCCTTCTTCATCGAGCAGTAATATTTCTTTCTTCCAAACCTGGTACACTTCTGCGCTAATGATCTCACCGATCCTGTCGCCATATTTCTTGGCCAGTACATTTTTCTTCAGATCGCTGATACGGCTGGCCAGGGTTTGCTTGGCAGCCAGGATAGCCCTGCGGCCAAAGTCAAGCAGGTCAATTTCTTCATATAATTCCTCACCTACTTCAAAATCAGGCTCGATCTTCACCGCATCTGCGTAGGCAATTTGTGCCAGCGGGTCTTCTACCTGTCCATCTTCCACAATCATCCGGCGGCGGATGATCTCCAGGTCACCTTTTTCAGCATTTACGATCACATCAAAATTGTCATCGCTGCCATATTTTTTACGAAGCAGTGTTTTGAAAACGTCTTCCACCACTTTCATCATGGTAGGACGGTCAATATTTTCGGCTTCTTTAAAGTCCTGGAACGCCTCAATCAGGTTGATACTTGCCATAGCAAAACAATTTTCGATTTTTGACTGCAGATTTCAGATTTATTGTTTGCAACAAACCCGCAATCAGAATTTGATTAGAATTTTAGTTGATTTTATATGCTCAAAAGGAATGGTATGTGTAACCACTTCCTGTTTTTTGCCCTTGCCCCTGGTTTCCTCCAGTACTACCTCGTTTTCACCAACACCCACCAGCTTTCCGTCCCTTCTTTGTCCTTCCTTATCTATTACTTCCGCAAAACGGCCAATATTTTTTTGATACTGGCGATACATTTTTAGCGGTTCGTCAAGGCCGGGTGAAGACACTTCCAGTGAGAAATCACCATCAGGATACATTCCCTCCTCTTCGATCCGTTTGTATAGTTTTCGGTTATAATTCACCAGTTTTTCAATGCTAACACCTTGATCACCATCAATATAAACCTTTATATTGTTGGTAGGCTTGATTTTTACCTCTACCAAAAAAAGCTCCGGTTCTGTACTGATCAGGTTCGTGATCTTTTGTTCAATTGCCGTTATTTGTGGGTCTGTACTCATGTTATATAAAAGAAGAAGGGAACGGCCTCGTTCCCTTCTTTCGTCTATTTCCGCTGCAAATGTAAGGCATGGCGTTATTCCAGCCAAATTCCTGTTGCAAAAAACCGCATGGTTAATAAATCGGTAAAGCATTACCTGCAGGTTAAGCATCAACCTCACCGTTATTATCTTTACACCGTGAAGTACGTTTTATTAGCCCTCCTGTTGTATATCGCTTACCAGTTCATTTTTAAATTGGTGGTTCCTGTGTACAAAACTACCAAACAGGTAAAGCAAAAATTCCGTGAAATGCACTCTCAGATGGAAGAACAGCAAAAACAGCAACAAGGCTATTCACCGGGTTATGCTGAACCTAAAACAGGAAAAAAAGAAAATATCGGGGATTACATCGACTTTGAAGAGGTGAAATAAGTTTTTATTTCTTTAGTTCAAAGGTCGTTTCTTTCACATCATTGCTGCTGCCTCCAATGTAAAGCTTGAATTCGCCCGGCTCATAAATGAATTGAAGACGGTCATTATAAAAACGAAGGTCATCAGCTGTCAGCATGAAACGAACTTCTTTTGCTTCTCCTTTTTTCAGAGAAACTTTTTGAAATCCCTTTAATTCTTTCACAGGCCGTACTACGGAAGCAGCAACATCTCTTATATATAGCTGAACCACTTCCTCTCCGTCATAATTCCCGGTATTCGTTAAGGTTATTATGACTTCAATTTTATCATTGGCCCGGTATTGATTCTTTGTTAAGCGTATATCGCTGTACTGAAACTGTGTATAGCTTAATCCATACCCAAATGGATATTTTGGATAAATAGATTCATCTACATAAGCTGAACGATAAAACCTGTCGCTGTCATTCTTAGCCGGACGACCTGTAGTATAATAGTTATAGTAAATGGGAATCTGCCCTTCACTTCTGGGAAGCGTCATGGGAAGTTTGGCTGAAGGATTATAATCGCCAAACAAAACATCTGCAATAGCATTACCAGCTTCCGTTCCCAACCACCAGTTGTACAGGATCGCCGGTACATTGTCTGCCGTCCAGTTAAATACCANNTCTTCCTGCACCCCCGGTAAATGAATATTACTCCTGCTTTTTGCCTCTCCGCTCATATCCCTTGCTTCTCCCATACTCATAATCACTACTTCCGCCTGCATGGCTGCTTCAATTGCTTCGGCAAAACCTGCTTTTGAACTGTCATTAATATTACAGCCTTTTGCATATAATAATTTTGTTAATCCACTAACACGGTCTTTAATGCCCTGCCACTGCGTAACAATAGTGGAGGAATCATCCGGCCATTCCATGCTCCAGAAACCCAGGTTATCCCTCACAGCTTTGATGAAAGGGCCGATCAAAGCAATGGACTTTGTTTCTTTGCTGAGTGGCAACAGTTGTTCCTGATTTTTCAGCAACACAATACTTTTCTTTGCCATATCCCTGGCGGCAGCCCTATGAACCGGATTGTTCAGTTGCTTTTGCTCTCTTTCAGGATTACTGAAACGATACGGATCATCAAACAAACCCAGTTCGAATTTCTTTCTTAGAATTCTTTTCACGGCATCATCTACCAGCTGTATTTTTACTTTGCCTTCTTTCACCAGTTGAGCCAGGTGATCTTTGTAACTCCGGCTTTCCATATCCATATCACTGCCGGCGGTAATAGCCAGCAATGCTGCTTCATAATTATCTTTTGCATAGCCGTGATTTACCATTTCTCCAACAGAGCCCCAGTCACTCACTACAAACCCGCTGAATTTCCATTGGCCTTTTAAAATATCCCGTTGTAAGTATTTATTTCCCGTTGCCGGAATTCCATTCAGATCATTAAACGAGTTCATCAGGGTTGCTGCACCTGCATCAACAGCCGCTTTAAAAGGAGGTAAATACGTTTCATGTAACTGACGTAAACTCATGTCAACAGTGTTATAGTCCCTTCCGCCCACAGCTGCCCCATACGCTGCAAAATGTTTAGCACAAGCCATGACGGCATCAACACTTCCCAATCCATTTCCCTGGAAACCTTTCACTCTTGCTGCTGCGATTACAGATCCTAAAAACGGATCCTCACCGGCGCCTTCCATTACTCTTCCCCATCGCGGATCCCGGGAAATATCTACCATTGGTGCAAATGTCCAGTGCACACCGGCTGCCGCTGCTTCTGTAGCCGCTATCCTCGCAGACAAACGAATGGCTGCGGTATCCCAGCTGGCAGCTTCGGCCAGTGGAATAGGAAAAGTTGTTTTGAATCCATGAATCACATCCTGCCCGAACAACAGTGGAATCTTTAATCTAGACTGCATGGCCATTTCCTGCAACTCTCTTGTATGCTGCACACCAATTACATTCAGCATGGAGCCAAGCTGACCATCTCTCACCTGATTTTGTTTATCACCGTCTTTGGTTATCGGCCCGGTATGCGACCAGTCACCACTGTATTGGTTTAGCTGTCCGACTTTTTCATCCAGTGTCATCAGCCTCAGTACTGAATCAACCCTCTGGTCAATGGTTTTTCCGATTTGTTGGTAAGAAATTTTTTGTGCACTGGCAGAGACAGCCCAGGCAAGCACAAAGCAAAACAACAAATTGATTGAAAGATTCAGCTTCATTATTTCGGTACTTATTTCTTCCTTGAGTTTGTTCTGGTTATTTCAAAAAGCAATTCCGGCTCGTTTGTAGTGATATAATCAAATCCTTTTGACAGCAGCCATTGCATATCTTCTGCATTATTTACCGTCCACGCATTCAACTCAATTTTATTTTTCTTAGCCTGTTCGATCCATTCCGTTTTTTTCTGAAAAACGGACAAATGATAATCCGCACCATTGATTTTATCCGTCTTCAGTTCTTTGGGTGATTTATCCCCATTAAGGTATTGTGTTATGGCTTTACTATCAATCTCAATAATTCTCTTCAGGATATCATAATCAAAACTGATATATACAATCATCGGTTCTGCCTTCAATTCCCTTACAAGACTGACTACTTTCCCGGCAATCAGCTTTCCCCTTTCCTTGCTAATTCCGGATGGTTTGATCTCCAATACCAGCCTTGTCTGCTGATTATTAGCTAACCCCGTCAATAAATATTCCCGGAGGGTAGGCAACTTTTCGCCATTAGAAAGTTTGAATGCTGATAATTCAGCAAAAGAGGTTTTTTCAATTTCGAGCTTATGGTAATGCGGATCATGATTAATGATGAGAGAATCATCTGCAGTCATACGAACATCAAATTCAGATCCGGTACAGTGTAGTTCAATGGCCTGCTTTAATGCAGCAATTGAGTTCTCCGGAAGATTATTCTTTTTGAATGCACCCCGGTGAGCTACAACCGGGTTATCAGCAAAAGATACCTTTCTGTTCATGTTTTTACCGGAAGTATAACACCCTGCTATAAAGAGGACAAGAAAAGACAGCAAACAAAGTCTCATTCCGTAATTTATTTTACCCAGTTTACGCTACCTTTTTTCACATCCTTTGAATTGGTGCCGATCATTATTTGAAATTCGCCCGGCTCCCAATCATACTTCAGGTCGTAATTATAAAATTTTAAGTGCTCTGGTGTAATAGTAAAAGTGACCACTTTGGATTCCCCGGGTTTTAGTTCAATCTTTTGAAAACCTTTGAGCTCCTTTACCGGCCTTGTTACAGTTCCTACTACATCCCGGATATATAACTGTACTACTTCTTTGCCCGTAAACTGGCCGTTGTTGGTAACGGTAATACTGGCCTTTAGCATTTCGTTTCCTTTCAAATTTGTTTTGCTGAGCTGCAGTTCGCCATAACTGAACTGTGTGTAGCTAAGGCCATAACCAAAGGGATAAACAGGATCATTGCTCACATCCAGGTAATTCGTCTTGAATTTTTCAAACCACTTACCTTCTCCCAGCGGACGGCCTGTATTCTTATGATTATAAAACAATGGAACCTGACCCACATTTTGGGGCCAGGTGGTTGTCAGTTTACCCGATGGATTCACATCACCAAATAATGCATCTGTAATGGCATAACCAGCTTCGCTGCCGGCAAACCAAACATTCAGTATAGCCGGTACATTTTCACTTTCCCATTTCATAGCCAATGGCCTGCCTGTAAATAAAACCAATACAACCGGTTTACCTGTTTTTACCAATGCTTTCAAAAGATCCTGTTGCAGTTTGGGTATCTCAATATTAGTACGGCTGCTGCTTTCTCCGCTCATCTCAGAAGATTCGCCCAGTGCAGCAATAATCACATCTGACTGAC
>DEHX01000096.1 GCA_002352145.1 Chitinophagaceae bacterium UBA2789
TTCTATTAAACCTGGAAGCTCCTTTTTTGTCATATAGACAAATAAGAAAAAAATGAAAAAGTTTTTAGTCCTTAGCTTGGTTTTAGTTTTTACAACTATTACCGTTTCAGCACAGCGGGGTCCCGGCGATCGTTTCCGTCACCTGAGAATACAACAGGGTTTCCGTAGCGGCGAAATAACAAGATTAGAACGTATGCACCTGAGAAAAGATGCTGTTCGCCTCAATATGGTACAACGCAATGCCCGCAGAGATGGAATAGTGACACCGGCAGAAAGAGTAAGAATTCACCGCCTGAAAGCAGATACCCGCCGCGACATGTTCCGTTTCCGGCACAATGGCCGTCAACGGGTGATTTGAAAATAGTAAACCACCATATATCAAAAGAATCGTGAGGCAGGAAAGCACCATTTTTAATGGTGCTTATTTTTTTCCAAACCATTGCAATATTTCTGCTTTACGACGGCGGGATATGGGTATATGCTGCTGGTTACTCATTTCCAGAATGCCATCCCTGTCTACTTTCAGCACATGTAGTTTATTGACCAGGTAAGATTTGTGTACTCTCAAAAACTGGTGTTCCGTCAATATATCCTCATACTCCTTAAGTGTTTTGGCTACAATAAGCGGCTTATGCTCTGCAAAAAAGAACCGGGTGTAATTACTGCTTCCTTCGAGTGCAACGATGTCTTTAGGATCATATAAGAATATGCCTTCACTGGTTGATAAGGCAAGTTTGAACTGCTGCTGATCTTTTTGCTGCAGGTTATATATTAAATTATTGACCAGTTGCCTGTTTTCTTTGAGCGGTGCCTGTTGCTTGACAATATGCCTGTTGACTGCATTTTGAAGCTCAACAATATCAACCGGTTTCAACAGGTAATCCAAAGCACTGAAGCGGATAGCCTTGATGGCATATTTGTCATAGGCAGTTGTAAAAATGACATCAAAATCCCATTCGCTGGCCCTGTTTAAAAAATCAAAGCCGTTCATACCCGGCATTTCAATATCCAGCATTACCAGGGTTGGTTGGTATTCTTTCAGAATTTGCAATGCCTCAGCAGGATCATTCGATACCTCAATCTGCTTTTCTCCCGGGATATGCTTTTCGATCAGCACTTTTAGGATGCGTCCTGCAGATTGCTCATCATCAATGATCAATATCTTAATCATGGTCGCCATTCATTTTTATGCAGCTGTTCAGTTGCTAATCTAATAACAACTTTTGTTCCTGCAGCGTTTCCTGCTTCATCAAGAAGGTCAATTGTTTCAATACTGGCAGAACCCGGCCGCTCCCTGTTCAATATCTCTATTCTTTGCATCGCAAGTCTTGTGCCTTTCGAGGCAAACCTTGCAGATCCAAGCTTCTGCTGTTTGATTGCTGCCGCTTTTGTCCTTCCAACTCCATTATCTTCAATTACACATTCCAGCACATCATTATTTTCTTCAAACCGAATAAGCAGTTTCTTTTCTCCCTCTTTATTAATTAGTCCATGCCAGATCGCATTTTCGGCAAAAGGCTGAAGCAATAATGACGGAATATAAATATCATCCTTTTCGAGATTCTCTCCTGCTTCAATAGTGTATGTAAATGACTGGCTAAATCGCATTGCTTCCAGCGATAAATACAAACGGACCGTTTCCAGTTCGCTGCTAAGCGGTATCATGGTTTTTTCTGAATTATCCAATACCATCCGTAGCAATTTGGAAAAACGGGAAAGGTAATCATAGGCCACATCCACCTTTTCTGTAACAATACTTTCCTGTATGGCATTTAGTGAATTGAAAATAAAATGAGGGTTCATTTGTGCCCGGATAGCTTTGGCTTCCAGTTCAGCCACCTGTTGTTTTATTGCCGCTTTCCTTTTTATGTCTCTTATTCGTTGCCTGAAAAATAAATAAACAAAGGCTGCAATAATTAAAACGACCACCAGCATGAACCACCAGGTTTGCCAAAAGGCCGGAAGAATGGTAAAGTTGAGCCGCAGCGGCTCAGTTGTCCATACGTTGTTATTGTTACTGGCCTTTAGTTCGAAAGTATATGTACCCGGAGGCAAAAAACTAAAATCGGCAACTCTGTTATTGGTATAGACCCAGTTACTATCCTGTTCTGTTACCCGGTAAGCATACCTGGTAGCAGAAGGATCCGTTAATGAAACAGCGGTATATTGAATCTGAACAGCGCCTATTTTAAAAGAAAGATGCTGTGAAGTATGCTCATATTGCCCATCGGCTGAAACTATTCTGTTCAACAAAAGAACAGGTGCTTTATCATTCAGGATGATGCTATCAGGATGAAAAGAAACAACACCCATTGAGGTAAGAGCCCAGATAGTACCATTCCTTTGCTGTTCAAGTTTCAATGTCTGGTAGTAAGACTCCAGCAAACCGTCTTTTTCAGTAAACGATAAAAGATGTTCATTCATTCCGGGATGCATCAACAAAGAAAGGCTCATATAATCCCCGCACCAGATATTGTCATTTTTATCAGCCAGTACTGATAGGGCATTATTGGAAGGTAACCCATTGTGGTTGTCATATTGTTTTTTCAAAACCAGCCGGCCATTCTCCTGCCTGCAGCAGAGCAATCCTTTTCCCAGTGTAGCCACCCAGGTATTCCCCTTTTTGTCACTAATGATCTTATTGATATAAAGATCTGTTACCGGCATTCCCAGGATAGAATCATTGACCAGTTGTCCATTCTTCAGACAATACAATCCACGGCTCCCGTAAAACCAATACACTGAATTGCCACCATGAAAACCGCCAAATAGTTCTGGCGCCCTCGAAAACTTTTTTTGAAAAGGGTAATGGGCAACCATTGGCACAGCAGCTGCGGGATCAATCAGGGTGACGCCATTTTCGGTGCAGGCGTATAGTTTTCCATCCGGTGTGGGTACCAGCGCCTCACAGTTATTATCCTTCAGCCACCCTGTTTTATTCCAGTTTGAAAGCTTACCGTTTTTAAACCGGCTTATACCCTGGTAACCGCTGCCCGCCCAAATGCTTTCATCTTCACTTTCATACATACACATTACTTCAGCCAGCGGAAAAAGCGGGGCAATCCCGTTATTAAATACAATCGCTTCTTCTTTTTTATGAAACAACAGTCCACGGTTACTGCCGAATAAGAGATCCCCTTTTTTAGTTTCAAGAAAAGAAAAAGTTTCCTTCTGATCATTGTGCTGCAGGGAATATTGACGAAAGCCTGTTTTCCTGAATTTTTGAAGACCCTCCCAGGAACCCACCCAGATATTATTTTCTGCATCCACCAATGCTGCCAGGGCATTATTGGTAATTTTTCCAAATGAAAACAACGACTTCACTATTCCATTCGCAAATACCCCCACTCCACTCGTAGTTAGTGCAAAAATTTTATCATGAACTTTAAAAACATTCCTGCCAATAAAATCTTCGGTGAATGTGCTCTTTACTTTTCCCCTGATCATTTCGGCTGGATGACTGTTTAAACAATTCCAAAAAACACTGTCTGGCGAAAAAGCTGCCACTGAAAGAACAGGGCGGGCCGGATCGGGATTTTCCCAAACAGTTTCATATTTATCAGCACCAGGTCTTATGCTGAAAACTCCTTTATTAGCACCGATGTAAATATTTTGGTGGCGGTCAGAGGATATACTAAACACTCTTTGTGTAAAGGAAGCAACGGGTGAAAGATTGATAGCCTTGCCCCGGTTATTTTTAACAACACTGCTTTGTTCTTTTGTTATCTTATATAACGCACTGATATCACCGATCCATGTATTTCCGCTTTCGTCGGTATGCAAAGCCTCTACCACTAATTGTACGGCCCCTTGCTTTTCCACCTTCCTGATATTCCTACCATCAGAATAAAACAAACCCTTATCACCTCCCACCCAGATGCCTTTTTGTGCATCTTCTGTAATACAAAGCACCCGGCCGATAGTTTCATTTGTTATTGTGTATTGAAAATTGTCAAAGCCATATCCATCATAAACACTGACACCGAGTTCGGTTCCGATCCACAAACGCCGGTCACTGGCCTGTTTTAATGCATAAACCTTGGATGACAATAGTCCATCCCGGGTGCCCAATGTTTGCAGCCGGTAACCACTCTGCTGTGCAATAACTGGTTGCTGAAGCAGTAGAAGGCAGATAATAATCCGTATCGTAGCTAATGCTGGCATTAACGGTATAAAAATATACATCCTTTTTTCTATTGTATGGCCGTTGGCTCAACGAATCTGCCGTTTGATAACTGAACGGCCGTTTGCTGCCATATACTAAATGATTACCGCCATTCTATTCTTGACGGTTCTCCTGAACAAAAACTGCTGATAGTTTTATACCAGCAAGTACGACATGACGATAACCACCATGATAGCCCAAAAAATTGATGAGATAAAAGATGAAATGAGAAAAGCCGGCACCTGGAAAAAGGAAATGCCGGAATGGGTAAAAGACTTTGAAAAAAGGCAAATTGATAACAGTGATGATTTTTCCGAATGGCTGCAGTTTGTGTACCTGCCCAACCTGCTGCACACCAGCAGGTCCGTAATCACAACCGATGAACGAAAATTCATTGCACCACAGGCCATTCGGTATTTCGGAGATGATTTAAAAAAAGGAAAGCTTTTACAGTTACTTATTGAATTGGATTCATTATAAATATATAGTTATGAAAAAATTTATCATTTATTTCCTGATCCTGGTAAACAGCGGTTTTTTACAGGCACAAAATGTGGGAATAGGTACTAATTCTCCCTCTGCACGGCTGGAAGTTGTAGGTACAACCAGCAGTGCATCAGGTAATGTACTTATGTTGAGAAACAGTAACGCAGACACCCTTTTAAGAATGAATAATGACGGTAAAATGGGCATTGGTTATAACGGTTCATATGGTCGTACATTGAATATTGGCGGAAATGGTATTAATTTTTTTGATGAAAACAATGAGTTTTCCGGATCTATTTATCCTACAAATTCAAACGCATTATGGATACGGTCCGATGATAAAATGCTGATTCTTCAGCCATTTGCTCAAAACGTAGGTATTGGTGTCACTAATCCTACTTCCAAACTGCATGTAAATGGAGATATTAAAGGTACAGGTGTAATAGAAGGCAATGGTATTAGTTCAACAGGAATTCTTTTTGTGAATCAAACCTCCCTACTGCAGGGAGCGGTTACCGGTTTTTCCTCTGCACAATTCACCGGAAATATTGGCAGCAATACGGGTATTACCATTAATAACAGTTCAGCTATTCTTCAAATGCAAAGTGGTGGAAATAATAAAGGATTTGTACAGTTGAGTGGTGATAATTTTCGTTTTGGCACCAATAGTGGCAATAACAATGGAAATGTAGTGCTGCGTATGGACGGAACGGATATGATTGAATTCCAGAAAACCGGCAGCGGAGGCACTTTTATGCAAATGAACCTCAATGGTACCTCAACCGGAGTATTGCAAACTACCAGCACCGGAAATGTTTCACTCACTGCTGTTAATGCCAATGCACAGGTACAGTTGGGAGGAGAAGTATTCATTAATAATACAACAAACACTACAGGTATCGGCACTTCATCTCCCGGAGAGAGATTGCATGTGAACGGTAATATGATTGTGAACGGAAGTGCTGTTATTGATGATGGCAGGATAACAGGCACAGCCACGGGGTCAGCATATAACCTGTTACCTGTATGCTATGGCCGTGTAAATGAAAATGGAACAAAGGCAGGAGGTACTTTAAATTTTACTGTTTCCAAAACTTCGTTGGGGAGTTATGAAATAGTTTCATCCCAAATAACCTCTTCTTCAATAATTATGGTAAATGCCTGGGGGGCTAATTCATGGTGCAGAGGAATTGGCTACTATTTATCAGCTAATACAATGCGAGTGTCTATTGTGGACATTTTGAACACTGATCCGAGGGATTGTGCTTTTCATTTTATTATTTATAACCCATAACAACCTGTTTCATTAACCATTAAACTGAATTTTATGAAAAGGGGTTACTGTAAGGTGAAAATATTTGATTTCCTAGTAAAAGAACTAATCAGGAATAATAATGAGGTTGGATTTTATAAGTAAATAAAAAGTGAAGAACCTCATTTTACTTTTCCTCCCACTCCCCAAGCCCCATCCGGGTAACCACCGGTTCATCACTAGTGCAGTCCACCACGGTAGAAGGAATCATGCCGCCTATACCACCGTCAATAACAAAGTCTACCTCGTTGTGAAAATTTGCAAACATCACTTCCGGGTCGGTGTAATCTTCTACCATTTCTCCCGGTAACGATGCGCTGAGGATGGGCCTTCCCAGTTCTTCAATAATAGCCTGGGCAATCCGGTTATCGGGTATTCGTAAGCCGATAGTATCCTTTTTGCTCTGCATTATTTTGGGCACCATCTTACTGGCCGGTAATATAAAAGTGTAGGGACCGGGCAAATGCTCTTTCAGCAAGCGGTACACCGGGTTGGAAAGCGGTTTGGCGTAATCACTCAGATGCGACAAATCACTGCATACAAAGGACAACTGTGCTTTGCGTGGCTCTACCTTTTTGATGCGGCAGATCCTTTCTACTGCTTTCTGCTGCAGAATATCACAACCCAAACCGTAAACTGTATCAGTGGGATAGATAATAATGCCTCCTTCCTGTAATTTGGCAACAACCTGCTTGATCAGGCGGGGCTGCGGGTCTTTCGGATGTATGCGTAGTATCATAGTGTCAGGTATCTATAAAATTACTTGGTTTTTGCTATTCCGCCCATGGCGATGGACATTTACCCTGCAATTAGTATTTTCACCCCATCTTTGTAAAAACCCAACCTACAAACATGCAGTTAAGGCCGGTTGCCACTTACGATCACATTGAACCACAAGTGTTCAAGAAGGAATTTTATGAACCAGCTATACCGGTGGTGATCAAAAACCTTTCCAAAGACTGGCCTGCCTATACCAAGTGGAACTGGGAATACTTCAAGCAACTGGTAGGTGATAAAAAAGTGCCGCTTTACAACAATGTAAAGAGTGATGCTTACACACCCATCAATAAAGCGGATGATTACAAGACCTTTGGCGAATACATTGACATGATCAGCAAAGGCCCTGCCGGCTGGCGGATTTTCCTGTTCAATATTTTTGACCATGCCCCGCAACTGATCAATGATTTTACCTGGCCGGAACACCTGGCAAAAGGTTTTGTAAAAAGATACCCCATGCTGTTTACCGGTGGCGCCGGCAGCATCACGCATATGCATTTCGACATTGATATGTCGCATATCTTCCACACACAGTTCGGCGGAAGAAAACGAGTGCTGATGTTCCCTTTCAAAGAACAATACAAACTCTATCGCAAACCATGGGAAGTATTGAGCCTCGCCGATTTTTCCAACTATTACCAGGAAGGAAAAGTAGATTATGAAAAGTTCCCGGCACTGAAACTGGCGCAGGGTTTAGATTTTATATTGGAACCCGGCGATACACTTTTCATGCCCTCGGGCTATTGGCACCATATGGAATACCTCGACAGTGGTTTTGCCATGAGCCTGCGGGCCATGCAGCCTTCTTTAGCCGGTAAACTAAAAGGGCTTTGGAACATCGTTGGTATGCGTAATATTGATACCGTAATGAAAAAAACAGCCCCGCATTGGTGGTATAGACAAAAAGAGAAGAAGATTTTTGCGAAAGCAGAGAGAGAACTGAATGCAACAGCTATTGCATAAAAAAAGCCCCGCAACCGGGGCTTTGTATTTCCTGAATCATTTCTTTAATTGATCGTCCAAACCTCGTTACCCCTGAGCAATTTATCAAGGTCCGCAGGTTTTTTGGCCTTTGCTTCTGCCAGCTGTGCTTCCAGCATATCCTCGTAGCAGGGTCTTTGTGTTTCGTAGAAAACACCAAATGGTCTTGGCAGGTGCCCTTCTTTATGCGGATCGTCAAAGATGCGGGTCAGTATCTGTGCTTTGTAAATATCTTTTTCATCATGCACCCACAGATCATCTGTGCTATGGCCATTATTTAATTCAACCACCACCGGCCTGAAGCCATCCAGTTTTATGCCCTTCTCACCATTAGCGCCAAATACCAGCGGCTTACCATGCTCCAGGAATATAGTTTCCTGTGCCTTAGTTCCTTTTTCAGTAAATATCTCAAAAGCCCCATCATTAAAGATGTTGCAGTTCTGGTATATCTCGAGGAAAGAAGCTCCTTTATGTGCATTGGCCCGCAGCAGCATGGTTTGCATATGCTTGGGATCACGGTCCATGGTGCGGCCTACAAAAGTAGCATCAGCTCCCAGGGCCAGTGCTGCCGGGTTGAAGGGATGGTCAATACTTCCCATCGGCGTACTCTTGGTGATCTTATGCTCTTCTGATGTAGGAGAGTATTGTCCTTTGGTCAATCCGTAGATCTGGTTATTGAAGAGCAGGATATTTACATTGAAATTCCTGCGGAGAATATGAATGGTATGATTACCGCCAATGCTCAATCCATCACCGTCACCGGTTACAATCCACACACTCAGTTCTGGTCTTGCCGCTTTTAAACCAGAAGCCACAGCAGTGGCCCTTCCGTGGATCGAGTGCATGCCATAGGTATTCATGTAATAGGGAAAACGGCTGCTGCATCCGATACCGGATATAATAGCAATATTTTCCCTGGGAATGCCTAGTGTTGGCATCACTTTCTGCACCTGTGCCAAAATGGAATAATCACCACAACCTGGACACCAGCGAACTTCCTGGTCGGTAGCAAAGTCTTTAGCGGTCAGGGCCGGAATTGTCGTTACGTCACTCATAATAAAAAAGATTCCGACAAATTTAATGAATATCGGGGTCGGTTTCCCGAAGGGTTCAATGATTTTTATCTTTTTGAAAACTAACCTTTATCATTGGATTGCAATTCCTCCCAATATTCAGCTGCCCGGCGGGTATGGGGTATGACAATCGTTCCACCCACAATATTGGCCACGGCAAAAACCTCGTACATCTCTTCCGTTGTTACCCCCTGTTCATAGCTTTTTCCCAGGTGATATTTGATGCAGTCATCGCAGCGAAGTACCATACTGGCCACCAGGCCCAGCAGTTCTTTGGTTTTTACATCCAGGGCACCGGCGGCGTACGTATTGGTATCCAGGTTCCAGAGGCGTTTGATAACCAAATTGTCTTTACTTAAAATCACTTCATTCATCCGGGTGCGGTAGTCATTGAATTCTTTTACAAGATTGCTCATGTTCTAAAATTTTGACCCCAAATGTAGCCAAGATGTCCGTTTGTCAATTACCAATAGCGGAACCCTGCTGAATTCGTATTTTCAACAACATAAATGATTAGTATGCGAAAATTGTTGCTGCTCCTGTTTATTCTCCCTATCACCCTTTTATCGACTGCTCAGTACGGAAAAGAACCGGTTAAGGTCACCGACATGCTGAAAATAAAATCTATAAGCGGAGTGAACCTTAGTAAAGATGGCAGCAAAGCTGTTTTTACCGTCACCTCCATAGAGCCGAAAGGCGACAGTAAACTAGAGCATAAATATGTAAGCCAGCTTTGGATCGGCGGAACAGAAGGTGATACAAAGCCCAAACAACTCACCACCGCAAAAGAAAGTTCATCGCAGGCGGTATTCAGTCCCGATGGAAAACAACTTGTTTTCGTTCGGGCGGTTGACGGAAGATCACAATTGTTCTTGTTGTCACTGGAAGGTGGCGAAGCCCTGCAGCTGACAAAATTCAAATATGGCGTTGGTAATCCCAAATGGAGCCCTGACGGAAAGCAGATCCTGTTTTCAGCCAATATCCCGTTCAAAGAACTACTGAAAGATTCATTACTGAACCCGGGCAAAGAATGGCCAAAGTGGCCGATGGAGAAACCGGGATTTAAAAATAATGAACAGCTGAAGCAGGCCACTGCAAAAGCCGATCCTGATGGCAGCATAGAAGAAGTAAGAGCTTATTTGGAAAACAATTCCAATGATAAAAAGGCCAAAGTTTTTACTAAACTGAATTTCCTGGATGAAATGGATACCAACCCTGATATGGGCTTTACACATTTCTTTCTGATAGAAGCAAAACCTGATGCAAAGCCAACAGCCATCACCAAGGGTTTTTACCGCTACAACTATGCTGAGTTCACTCCTGATGGAAAACAACTGATACTGGCCGGAAATATGGATTCAACACAACATCCCGACAGGGCCCTGGAAGGAGAAATTTTCATTGTCAATACAGATGGAAGCGACCTTAAAAAGTTATTGGGTGAAAAAGATAAAAACTATAACTCACCTCGTCTTTCTCCATCCGGCAAATGGCTGGCTTTTCAATATGGCAATACTTCCTTTGTCAGTGTCCCGGCATTGGCCATTATGCCTTTGAATGGTTCAGCTAAAGATGCTCTTGAGATTCCGTTTGACCGGAATAAAGGAAATATTACCTGG
>DEHX01000170.1 GCA_002352145.1 Chitinophagaceae bacterium UBA2789
TCGATACCCTGGCGGTAATTCACCGGCTTGCTCCAGTCAATTGTTTTGCCATAGGCCCCGATAGCATTGTTGATGGCGTTAACCAGTACCTGTACTTCTGTATCGTTACTGCCACATACTACCAGTGCTTCACCGTTAGCAGCTTTGAGATCAGCCGCTGCTTTTTCGATACCGGCTTTCAGTTTGGTATCTGTAACAGAGGAGCTAACACCGCTTACGCCTACTGCAGCAGCCAGTGCAGCGACTACAGCACCTGTTTCGGAAGGACGGTGCGTAAAGCGTTCATCTGCATTGGAACCTGTCATGCTGAGATGCCCTTCAAAATGATAATGCTTGCTCATTACCGGGTTCTTCTCATCAATGCGACGGCCTTTTGCATATCCTTTGGCAAATTCTACCGGGCTGAGCCATGTGCCCAGAAAATCAGCGCCGATGCCTACGATTACTTTGGCTGCACCAAAATCATAGGAAGGTATTTTTCTGCCAAACCCTGAAGCTTCGTTGGCCAGCAGCATACCGCTGTAAGAAACTGCGTCGTACTGTACATGCTTCAGGTTCGGGAAGGCAGCAATAATTTCTTTTGTAGAAGGAGAAACAACAGTAGAAGTCAGTAATACGGTGGTTCCGCCTGCTGCTTTCATCGCATCTCCCACCATTTTATCAAATTGCTCAAACGTAGGCACTTCTTCAAACTTCACTTCAGCATCTGCACCACCGGCTACCCTGTGCTGCGGGTATTTCAGGCGGTACATGTCATAAAGGTCCAAAACAGAGGCCTGTGCCCGGGCAGAAGTACCACCGGTAGCATAGCTGCTTCCTTCCAGTACATTACCTTCAATTTTGATCGGGCGGCCGTCTCTTACTTTAGCTACCACCGGCACCACATCTCCTTCCTGCACATACGTGGTGGCATAGTATTTAGCCACACCAGGAACTAGGTTTTCCGGTTTGTTGGCATAAGGAATTGCCTTGCGAACCGGCACTTTACAACTTGCCGCTAATGTAGCAGCAGCTGTGCTGAAGCCCAGGTATTTTAAGAAATCTCTGCGGGGAGCTTTGGCATCTATCAGTCCTTTGTCATCAAAACCTTCAAACGGAAGTTCTTCTTTGAACTCGTCCTGAGTGAGTTTTTTGAAATTTTCCGGATCATTCACTTCTCCGAAGCTTTGCCAGTACTTGTTTTGGCTCATGTATATCAATTTGATAATTCTATAATGTGCTGAATAGCGGTCTTCTTCTTTCTCTACAGATTAATAGTGACATTTCTGACATTCCAACCCACCGATATCATTTACAGTTACACTGTCCATTTTACCGGTTTTTATGTCATTATGAAACTTCTCGTAAATGCTGTAGAATTTGTTGCCCTTGCCTTCGGTGTAATTGAAGTCAACCTTGGTTTCGCGGTGACAGTTTACACACCAGCCCATGCTCAGGTCTGAAACCTGCTTTACTTCGTCCATGGCTGTGATTTCTCCGTGGCAGCTCTGGCACTGCACCTTACCGGCTCTTATATGCTGAGAATGGTTGAAATAAACATGGTCAGGCAGGTTGTGAATCTTTACCCATTCGATGGGCTTTTTGATCATGGAAGGATCCCATTTAGAAGCATTGTTGGGATCAAATCCTGCATAGGCATATAGTTTCTGGATTTCAGCAGTACCATTGATCTCGTTACCGCTTTCATCGTAGAGTTTGGGACCTTTTTCGTAAGTCTGAATGGCCTTGTGACAGTTCATACACACATTCACTGAAGGNNTCAGGCTGGTAATCTTTCTGGCGGCCCAGTCCGATAGCGCCTTTGGCTACCAGGTATCCACCGATAACAAAGAACACCAGGGCCAGTACAGCGATATAGGCTTTATTGCGATAGAAAGGAACCGGTTCGGGGCGGATGATACCTTCTGCATCATCGCTCATTTTCTTCAGGTTGCTGTTCACCTGCATTAAGATCAGGGCAATAACAGCGAGGATCAGCGAGATGATTCCGAAAATGATGGCATTGTTGCCAGAAGGCGCTTCCTGCGGAACATCTGTTTTTTCGCCACCTTTATTCTTCTTGGCCACCTCATCATTTACATAGGCAACAATATTATCTACGTCGGCGAGGGTTACATCGGCGAAGCCGGTCATCATTGATCCGTATTTGGCTTTCAGGCCCTGGGTATAAGGGTCGTTGGCCATGTAAGCAGCCGGGTTGTTGATCCATTTCAGCAACTCATTGTGGTCTGCCCATTTACCTCTTTCTTCCATACCCATCAGGGCAGGTCCTGTTCCGTCTTTAAATACGTTATGACAGGCAGCACATTTTCCTAAAAAAACGGCTTTACCTGCTGCAGGGTCGCCTGCAGCATAACTATTATTGACTACAGAAAAAACAAAAAAAGAAAAGCAGAATACTATCAGTCGCCGGCCGATTGGTTTACTAGGAATCATAGACACAATTGATTCTGAAAAAATGTGGATAAAAACCGATAAACAGCCGCAAAAGTAAGTCAGGATCACTATAAAAGTTCATCTGGTTTAACTTTTTTTTGATCCGCTACCAGCCTGCATTTCAGCCGATTTAAGGGGTTTCTTGTAAGGTGCCTAAAGTTGTTTGTCACAAAGCGGTCAACTTCCCGCCAGGCTTCAACATATGTGAAAATTTGAGACAGATCAAGCACATAAAAAACAAAAGAATGACGGAGCGGCTCCTGTATGCTGGCTGTTTTTTCCTCAATTTTGCGGCTCACCAACCGGCACGGGTCTTTTTTACGATTTTATCGGGTAAATATGTTTGAGAAGCTCCAGAAAAAATGGAAAGTAAATGGCCTTCAACTGGCCCTTATCCTCTGCACATTCGCTATTGGCGGCAGCGCCACCGGTTTTGTGGGCAAAAAGATCATGAATGTGCTGCAAATACAGCAGGACTGGCTCTGGGCTGTTGTTTATATACTGCTTATTACGATCATATGGCCGATGGCTGTACTCATAGTGAGTATTCCTTTCGGGCAGTTTCGCTTCTTTACTAATTATATCCGCAAACTGGGCAGCAAACTGGGACTGGTAAAGGCTCCTGCCGCTCCGGAGGTATCCGAGCCGGTGCATATTGCTTTATTTGCCTCCGGCAGCGGTTCCAATGCCCAAAAGATCATTGACCGGTTCCGCAACAATCCTGTGGTAAAAGTGGTGCTGGTTGTTTGCAATAACCCAAAGGCCGGCGTATTAGAGATTGCCCGCAAAGAACAGATTCCGGTATTAATAATTGAAAAAGAACGCTTCCTCCATGGCGATGCTTACCTGCATGAACTGATTGAAAAAAGAACCGATCTCATTGTGCTGGCAGGTTTTCTCTGGAAAATTCCGCCAACAATGATCAATGCTTACCGTGATCATATCATTAATATACACCCGGCCTTGTTGCCCAAGTACGGAGGACAGGGAATGTACGGGCAAAGGGTTCACCAGGCTGTTATCGATAACAAGGAGAAAGAATCTGGCATCACTATTCACTATGTAGATGAGGTATATGATAACGGGAAGATAATTTTCCGGGCCAGTTGTGCTGTCCGGGAAAATGACACGGCTGTTTCGCTATCGCAACGAGTGCAGGCACTGGAGCATGAGCATTATCCCCGGGTAATTGAAACGCTGATCAATCAATTTCAATAGTATCTTTCTTTTTCTTTTTAAATCAGCCACCATGAAAAAGATCATTCTTATTTCATCTCTCCTTATTTTTCATGTAACCAGTTTTGCACAACAAACTGTTGTTGCCGCATCCAAAGCAACGGTGCTCACCCCGGCAAAACCGGAAGCAGCCGGATTTTCTGCCGAAAGGCTTCAGCGTATTGATGAGAACATCAACCAATGGATGGAAGACGGCAGGCTTAACGGAGGTGTAGCGCTGATCATCAGAAACGGAAAAATCGTTTATCATAAAGCGTTTGGATTTGATGACCCTGAAAAAACCAAACCCATCCGCACAGATAATATTTACCGTATCGCTTCGCAGACAAAGGCTGTTACCAGTGCAGCCATTATGATGTTATATGAAGAAGGAAAGTTTTTATTGGATGATCCCGTTAGCCGCTACATTCCTGAATTTGCCAAACAGCAGGTGCTGGACAAATTCAACCCGGCTGATACTACTTATACCACCGTACCTGCCAAATCAGAAGTTACGATTCGTCAGTTGCTAACCCATACTTCCGGTATCAGCTACCCGCAGATAGGCACCAAAGAAGCCAATGCCATTTATGCGAAAGCCCATTTAATGGCAGGAATTGGTGTAGACAACAGCCGCAGTCTTGCCGCCGATGTAAAAACCATCGCCAAACTGCCGCTCATGCACCAGCCGGGTGAAAAATTCACTTATGGTTTTAATACTGATATACTGGGCTACCTGGTAGAATATTTTTCCGGTATGAGCCTGGATGTTTTTTTCCGAAAAAGAATTTTTGAACCGCTCGGTATGAACGACACTTATTTTTACCTGCCTGCTGCCAAACATAGCCGGCTGGTGAACCTGTATGTTGAAAAAGATAAGCAACTCGAAAAGCCGGGAGCCATGGTTGATTTCAACGGCGAGATCAATACAGATTATCCTAAAATGCAAAACACCTATTACTCCGGCGGCGGCGGTCTATCTTCTACAGCAAAGGACTATGCTGTTTTTCTGCAAATGCTGCTGAATGGCGGTACTTACAATGGGAAGCGGTTACTGTCACGACATACAGTGCGGTTGATGACGATGAACCAGATCGGAGACGTCAGCAGGGGGGCCAATAAGTTCGGGCTGGGTTTTGGTATCACTACTGAAAAGGGCAGCTCCTTGCTACCTACGCCGGAAGGTGTATATGAATGGGGCGGCGCTTTTGCCACCACTTACTGGGCCGATCCGAAGGAAAAACTGATTGGTATATTTTACCGCCAGTTATGGAGATCCACCTTCGGCGAAACAGCCAATAAGTTTAAAGTGCTGGTGTATTCCGCTTTAAATGACTGATTCCTGTTTTATCATTGATTTAGCACTTTCTTTTGTTACTTGCCGCCTTATTGGTTGAACCGTTGATCAGTTAACAGGATAACCCGCAACCCTAAACACTGTTGAGACCCTTTTTATATATACTCGCCATTTTGTTTCTGTTTTGCTCATCTGCTGCCGGGCAGTTTTACAAAATCAGGGGAACTGTGTATGACAGTTCCCGCAATTATCCCATCGAACTGGTGAGTGTGCTGAGTACGTCAGGTACAGGAACAGTGACCAACTCCGAAGGCTATTATGAAATAGAAGTGCAGGAAAAGGATTCCATCTGGTTCAGCTACCTGAACAAGCCTACCATGAAATTCCCGGTACTGAAGATCATCAACCCGATGGCCTTTGACATTTCCATACAGATAAATGTACCATTGCTGAGAGAAGTGAAGATCAAGCCGAGAATATACAAGCAGGATTCTGCGCAAAACAGACTTGACTACGCTAAAATTTTCAATTACCAGAAACCGAAATTGAAAACCGTAACACCGCAGTATGGGGCAGGTGCAGGTTTTGACCTGAATGAACTCATCAATATGTTTCGGACCAAGCGAAACAGGAGTATCGCCTCTTTCCAGAAAAGGTTGCTGGAAGAGGAACAGGAAAAATATATCAACTTCCGTTTCAACAAAGCACTGGTGCGCCGGCTGACACTGCTGGATGGAAACGAACTGGACAGTTTCATGCGGGTTTTTCGTCCTTCTTACATCTTTACCACTATGGCCGGCGATTATGAATTCCAGTATTACATCAAAGAATCGCTCTATCGCTTCAAAAGAGGCTTGCCTCCGCTTGACCCTTTCCGTAAGGAAGAAGAATAACCATAAGCGACGGCTTCATCAAATCAAAAAAGAAAAGTATTTTTAGTTTCCCCTCTGAAGCTAACTTTCCCTTTATTCACCCTTAAACTAATTTAAATGAAAAGGACATTGGCCTTAACCGGTTTTGTATTACTGATAACTGCATGTTCCGTTGCACAGAATGAAAACTCCAGGGCTTTTATAGGCGACAGCCTTGATCAATATGTTGAAAAAGCACTGGGTGACTGGCAGATACCCGGTGCTGCTGTAGCCGTTGTAAAAGGAAGTAAAATTATTTATATGAAGGGGTATGGAGTAAAAGAAATGGATACAAAAAACTCAGTAGATGAAAATACGCTGTTCATGATCGGCAGCAATACCAAAGCATTTACCGGCACCGCATTAGCAATGCTGGAAAGCGAAAAGAAATTATCACTGGATGATAAAGTACAGAAATGGCTGCCCGATTTTAAACTATACGATCCATGGGTTACCAAAGAAGCCAATATAGCCGACTTGCTTAGCCACCGCCTGGGTTTTGAAACCTTCCAGGGAGATTTTATGTACTTCGATTCTGACCTGACCACCGCACAAGTGAGGGAAAAGTTTGGCAAAGTAAAACCGATGTATAGTTTCAGGAATAAATGGGGTTATTGTAATGCTGCATTTATGACGGCCGGAGAAATCATTCCCAAAGTAACGGGTAAGTCATGGGCTGATTTTGTAACAGAACGAATATTTAAGCCCCTGGGCATGAGCCGCAGCCTTGCTCTATGTAAAGACATTGAGACAGCCACCAATAAAGCCGGTGCACACACCGTGGTGATGGGTGAACTAAAAAAAATACCTTATGGCCAGCTGGACAACATGGCGCCGGCCGGCAGTATCTCCTCGAGTGTAAGTGATATGAGTAAATGGGTGCTGGCACTGCTGAACGATGGCAAAATGGAAGAAAAGCAAATAATTCCTTCATCTGCTATCAAACGTACCCGGCAGCCCGAATCCATTATGGGCGATGGCGGACATATGTTCAACAAAGCTCATTTCAACCTCTATGGTCTTGGCTGGTTTCTGGAAGAATATGCCGGAAGAAAAACAGTGGCTCATACCGGAGGAGTCAATGGTTTTGTAACCAGTGTTTGCCTGGTTCCGGAAGAAAAGCTCGGCATTATTGTACTCACCAATACTGATGCCAATGGTTTTTATGAAGCGCTGCGTAATGAATTGCAGGATGCCATGCTTGGATTGCCTTTCCGTGACTACAG
>DEHX01000033.1 GCA_002352145.1 Chitinophagaceae bacterium UBA2789
TTCAACAGCAGCAAAGAAGAACTGGTCCGTTTTATCCGTGAATCCCGTGATCGCTAATACTGACACACTATACACTGAGGGTTAAAAAAAGAATCCCCGCCATATGGTGGGGATTCTGCTTTGAATATTGAGTTTTTATTTTTTAATCACTTCTGCCATTTTCTTTCCAATATCAGCCGGGCTGCTTACTACATGGATACCACATTCACTCATAATTTTCATTTTGGCCGCTGCAGTATCATCAGCGCCACCTACAATAGCGCCGGCATGGCCCATACGGCGACCGGGGGGTGCGGTTTGACCTGCAATAAATCCAACGACCGGTTTTTTATTCCCTGTTTCTTTTATCCAGCGGGCCGCTTCAGCTTCCATGCCACCACCAATCTCGCCAATCATTACAATGGCATCAGTATTGGGGTCATTCATGAAAAGCTCAACAGCTTCTTTAGTAGTGGTACCAATGATGGGGTCGCCACCAATACCCACAGCGGTTGAAATGCCTAAACCGGCTTTTGCCACCTGGTCAGCAGCTTCATAGGTAAGAGTCCCTGATTTTGAAACGATACCGATCCGGCCGGGAATAAATACAAAGCCGGGCATGATACCCACTTTACATTCACCAGCGGTAATAACACCGGGGCAATTGGGCCCAACCAGCCTGGTATTTTTGCCCTGGAGGTAATTCTTTACTTTCACCATATCCTGTACCGGAATACCTTCAGTAATACATACCACCAAACCAATTCCTGCTTCAGCTGCTTCCATTACAGCATCAGCTGCAAAGGCAGGGGGAACAAAAATGATGCTTACATCGGCACCAGTAGCTTTTACACCTTCTGAAACCGTATTAAATACTGGTTTTTCAAGATGCTTGCTGCCACCTTTTCCGGGAGTTACACCGCCTACCACATTAGTGCCGTATTCAATCATTTGAGAGGCATGAAAAGTGCCTTCTGTGCCCGTAAAACCCTGAACAAGGATTTTGGAGTTTTTATTTACAAGAATGCTCATATGCAGATATATAAAGTTGCCGCAAAATTAGGGGATTTGGGCCTTTCCAGAAGCTACAAGAAAGCTATTTCAAAAGGTCGCCCTTATTATCAAAATTCCGGTGATGTGGAATTTTCCCGGTTTCTTCAAGAACCCTCATGTCTTTAGCATCCTGAAGGAATTCGGAGGCAAAAATGAAATCATTTAGCCGTTGGTTTTTGCTGAAAATGATCTCTTTATTGTTGCCTTCCCATTCTTTGTGGCCCTGGTACATGTAAAGGATATAATTTCCTATTTCCATCACACTGTTCATGTCGTGAGTATTGACAACTGTGGTAATATTATATTCAACAGTAATTTCACGGATAAGCTTGTCAATTACCAATGATGTTTGCGGATCCAGTCCTGAATTAGGTTCATCGCAAAAAAGATATTTGGGGTTCAATACTATTGCCCTGGCGAGGGCAACCCTTTTTTTCATCCCACCACTTAGTTCAGCAGGGAATTTCCGGTTGGCATCGGCAATATTTACCCTTGCCAGCACCTCATTAACACGATCCAGTTTCTTTTTATGACTCCAGTCGGTAAACATACTTAGCGGGAACATTACGTTTTCTTCTACGGTAAGGCTGTCGAAAAGTGCAGAGCCCTGGAATAACATGCCGATCTCCTTTCTGATCTCTGTTTTTTCTTCACCTTTCATAGCTGTGAAATTCTGACCGCTATATAATACCTCACCTTTATCCGGTTCAAACAAACCTACCATACACTTCATGAGCACAGTTTTCCCACTGCCACTGCTTCCGATAATCAGGTTGCACTGGCCTGCCTTCATCACTGCACTTACATCGTGTATGACCGTTTTATCCCCAAAACTCTTCTGTATGTTTTTTACTTCGATCATTTCCCCTTAAATAATCTGTAAAGTAAATAAACAATCAATAAAAAGAGAGTATATATGAAAAAAGTACGGATAAAAAACCAAATATTGCTTTGTTTAGCTGTCGAAAAAATCGAATAATGTGAAACCGGGAAAATATACCTTTTAATTTTATCCTTAGTAGTATAAATATGAGCAGGGTTTGTTTCCTTATAATAGTAGATATCAGGATTAAACTGAAGGTATTTTTCCCAAAAAATTTGATTCCCGGAAATTTTTTTTATTACAAGACTATCCGATACAACCTGATTTACATAAATTGATCTGTTGTTATCTACAGCTGAAATAACATCCAGAGTGTTTAGAAGTTTATAATTCTCATCCTGAAAAAAGATATAATTATAAGTAAGGTCAACTGCTATCCATTTTTTTGATTCTGGCAAATAGCATTCATTTATAACATGGTGGTCGCCGGGTTTAAAAAATTCGATTATTCTTGTTTCAATATTGCTTGCTTTACAAAAGAAGAGAAACATGTTTGCATAGGTACCACACCATATTGGGGTTTGATTCTTAACGGTAGCCTCATACTGTTGGAGCATTGGTAAGCGCAAAACAGAGTCAATAGGCTGACCTTTACTGATACCTCTAAACTCGTTTGAAATCCATTTTGCAATTTTTATCATTTTTTGAAAGGAGGAATCCTTTAATATAATCCCTGCTTTACTAATTGCCAGTTTTCGGGCTGAATCTTTTTCTCGAATGCTATTAAAGCGAAAAGTGTTATTCCATCTTTTCCTTAGCTCAGGTTGATTATTCTTTTCGGAGTAGAGATTATCGTAAGAAACATAATGTTTATATGTTCCGAATTTGTTTCTTTTAAAAAAGAAAAAAATATTAATCGCTGCAATAAGCAGAAGCAATGATATTGCTATATAATTTTTTCTGCTATAAAATCGCATAATTAGAGCAATAAGGCTGATAATATATAATCAGCAAACAAAATCAGGATACAGCTAACTACCACTGCTTTTGTGCTGGCCCGCCCTATCTCCAGCGCACCACCTTTCACATAGTATCCATAAAAAGCCGGTATGCTGGAAATGATAAAAGAAAAAACATAGGCTTTGATCAGCGCAAAGATTACATTGTAAGGAACAAAGAACTCCAGCAGTCCTTTGTCGTAAACACTACCGGAAATTATACCGGATGCCACACCGGCCAATCTTCCGCCCCAAATTCCAAGCGCCATTGCAATAACAACCAATAAGGGTATCATCAGCAAAGCAGCTACAATCTTAGGCAGGATCAGGTATGCTTTTGTATTTATACCCATGATTTCCAGGGCATCGATTTGTTCACTTACCCGCATATTTCCCAGTTCACTTGCAATACGGCTTCCTGCCACACCTGCCAGTACAATACAAACAAGGGTAGGGGCGAACTCCAAAATAACCGTATCCCTCACTATCTGGGCAATGGTGGATTGAGGAATCAATGGGCTGACTAACTGGTAGGCAGTTTGAATAGTGGATACAGCTCCAATAAAAATAGAAATTATAGCTACGATGCCCAATGAGCCAAAGCCTATTTCTGTACATTGATGAACAAATTCCTTCCAATACATCTTATGGTTTTCCGGTTTGGAAAACATGCCTTTGATCATCAGGAGGTAACGTCCTATATCACTGAATATCGTCATGCTTTAATTAAGGCTGTAAAATACTAAATGTAAAATGGACAGCCATACAAAAAATCCCCATTTCAGACGGGGATTTTTCTGAGTTAAATAGTCTTGCTGACTTTCCGGAACCGTTTCCACCAGGGGGAACGCTGAACGATCTCCTGTGTAGATGTTTTACTCTTGATCTGTGCATCTACTACAGCAATAAGTGCCATATTGAAAATACTGCGAACAGAACTTCCTAATTGAAGTACATGAACCGGTTTTTTCAAACCCAATAAAACAGGACCTACTGCATCTGCAATATCCAATTCTTTCATCAGGTTGTAGGCAATATTGCCGGATGCCAGGTTAGGGAATATCAGTGTGTTTACTTCCTGATCCACTAATTCGCTAAAGGGATAATTCTCCTTGATAAGTTCGTTACTGAAGGCCACACTTGCCTGCATTTCACCATCCACTATCAATGAAGGCATTTTTTGCTTTACTATTTCCCGGGCATGAGCCACTAGCTTAGCTTCTGGCGAATTACTGCTGCCAAAATTGGAATAGCTTAGCATTGCAATTCTTGGAGTAATATTAAAATGTTTCACTTCCCGGGCCACCATCAGTGTGATCTCTGCCAGTTCCTCGGCAGTAGGATTGAAATTAACGGTTGTGTCAGCCAGGAATAAAGGCCCTTTTTTGGTCAGCATCAGGTACATGCCGGCTATTTTTTTCACGCCTTCTTCTGTGCCTATTGTTTGCAGTGCCGGACGAATGGTGTCCGGGTAATTTTTAGCTAATCCGGATATCATGGCATCTGCATCACCGCACTCCACCATCATACAACCGAAGTAGTTCCGGTCTTTCATTATCTTCTTCGACTCATAATCGTTGAAACCTTTTCTTCCTCTTTTGGCAAAAAATATCTGTGAATATTTGTTGCGTTTTTCTTCCATCTCATCGCTGCGGGGATCAAATATGGGCAGATCGGACAGATCTATTGAATTGGCTTCTGCCATTGTTTTGATCTTATTAACATCTCCCAATAAAATGGGATAACCAACACCTTCATCATAAACAATCTGTGCAGCTTTAAGGATCTTTACATTATCTGCTTCTGCAAATACGATCCGTTTTGGATCTCGTCGGGCTTTATTTCCTATTGCTCTCATTACCTGGTTGTCCAAACCAAGGCGTTTATTCAACTGGTTCACATAGTTATCCCAATGGTGAATTGGCTGCTTGGCTACTCCACTTTCCATAGCAGCTTTTGCTACGGCGGGTGCAACGGTTGCCAGCAAACGTGGATCCAATGGCTTTGGAATAATATAATTAGGGCCAAACGTAATATTGGTTTCATTATAAGCCATATTCACAATATCAGGCACCGGTGTTTTGGTCAACTCAGCAAGGGCTTTAACTGCTGCCAGTTTCATTGCTTCATTGATCTGCTCCGCTCTTACGTCTAATGCACCCCGAAAAATGTAAGGGAAGCCCAATACATTATTCACCTGGTTGGGATAATCACTGCGGCCGGTGGCCATAATGATATCTTTCCTGGCTTCAGTGGCTTCTTCCCAACTTATTTCAGGATCAGGGTTTGCCATGGCAAAAACAATCGGGTGCTTTGCCATGCTATTTACCATTTCACCATTTAACACACCGCCTTTGCTGAGTCCTATAAAAACATCAGCATCCTTCATGGCTTCTGCCAACGAAACGTTTTTTCCAGCTGCTATGAATTCTTTTTTCAGCTCATCGAGGTCAGTCCTGCTTTCATGTATCAGCCCCTTGCTATCAAACACCCTGAAGTTTTCCCTTTTGGCACCTAATGCTATATACAATTTCATACAAGATATAGCAGCTGCACCTGCACCGTTGACCACAAACTTCATTTTATCCAGTTTCTTCTTCTGCAATTCAGCTGCATTGAGTAATGCTGCAGCGCTGATGATAGCAGTACCATGTTGATCATCATGCATGATTGGGATATGTAGTTTCTCTTTCAGCTTTTTCTCTATGTAAAAACATTCTGGTGCTTTGATGTCCTCCAAATTAATACCTCCAAAAGTGGGCTCCAGTGCTTTTACAATTTGTACGAATTTCTCAGGATCTTTTTCATTGATCTCAATATCAAAAACATCAATATCAGCAAATATTTTAAACAAGACCCCTTTCCCTTCCATCACCGGTTTGCCGGCCTCTGGTCCAATATCGCCCAAGCCAAGAACGGCTGTTCCGTTACTGATAACGGCAACGAGGTTTCCTTTGGCAGTGTATTTATATACGTTTTCGATATTTTCTGCAATCTCCAAACAAGGTTCGGCAACTCCGGGAGAGTAGGCGAGGGAAAGATCTCTTTGTGTTTTGGCTTCTTTAGTAGGGATTACTTCAATTTTCCCAGGTCTTCCTTTTGCGTGGTATTCGAGGGCCTGTTGTTTGCGCAATTCGTTATGCATAAAACTTATTTAATGTTCATCTTTCTAACATGACTATCTAAACGGGACTGCAAGGTACAAAATATCTGACCGCAGGTTTCGGAAGGAAAGAATAACGCTTTAGTGTAATGATTATACCTCA
>DEHX01000043.1 GCA_002352145.1 Chitinophagaceae bacterium UBA2789
GGGTTGGCAGCAGCTTCATATGCTTCATTTGCCAATATAGCAGAAGCGGTATGATGCCCATGTCCTCCTTCCCCGGTTGTAGGAAAACGAGTAATGATTACATCCGGCTGAAACTTTCGGATCACCCATACCACATCACTCAATATTTTTTCTTTGTCCCATTTGGTAAAAGTTTCTTCTGGGTTTTTGGAAAATCCGAAATCATAAGCCCTTGTAAAGAATTGTTCTCCGCCATCTATTCTGCGGGCTGATAGTAGTTCTTGTGTTCTTATCATGCCCAGTTCAATACCCTGCTCTTCTCCAATAAGGTTTTGCCCACCATCGCCTCTTGTTATTGAGAGATAGCCAGTCCGGTAAAGCTTATCTTTTGATAAATAAGTGATCAGCCTTGTGTTCTCATCGTCCGGGTGAGCAGCCACATATAAAACTGAACCCAGTACATTCAGCTTTCGTAGGGCCAGGTACATATCAGCAGAAGTCCAGCTTTGCGGCCCTTGCGCAAACACAGGTAATTCAAGTATCAAAACCAATAACAGGAAATAATATTTCTTCATCCGGTGAATTTATTCAGCGAATATAAACGAACTGTATCAAGTACTGCCGCCATTTATAAAGTAAAAACCGGGCTTTAACCCGGCTTTTACTTTTCAAAAAAAATAATTAATCATTACCTACCAGGAATACAGCATTGCAGAAAAGAAGCTTGCCATTTTCCCAGAAATTACGGAAGATAACATCATCCGAAAGACAGGTGACGGTGCCATTACCAACCTGCTGAACTCCATAAAGTAATCCATCCTTCAGTTTGGACTTCAGGTGAACGCCTACAAATCCCGCCACCTGGTTATCTTTTTTAATAACACCCACATTCCAGCCCCCTTCGTCCAAAAACTCATAGAGATAATCATCTTGCTTCAATGCATAATAATAATCTGGATAACCAAAAGCCAGCGGATGAGTATTATCAAGTTCAATCCGGTAAATAGAACCCGCAGTCATGCCAGACAATGCATCCCTTTCCCTGTCCTCATACCGGTTGAGTGCATCATAACCTGGCTTTTCTTTTTCCTTATCTTTCTTATCTGCCTCGTCTCCTTTTTTAGTCTTGAATGCAATTTCTGCTTTGGCCAATTGTGCTACCGCAGATTCCAAAGCAACAACCCGGCCACCCTTTTTGATCCAGTTCCTAAAATTCTCTGCTATGTCTTTATCGGAAAGATAACGATGGTTGCCATCCGGCATAATCACTACATCTACTTTACTCCAGTCAATTCGCTGCACATCATTGGTACTTACCTGTGTCAATGGATAATTTAATTCTTGTTCAAAGAAACTCCAGATACCACCGGCTGCTGTTGTACTAATCGCATCGCCGGTAATTAATACAATGCGGGGAGCTTTCATGGAGTGTACCATATCACTGCCGAAATCAAAACCTTTGTCAACCAACCCTGTTGTAACGGGATAAAGCTGGATATTGTTTTCATCAGCAATGGACCTTACCACATTCCATAAATCCGCACCAAATTTTTGATTCGAGGTTTTTAAAATTAATACCGAACCCCGGTCAAACTTGTTTCCGTTTACTTCAAAAGGCACTTCTGTGTAACGAAGCAAGACTCCTTTTTTCATAAGTTGTCCAACTGTCCTCACCGTCCTTACACCATTCCATGGCATTACATAACCGTATTCTGTACTTGTATTTACTGCTTTAGATTTGACTACCGGGCCACCTGTTGCAACTTTTTCTTTTGATGCGTAAGCCGTTAAGCCATATACGTAAGGCAATGACCATGCTGTGATATCATATGTGGCTGAATCAGATAATTTTGATTTAGGTTCNNGCCTTTCCCTGTACCACTGCCAGTGGTATACTGAATTCCGTTCTTTTCCAGCAAGTCCATCAATTTATCTATTCGCTGCGCATCTTTAGGATCGTTTCGGATAATATAAGCTTTGTATTCTCCTACTCCGTTCGAAACCGCATTGTTAAAATACTTTCTGAACTCCTTTACCAATTTCCCTGCGTTGAGTGAAGAAGCTTCTATTGTGCTGAGCGAAGTAGTATAGTGATGCAGAGCCCTGTCCACCAGGGTCAGTGTATCACCATCTTCGTTAATTATGCCAAGACCACCGGAAATACCACCCTGCTCATAAGTCATACCAATAGCGCCATTGTAAGTGGGATATGTATCCCCGTATGAAGGATAAAAAAGATCAAACCGTATTTTGGTAAAAAACAACCAGCTATTGCCGTCGAAATATTTTGCATTGTTTTTCCCAATTGTATGCTGAAAATCTCTTTGCCAGGGAGTGATCACTTCATGAAAGGGTTCTGCTGCGGGAGCAAAATAATAGGGTTCATTAACTCCTTGTTCATGGTAGTCCACATGTACATGCGGCATCCATTCGAGGTATTTTTTTATACGATAACGGGTTTCTGCTTGTGTTTGCCAAGCCCAGTCACGGTTCAGATCAAAATTGTAATGATTGGTCCTGCCGGCAGGCCAGGGTTCCCGGTGTTCTCTGGCAATCGGGTTAGGATTGTATTCTTTTCCGACCGCTGAGTTGAACCAGTTCACATAACGGTCACGGCCATCAGGATTTAAACATGGGTCAATGATTACGACAGTATTCTTCAGCCATTCTTTTGTCTTTGCATTGGATGGATCAGTCAATGAGTAAATGGTAAGCAAGGCAGCTTCAGAGGAAGAAGGCTCATTGCCATGCACATTATAACTTAACCAAACAATGGCTGGCGCATTGTCTTCTTGCGGTGCCATCCGGTCTTTAGCTAAATTGGCCAGGCGGATATTATTCTGCCGGATTGACTCCAGGTTTTTGATATTCTCCGGCGATGAGACATAGGTAAGNNAATAAGGGTCTTCCTTCATTGGTCTCACCATATTGCTCCAACTTTACCATCGAGGGCATACTAGCTGCAACATGATTGTAATAATTAACAATTTTGAAATGCGGAGTATAACGGGTACCTATCTTATACCCCAAAAAATCATCCGGTGATTTTAGTTGTGCCGAAACACTGGCAACAATGAATAATGACAAAATTGATAGCAAAGCCTTTCGAACCATAGAAAAAATTTTAGTCCGGCAAGTTAAGAAAGCGTTGATTAATTGCCACCCTTTTTTACTCCCGGTCAAATGCCCTTATTTATGTAGTTTAGTCGTCTTAAAAAGACTAATTGATGCTGCGCAAGATTTTATATTTTATTGTTTTCGTTCTATTTCTGTCGGCCTGCAAGACAACACAAAAAAACCAGGTCAGCTTATACAATATCAACTCATACCAATACAACGGTTCTAAAAAAGTAGTTGCAGAGAATGGCGCTGTTGTATCAGCACATCCATTGGCCAGTAAAGTTGGAGTAGAAATTTTAAAGCAAGGGGGCAATGCAGTAGATGCAGCTATTGCTACACAACTGGCACTGGCAGTGGTATATCCGAATGCAGGCAATATTGGTGGAGGTGGTTTTTTTGTTGCTAAATTGAGTAATGGTGAAGCAGTAGCCATTGACTACCGGGAAATGGCACCAGCAAAAGCACATCGGGATATGTACCTGGATGCTGATGGTAATGCAAGAACAGATAAAAGCCAGTTGGGGCATTTATCAAGCGGAGTACCGGGAACGGTTGCCGGTTTATTTGAATCACACAAATATGGAAAACTTCCCTTTGCCAAATTGATTGAGCCGGCCATCGAACTGGCAGAAAAAGGNNCGGGTGACACATTAGTGCAAAAAGACCTTGCCAATACATTAAAAAGAATAAAACAAAATGGTGCCGCAGGATTTTATGAGGGAGAAACAGCCAAACTGGTAGCAGAAGAAATGAAGAGAGGCGGCGGAATAATCACTGAAGAAGATTTGAAAAATTATAAGGCCAAACCAAGAATACCGCACAGTTTTACCTACAAAGGCTATAAAATAGTGGGTATGCCCATGCCCAGCAGTGGCGGCTTACTGTTACACCAGATGATGAAAATGATTGAAGACCGGAATATCAGTTCAATGGGCTTTCATTCAGTGCAGGCAGTACAATTGATGACTGAAGCAGAACGTCGTGCCTTTGCCGACCGCGGGGAATACATGGGCGATGCAGATTTCTATAAAGTGCCGGTGGATATGCTGACCAATGAAGTGTACCTGCAGGAAAGAATGAAAAGCTATGACCCGCAAAAAGCTACCCCCAGTTCAAGTATTGGAGCAGGTAAATTATCCGGTACTGAAAGCGAGGAAACTACTCACCTGAGTGTAATTGATAAAGAAGGCAATGCTGTAGCGGTAACAACTACTTTAAATAATTCTTATGGCAGCCGCACCGTTGTGGGAGGCGCTGGCTTTTTCCTGAATGATGAAATGGATGATTTCAGTATCAAACCTGGTGTGCCCAACATGTACGGAGCCATTGGTGGTGAAGCCAATGCCATAATGCCTGGCAAAAGAATGTTAAGTTCAATGACCCCGACAATTGTTTTGAAGGATAACAAACCTTATATAGTAGTAGGTACTCCAGGCGGAACTACCATTCCCACACAAATATTTCAAACACTGGTCAACATCCTTGAATTCAACATGAGTACTGAAGATGCTGTGTACAAACCCAAGTTCCATCACCAGTGGCTGCCCGATGAAGTGATAGTTGAGAAGGGGTTTCCTGCGGCTGTTAAAGAAGCTATGCAGAAAATGGGATATACCTTCGGAAAAGAAAGAAGCGGCATTGGCAGAACAGAAATCATCAAAGTATTACCAAACGGAAAATTTGAAGCGGTGGCCGATAATCGGGGCGATGATGCAGCAGAAGGATGGTAGCAGAGTTTATAGTCATTAGTCAGATAAAAAGTTATTTTATGAGTACTGCTAAAGAATTTTTGACAACAGCCATTCGCCGGCTGAAATATTACAAAGAACTGGGTGATAAAACATTTGAACAACTCAACGAGTGGGACTTTCATTATCGACCCAATGATGAATCCAACAGTATCGCTGTCATTATTCAACACATGGCCGGTAATATGCTCAGCCGGTGGACCAATTTTCTTACCGAAGACGGCGAAAAAGAATGGCGACAGCGGGATGATGAATTTACTGTACATGAATACAATAAACAACAGCTGCTGGAACTTTGGGAAAACGGATGGAACTGTTTTCTTACTACACTAGAATCATTGAAAAAGAAAGACCTGAAGAAAACAGTACATATCCGAAAGGAGCCTTTGTCAGTTATTGATGCCATTAACCGGCAGTTGGCACATTATCCTTATCATATCGGACAGATTATCTACATCGCCAAAATCATCAAAAATACGGGCTGGAAAAATTTGTCAATACCAAAGGGAGAATCCCAGGCATATAATTCAAGCACCGAATTGAAAGATCCGGCCAAGAAATTTTCATGATCTATATCAGAAAAAACCTGTTTTCTCCGGCTATTTGATTTACCGGAT
>DEHX01000168.1:0-9450 GCA_002352145.1 Chitinophagaceae bacterium UBA2789
AGACAGTTCGGTCCCTATCTGTGGTGGGCGCAAGTAAATTGAGAGGACATGACCTTAGTACGAGAGGACCGGGTCGTACGTACCGCTGGTGTATCAGTTGTGCCGCCAGGTGCAATGCTGAGTAGCTATGTACGGACAGGATAAACGCTGAAAGCATCTAAGCGTGAAACCTTCCTCAAGATGAGTTTACTTTTAAGGGTCGTCAAAGACTATGACGTTGATAGGCTACAGGTGTAAAGGTGGTAACATCAAAGCCGAGTAGTACTAATTGCCCGTAAGCTTTAATTTTTTTTACTCTTTCTACCCTTTATTGGCAAAAAGAGTATAGATACTCTCTAACATTTTCCAATATGCAATATTATTTAAGATCTTATGGTGGTTTTGCCGAGGGTGTTCACCTCTTCCCATACCGAACAGAGAAGTTAAGCCCCTCATGGCCGATGGTACTGCACCACAATGCGGGAGAGTAGGTAGCTGCCATATTCATTTAGAGCCCTGACAGTAATGTCGGGGCTTTTTATTTATAGTTATCCATTAACTTCAATTAATGAGCAAGAAGGAGAAGGTCATAGTTGTATTGTTGGCTGCTATTAATTTTACGCATATTCTTGATTTCATGATAATGATGCCATTGGGAAATTATTTAATGCCACATTTTCAAATATCTCCAAGACAATTCAGTATTCTTTTAGCTTCTTATCCTATAAGTTCATTTCTTTCCGGCATTCTAATGGCATTATTCGCTGATAGATTTGAGCGGAAAAAACTTTTGCTATTNNCTTTCTATGATCGGTGATCTTTTTGTTTATGAAAGAAGAGGAACCGCCATGGGGGCTGTTATGAGTGCTTTTGCTGTTGCTTCTTCAATCGGTGTGACTTTTTCTCTTTATTTGGTTGATATTTTCAGAGATGATTGGCATGTGCCTTTTTTGTTTGTTGCATTACTGGCATCATTGATATTGCCGTTATGTTACTTTTATTTACCTGCTTTAAAAGCTCATCTTGAGCAGCAAGCCAAAGGTTCTTCAAACAAAATAACACAACTCTGGAACACACTTACTACTAAATCAACTGGTCTGGCTTTATTATTCTCAGGTCTTATGATGATGGGGCATTTTCTTATAATTCCTTTTATTAATCCGTATATGGAATTCAATAAGGGATACCCAAGATCTGTGACACCACTTATATATTTGGTTGGCGGAGTTGCATCTTTTGTAGCTGCAGTATTTCTTGGCAAGTTGTCAGACAGGATAGGAAAACTTACAGTATTCAGTTATTGTGTGCCATTGTCATTCATAATGGTTATTATGATTACTAATTTACCATCACTTCCATTTTCAGTTGTTCTTAGTTTTTTTGCTATTTGGTTTGCATTAGCTACCGGAAGGGCTGTAAGCTCCCAAACAATGGTAAGTAATGTTACAGGATCGGCTAACCGTGGTAGCTTCATGAGCCTAAACAGCAGTATTCAGCACCTGGGAACCGGTGTCGCAGCTCTTGTGTCCGGTTATATAGTATCCGAGGATAATGGAGGGAGGTTAATGCATTATGAGTGGGTAGGCTATCTTTCTGTTGTTGTTCTTCTCGCAGGTTTTTTCCTCGGCCGTTATTTATTCAGAAATACCGAGAGGGGGAAATCTATGGCCTAAAAATTAGCGAACCCTATAGACAGGATATTGCATGTAAGCAGGCTCAAACCAGGGAGAATTTTGATAAACGAAATTTAACTGAACTCTTCCATCTTTTGCAAAGGATGAATCAGTCAGCCTTTTCTGTTCTAATTTTAACCGAATTTCAGGATTGTTTTTTAAGTATTCAGCAGCGATTTCCTCAAAGGCATAAGCTGAGTAACCTTCTTTTTGACCAAGAATAGCATCAAAATAATTCCATGAAAAGTAGGAATCCTCAGCTTTTGGCTCTAATGTTTCAATAAGAAAACGATTGGCAGACTGATTTAGCGGGATGTACCAATCTCCCTTTCTGAAGCTAACTTTTTTTAAGGATGCAGTAATTTTTACATCACTGTTCAAATGGTGCATTTCATATTGTCTAGGCGATGTCTTGTAGTCATCAATTTTATAAGCTTCTACCTCAATCGATGTGTCTTTTTTCAGTTGTGACATTTGTACCTTATTCAATTTAAGCAGCTCGATTACTTTCCACCAACCTTGTGGAATGATATAGGCTGTTGGTTTTTTTACATATTCTTTGGGGGGGAAATAGTTGAAAATTTTGACTGTCTTCTCATAAGGTTTGTTCCTGTCGTAGAATAATCTTAAATGCCCTGATACTTCACTTGTTTTTCTGCCTGACTCATATCCTTTGTAAACAATTTCTTTATACTTCGATTTATCCAGTCCCCATTTTACTGGGAACTCAACAGCTGTTCTTACAGATTGCTTGGTCTGTTCTCTTAAATAATGGATCTTATTGCTATTGGTGGCAGTAAACTCAATAAAAGACTGCATCATTGCATAAGTAGCTTTTACCCGTTGTTCATAAGGTTTTAGCATATGTGATTCCGGTACAAAAGAAAATGTGTGCCATAGTGCTGCATATCCACTTGCATACCTGGGGGTATCCCAATATTCTTGCCAGCCATTATCCGGCGTTTCACCCCATACGTTGACATAAGGAACAAGATCAAATCCTTTTTGCTTCATTAAGTTATAAAGTGCCGGCTCGAAATCTTTGCTTATATATTCCCCCATTACACCTCCCAACTTGGTGTTTTGAGTGGTAAGTAATGTCATCACATGCTGATAATCTGCCCCATTGCTCACATGATTATCTATAAATACATCCGGATCAAGCAAATGAAATATTTCTGTGAAAGCTTTGGCATCTTTAGAATCACATTTAATCATATCCCGATTCAGATCAAGATTTTGTGAATTTCCCCGAAAACCAAATTCTTCCGGCCCATTCTGATCAACACGAAAATTGGCACTTCTGTTAAGACAACCACCAATATTATAAACCGGGATAAAGGCCAATACCACATTGTCGGCAATTTTGTATTTGCCTGTTACAATGTCCCTTGCCAGCAGCATACTGGCATCAATGCCATCTGGTTCGCCGGGATGAATGCCATTGTTAACAAGAATAATTCGTTTATTATTTTTTCTGATATTGTCGAAGTTGTAATCTCCATTATTGCTAACAACAGACAAATGAAGCGGATAGCCAGCATCAGTCATGCCCATTGTTAATAATTTTACTTTACCTGATATTCCGTCAAGTTTTTTCCACCACTCAACTATCTCAAAATATGTAGGTGTTTGCGTTCCTTTTGATAATTCAAATTTTGTAGCGATACTGCTTTGAGAGGCAGAACAAAGGCATTGAATAGAAAAAAGTATGACAAGGATATGTCTCATATAAATCATTAAGTTCTAAAAATAAAAAAGGCATTCCAATGAGGAATGCCTTTTGCATAATTTATTAGTAGTGATTACTTCGCTGCGTTAACTTTCTTAGCCAGCTTACTTTTCAGGTTAGCAGCTTTATTCTTATGAATAATGCCACGTTTAGCCAGTTTATCGATCATTCCGGCCACTTCAGGGAATTTTTCCCCCATTTGTTTGTCATCAGCTGCCTTGAGATCACGGATTGCATTACGGGTAGTTTTTCCGTAATACCTGTTTCTGTCACGACGTTTTGCCGCCTGGCGGGCATCCTTCTTAGTAGCTTTATGATTAGCCATTCTTATTACTTTTTAGGGACGGCAAAGGTAAGCCCGGGCAGTTTAACCACCAAATTTTCAGCTATTTAATTGGGTATTCAAAACTATATTTTGAAGCCCTGAAAATGCTGCCAATATTCCATTGCCAGCCAGTTAATTAAGTACTTAAAACGCTCAAAATGAGGGCTGGTTTTCCCATTTTTGGGCGATATTTGTGCCTCTAAAACTGGTTACTTCCAAACTTTCACCCTCATGAAGGATTTTTCCTACATCACAAATTCATCGCCTGCTTATATAGAAAGCCTGTACAGAGAGTTTCTGAATAATCCCGGAGCAATTGACCCTGAGATGAAGAAGTTTTTTGAAGGGTTTGATTTTGCTATTAGCCATGCACCAATAAACGGAAAACCAACTGGAGTTATTGAGGCAAAAAGTACTGATGGAAAACCCGGAGACATTGTTAGTATCGACTGGATGAAGGAAGTCATGGCTTATCGCTTGATTTTAGGATACCGCAATAAGGCCCACCTGATAGCCAATACAAACCCTATCAGGAAGAGAAAGGATCGGGGAGCTAATATTGACCTGGACTTTTACGGATTTACTGAATCTGACCTTGACAAAGAGTTTTATGCAGGTCAATTTCTTGGTTTAGGTAAAGCAGCATTACGCACTATCTTGTCACACCTGGAGAAATGTTATGCTTCCAGTGTTGGTGTTGAGTTCAAATATATAAGTGACCAGAAAAAAATAGACTGGCTCACCAATGAGATTGAAAAGACAATGCTTGAGCCCCTGCCTCTCGTTAAAAAGAGAAGGGCTTTGGAGAAACTTAACCAGGGTGTGATGTTTGAAAAATTTCTTCACACCAAGTATGTAGGGCAAAAAAGATTTTCATTGGAAGGCGGCGAAACCACTATTGCTGCCCTTGATGCTATTATCAATACTGCAGCTGATAATGATGTGCATGAAGTAGTAATAGGTATGGCGCACAGGGGAAGATTGAATATACTGGCAAATATCATGGGTAAAACCTATGAGCAAATTTTCAGTGAGTTTGAAGGTACTGCTAAAGTTGATCAGACAATGGGCAGCGGAGATGTAAAGTATCATATGGGTTACGGCAGCGAAGTGCAGACGATGAATGACAAGACCATTCATCTTAAGCTTATGCCCAATCCTTCACACCTTGAGGCGGTGAACCCGGTAGTGGTTGGTTTTGCAAGGGCAAAAGCTGATGTGATGTACCACAGCGAATTCGATAAAATATTGCCCATTCTTATTCATGGTGATGCATCGATCGCAGGACAAGGGATTGTTTACGAAGTGTTACAAATGAGTTATCTGAAAGGCTATTATACCGGAGGCACTATTCATTATGTCATTAATAACCAAATTGGCTTTACTACTGATTTTGATGATGCAAGAAGTTCTGACTACTGTACATCGCTGGCAGCTGCTATTCAGGCACCAGTTTTTCATGTAAATGGCGACGACCCGGAAGCAGTGATCAAATGCGCAGAAATAGCTACACGGTTTCGCCAGGAATTCAACAGTGATGTATTTATTGATATGGTTTGTTATCGTCGACATGGACATAACGAAGGTGATGATCCCAAATTCACCCAGCCACATTTGTATGCAATGATCGACAAGCATCCGAATCCCAGAGAGGTATATATAAAGTATTTGCTGGAAAATGGGGAACCGGATGCACAGGCCCTGGCCAAAGAAATGGAGAAAAAGTTCTGGGCTGATTTACAAGAAAGATTGGATGAAGTAAAACAGAATCCATTACCTTATCACTATCAGGCTCCTGAATTAGCATGGAAGAAACTCAGAAGGGCTGCTGCAGATGATTTTGATATTTCTCCGGTAACAGCGATCAGCAGCGAAAATTTTAAGACAGTTTTTGATGCATTGATGAAATGGCCTGCTGATTTCAAACCATTAAGGAAGGTAGAGAAGATATTACAGGATAAAGTGAAGNNTGAGAGATGAGAATACAGATAAGCCATATAACCGCCTCACTCATATACCCGGGGCTACAGGAAAATTCAGGATATATAATTCTTTGCTGAGTGAATATGGTGTACTTGGTTTTGAGTATGGGTATGCCCTCGCAAATCCTAATGCACTTGTTTTATGGGAGGCACAGTTTGGCGATTTTGCCAATGGTGCACAAACCATGATCGACCAGTTCATCAGCGCTGGTGAGCAAAAGTGGAACAGGATGAATGGTGTTACCATGCTGCTCCCGCATGGTTATGAAGGGCAAGGGCCTGAGCATAGCAGTGCAAGATTAGAACGGTTTCTGCAGCTGTGTGCAGAGTTGAACATGGTTGTTACGAATATTACAACAGCTGCTAACTTCTTCCATGCATTAAGAAGACAACTTGCATGGCCTTTCCGTAAGCCAATGATTAATTTTTCGCCAAAAGCCAACCTGCGTCATATGGGCAGTTATTCAAGGGTTGAAGAATTTCTCTCCGGTGGCTTTAAAGAGGTAATTGACGACGCTAATGCGGATACAAATAAAGTAAAGAAGGTATTATTCTGCAGCGGTAAGATTTATTTTGATCTGGCTGAAAGACAACAAAAGGATGGAGGGCAGGATATTGCGATTATCAGGCTGGAACAGATTTATCCTTTGCCTTATAAGCAACTGGAAGCATTGCACAAGAAATACAAAAGTGCTACCTGGTTTTGGGTACAGGAAGAACCACTAAATATGGGAGCGGCAGGTTTCTTGCAAATGAATCTGAAGAGTATAAATTTTGGTGTGGTAAGCCGCCAACCATCGGCTTCTACCGCCACAGGGTATAACAAAGTACATATGCAAGAGCAGGCAGAGCTGATAGAAACAGCTTTTAGTATTTAACTTTTGAAACAGAAATGTATGATTGATATAAAAGTTCCTACGGTTGGTGAATCGATCAGCGAAGTAACATTGCTGAAATGGTTGAAGCAAGATGGTGAGTATGTGGAAAGAGATGAAGTAATAGCAGAACTGGAAAGTGAGAAGGCAACCTTTGAGGTAAATGCAGAGCGGGCAGGTGTTATCAAACTGGGGCCACTTCAGGAAGGAGATACCCTGAAGATAGGCGACCTGTTGGCAAGTATCGATGAAACTGCTGCAAAACCCGAAACCAGTACGAAGCCGGCTGAAGCAGAAAAGAAAACAGCATCCGATAGCAGGCTATCAACTTCAACAGCACCAGTTATTAATGTTCCCAATGACATTANNAGCTAGTCCTGTTGCGTCGGCAATAATTGCAGATAAAAAAGTTGATCCTAAAACAGTAATTCCTTCAGGACCTTCAGGTAAAATTCTTAAAGATGATGTACTGGCAGCCCTTTCTAATCCCGGCAAAAAGGCTTTTGCCGGTAATGATCTCTTTAGCCGTAATGCAAGAACTGAGAAGATGAGTAATCTGCGAAAAACGATCAGCCGCAGGTTAGTGGAATCAAAAAATACAACTGCCATGCTTACCACTTTCAATGAAGTGGATATGGGGCGAATTATGGATATACGTAACAAGTATAAGGACAAATTCAAGGAGATTCATGGAGTTGGGCTTGGATTTATGAGCTTTTTTGCTAAAGCCTGTTCGGTAGCTTTAGCAGAATGGCCTTCCGTAAATGCCTATATTGACGGCGACCAGATAGTGTATCATGATTATGCAGATATAAGTATCGCAGTAAGTACACCCAGGGGATTAACTGTTCCTGTAATTCGAAATGTGGAAAGTCTTGGCATGGCTGATATCGAAAAGAAAGTAGTTGAACTGGCTACAAAAGCAAGAGACAGCAAACTAACTACCGAAGAATTGACAGGTGGTACTTTCACCATTACCAACGGCGGTGTATTTGGTTCACTAATGAGTACGCCGATCATCAATATACCACAGAGTGCCATTCTGGGAATGCATAAGATACAGGACCGTGCAATGGTTGTTAATGGCCAGGTGGTGGTTCGGCCCATGATGTACCTGGCATTAAGTTATGATCACCGCATCATCGATGGCAGGGAGTCCGTAAGTTTCCTGGTAAGGGTAAAAGAATTGCTTGAAAATCCGGAGCAGTTGTTGATTGGAAAAGATCCGGTCAGAACACTACTTGAGCTCTGATTTTTGGATTTAATTCTTCTTTGCCTATAACGTCAAGCTGACTTACTTTGCAGGGTGAGCATTGTACAATCTCATCTTAATTCGGCTGTTGCAATTATTGAGCAGTACAGGGGAGAAGAGCCATTGGCTTCTTTTCTGCGAAAATATTTTTCCAGGCATAAAAAGTATGGATCGAAAGACCGTAAGCAAATTGCGCATTTGTGTTACTGTTATTTCAGGCTGGGTAAGGCCTTGATGAATATACCCACCAACCAGCGAATTCTGGCCGCTTTGTTTTTATGCAGCAGCACCCCTGATCTCCTCTTAGATGCGCTGAAACCGGAGTGGAGCGATAAGGTTTTGCTACCGGTGGAGGAAAAATGGGCTATTGCAGAAGGAAAGAATGGGGTGAGCAATATATTTCCATGGAGTGAACTGCTGTCTGCAGGTCTGGACCATCTGCAATTTTGCAAATCATTATTAATACAGCCTGATTTGTTTTTAAGAATTCGACCAGGGAAAACAGAACAGGTGCAATTAAAGCTTCAGCAGGCAGGTATTATTTTCAGCAGACCGGATGCAACATGCATCGCATTGGACAACAGAACTAAAATTGATGAATTGATTATTCTGGATAAAGAGGCAGTTGTTCAGGATTATAATTCGCAAAAAGTCGGAGATTTTCTCAGCTTATTGCCTGTGCAAAACAAAAGAAGGGTGTGGGATTGCTGTGCAGCAAGCGGTGGTAAATCCATCATGGCTGTGGACATGTTGGGAGATATAAAGCTTACTGTTTCAGATTTAAGGGAAAGTATTTTGATTAATCTCAGAAAGCGATTTGCTACAGCTGGTATAAAGGAATACAAAAGTTTTGTATCTGATCTCTCTGTCAAAAGGCTGCCAGAAAGTGATGATAAATTTGACATTGTTATTGCAGATGTACCTTGTAGCGGTAGCGGAACATGGGGGCGTACACCAGAGCAGCTTTTTTATTTTAAAGAAGAAATGGTTGAACAATATGCAAGATTGCAAAAGCAAATCATGTCAAACGTTTTGCATCATGTAAGTCCAGGCGGATATATTTTGTATATCACCTGCTCAGTATTTAAAGCTGAAAACGAGGAGGTGGTTAATTGGTATTTGAAACAAAACCAGTTAAATCTTATTAAAATGGAATTATTGAAGGGCTATTCTTTCAAAGCAGACACAATGTTCGCTGCCTTGATGCAAAAGCCTTTATAAGCGGAGTAGTTCTGCTGTACCAATTATTTTGCTTCCGTTCATTACTCGAATAAAATAACTGCCCTTAAGAAGTTTTCCGGCGGGCAGGTCAATTGTTTTTTTACCTGTTCCTTTCGTTTCTTTCAGTTGCATTACCAATGATCCCTTACCGTCATAAATAAGAACCGGCATATTGCTTACAACATAGTTTGTTTCTACGATTAGTGTAAACGAACTACCGGTAACCGGGTTGGGTATTATTGAAACTGATTCATCAATTGTCTGAGGGTTTGTTGTGCTGGTAACTATGCAGCCTGTAGAAATATTGATAGTTGTTGTATCAATATAAACTGCTGTGTAAGATGAGGAAGCCGTATCGATTATTTGTCGTACCCGGTAAGTATACAGACCGGCGGAACCACTTATAAGATC
>DEHX01000168.1:9486-14443 GCA_002352145.1 Chitinophagaceae bacterium UBA2789
ATCTGGTATGCCATAACCAATTCTGTCGTCCGGGTTGGTTGCTTTGCTTCCTGATTGTTGTAAGACACGGACAATTTTCATATTGTTATACTCAGGGAATCCCTGCCAAAGACAGGTGCCAAGGCCTGCCATTTTCGGACAAGCGTAAGAAGTTCCGTTGCCGGTAATTACTGTATTAGAAGTGGATTGCACCATGGCCGCCACACCCACTGAGGCTATATCTGGTTTTATTTGCCCGTCACCAGAAGGGCCATAGCTGGAGAAACTGCCTACTACACCGCTGGTGTTTACGGCACCGACAGCAAGCACACTATCACCATCAGCCGGAGTAATAATATTTCGCCAGCCTATGTTTCCCGCATTACCTGCCGCTACAAAAACAAGTATTCCTTTTTTGGCAGCCATATCTCCTGCAATAGCAGCCATAGTTGTATTGCCATCCAATGTGCTGTATGGGTAATCTGGAATTCCACCATCAAAACCATAGCCATAACCCAAAGATGAGGATATGGCATCAGCACCGGAGCTATCCGCTCTTTCTACACCACAGGCCCAATTGAATTCTTCAATAGGATATTCGCTGGCGTTATCTTCTGTTTGATATAGCCAGAAACCGGCTTTGGGAGCGGTGCCAATAAATTGTCCCGGAATATTTGCAGCAATGGCTGACATGCAACTCATACCGTGACTGCCGTCATTGGCGACATTAGCTTCTCTCGCCACAAAATCCCATGTGCCTAACACCTGGCCGTTTGCATTTACACTGTCAAATGCTCTTAAGGTTGTATAGTTATTGAATCCATTATCCAGCATTCCGATTTGCATTCCCTGGCCTCTTAAACCAATATTGTGCAGGAATTCACCATTGTGAAGATGAATTTCATTATAAGAACCTGTTCCGTAATTGAAATAGTCAGCTGTAAGTTGTTCTGTTCTGCCAGCAGCAATGTAAGGGNNGTCACGGCATTCAGCCATTTAGATATATTCAATAAAGTCACATTTGGTATAGCAGATATTTGGGAAATATAAGAAGGGGTAACCGGAAGGTCAGTACTATCTATTGCGATTCCGTAACGGGTTCTTCGTTCAATTGCCCTTTGTGACAAATAGACTGAAGGATTGGACAGCGAATAAGGCGATCCTCCTTTATTTTTAAATCTTACCACATAACGGGTAAACTGTGCATTGCTTTCAATCGCTACAAATACTAAAACAAAAAGGAAAAAACAGCTCTTTTTCATATTTACCGGCCATTTCAGCACTTATCAAAAATACTTATTAGTTGTGGTCGATCATCCACATAGTAACACCAAAACCTATCTTGTATGGACCGGCAGGATTACCGGTATTAGGCTGATATTCCCACAACTCATATTCTTTGTAAACAAGACCAATATTCTTAGAATATTTTTCAACACCTCTGGACTTTGAGGCATACGAAGTGGGGCTGGTGATCGGGACATTTAGTGATTCATCGATTTGCTCTACTGTCAGCACATTACTGTAATTATTTCCACGGTAGCTAAACGTACCGGGTTCTCCATCATAATAAAAATCCCAGTCCTGCATATTATCATCATTGCTGAACGGGTACAACGGATTATAGGTGTTGTCCGGAACAAACTTGTTTCCTTTCCAGGTAAAATTGTTCTTTACCGGCATATGCAGTTTGATATACCGGCGATTGTCTTCGCCAAAAACTTCTACCTGGTCTGAAAGGGGAGTAACCGTATATGTTTTACCCGGCTGCCAGGGCTGGGTGCCGGTTGAATCACTCAGGTAAGTGAAAATGCGGTAAGCTGGTCTTCCTTCATTATCAGTTATCTGAGCATCTACAACATGCTTCACCTGGTATTTGCGGATCTCCACATCACGGCCAAAATTGGTGAAGACCATTGAATCAAGCCTGTAAGTGATGTATTTGCCAACAGCTGCTGGCCGGTAGTCGTTCACATTATCGGTGACAAAGGTTTCTTTTTCATCATCACATGATACAAGAAACAAAGCAGCCATAGCTGCCGGTAATAGACGGGAGAAGATCGGGAATTTCATAAGCGGTTTTTCCAGATTCAGTGAATTAAGTTTAAGATATTGACAGTATTCACAGGGACTTAGCTGCCTTATGCCGGCAACATAAACATTTAAAGCTACAAACAAAAAGCGGGGAAACATAATTTCCCCGCTTTATAACGCCAATTTTTCTTCTTTATTGCCTGATTTTAAACGAGTTCACCTCTTTGAATGATTCCGCCACCCATCACATCATCCCCCTCATAAAATACAGCACTCTGGCCCGGGGCAATGCCTTTTACATGTTCATAAAACCGGACCTTCATGGAGCCATTTTCAGGGTACAAGTTGGATAGAGCCCCCTTGTCTTTATAGCGGATTTTAGTACTGGCTTCTATTCCCGGTGTAATCGTTTCATATTTGATCATATTAACCTTTCCTACAAGCATTTCGTTCTGTTCTAGGTCATCTTCATCTCCCAGCATTACGGTGTTGTGTTCCGGGTCAATTTTTGTAACAAATACGGGTTTGCCTAGTGCAATATCAAGGCCTTTCCGTTGTCCGATAGTATAGAACGGATAGCCTTTATGTTTACCTAAAATCTTTCCATGCTTATCAATAAAATCACCACCAGCTACTTTTTCTTCCAATCCATCCACCCTTCTTTTCAGGAAACCGCGGTAATCATTATCCGGCACAAAGCATATTTCATAGCTCTCATGTTTTTTAGCAAGCTCAGGATAACCATAGTCGAATGCCATTTGCCTGATCTCGGTTTTGCGATAGGGCCCCAGTGGTAACAATGTCCGGCTCAGCAGGTCCTGCTGCAGGCCCCACAGCACATAGCTTTGATCTTTGGTATCATCAATAGCTTTACTAACCACATAACGGCCATTTTCATGTTGCCTTATTTTGGCATAGTGACCAGTGGCAATGAATTCGCAATTCAGGGCATCAGCTCTTTTCAGCAAAGCTCTCCACTTAATATGGGTATTACACAGCACACAGGGATTTGGGGTGCGACCTGCCAGGTATTCTTCCACGAAATTCTCTATAACAAAATCGCCAAACTCCTCCCGTATATCCAGAATATAATGTGCAAAGCCATGCTCCACTGCTGCCTGTCTGGCATCGTTGAAGGAATCGAGGTTGCAGCATCCTGTTTCCTTCTTGCTGCCCCCGCTGGCGGCATAGTCCCATGTTTTCATAGTAATGCCCACTACTTCATAGCCCTGCTCATGCAGCATCAATGCCGTAACGGTACTATCGATACCGCCGCTCATCGCCACTAAAACTTTTCCTTTACGGCTCATGATTACTAATAAAATTTAGCCTGCAAATATACGTTTAACCAGTGGGTTGCTTTGTTACGCAAAAGGATAAAAAACATTTAAGGGGCAGGCAAACAATGACAGTTATGGAATGATTAGCAATTTGTTATGGATAATTTGAAGAACTGAATTCAGCTAACTCATAAAAAATGCCACCGGTTGGTGGCATTCATTATAAACACAAACAAAAAACTAATTTTCCAGTTTAAAGCCATTATCATCTGCATACTTTTTCTGTGCCGTTTGCATATCCTTTATAGCTTCGTCCTTTTTGTTTACAATATCCATTACATCTTGTATTACCTTATCTCTTTCTTCGGCTGATGGGGCTTTACCATAATTTTTATAGCCGGTATAAAGGCTTTTCATAAATTCAAAATACCGGACAGCAGCAGACTTGAATTCTTCCGCCCCTTTAGCCTTTGGAGCTTTCATAGCCTTGATTTCTTGCATTTTTTCATCGATGAGCTTTTCCATTTTCTCGCCAACGATTGCGATACTGTCAAATTGTTCGGCAGCATTATATCGCTCAACGGCATCTTCGGTTTTTTCAATATCCGTAATCAGGCTTCTTTCTTTTTTTACAATATCCTGGCTGAACTGGAAGGCGGCCTTTTTAGAACCACAGGAAGTGAGTAAAGCGGCCGCCATCACTACTGCAAAAAGTTGCTTTCGCATAAACAGGTTTTTGGTTGATAATTTTGATTAATGTTGGGCAACAAATTAAGGATTATTTCTTGTTCGGCAACAATTTGCTCCCTATTCTGTAATTTCCTCGTTCAATCACATCACTTTATGAAGAAAATTTTAATTGGTTTCTGGCTACTGTTATCGGTACAATTTACTTCGGCACAGGATATCAGTTATTTCCTGCCCGATTCGGTTAGTTATAATCCCGCTATCCCTCTGCCTAAAGACGTTATTTATCATGAGGTAGGTGAGTGGCATATTACCCACGACAGGCTGGTCAATTATATGAAAGCCATTGCTGCTGCTGCTCCCGATCGGGTAAAACTTGAAACGATGGGGCTTACCTATGAAAATCGTCCACAGGTTTTACTGATCATTACATCTAAAAAAAATCATGCAAACCTCGAGCAGATCAGGCAGCAACATGTACAGCTGACTGACCCGGCAAAATCAGCTTCACTGAATATTGAAAAAATGCCTGCTGTCGTCTGGATAGGCCACTCCATTCACGGTAATGAACCCAGCGGTGCTAATGCCTCATTGCTTAGTGCTTATTACTTAGCTGCCGCACAAGGAAAGCAGATTGATGAATTGCTGGAAAATGTGGTTATCCTATTCGATCCTTCATTCAATCCTGACGGCTTGCAGCGTTTCTCCACCTGGGCAAACCAGCACAAGAGTAAAAACCTGGTAAGCGATCCCAATTCAAGGGAGTTTAATGAGGTATGGCCCGGCGGCCGTTTCAATCATTATTGGTTCGACCTGAACCGTGACTGGTTACCGGCAGTGCATGTCGAAAGCCAGAACCGGTTGAAATGGTTTCATCTCTGGAAACCGAATATCCTTACTGATCATCATGAGCAGGGTAGTAATGCTACTTTCTTTTTTCAGCCGGGTGTTCCTTCAAGGGTCAACCCATTAACCCC
>DEHX01000082.1:0-14164 GCA_002352145.1 Chitinophagaceae bacterium UBA2789
ATAAACCTCTGGACACAGTTCAATAATATTTTCAACAGGGAATACCAGCGCTGGAATCAATACCCGGTATATGGATTCAACTTTGTCGGCGGAATCGTATTTTCGTTCGACCAAAAGAACTGAGATGCACAAAGAACTGTTTCAATTTCTGCTTTTACATAAAGAATTGCCAGTGCCGGGTATCGGCACTTTTTTATTGGAAAAAATTTCAGCTTCTGTTGATTTTCCTAATAAACAAATAATAGCCCCCGCTTTCCGGGTAAGCTTAAGCCCGGATGTTGAAGTGCCCGAAAAAGGTTTCTTCCATAAATTGAGCGGATTACTTCATCAATCAACAAAGGATACTGTTATGCAGTTCAATGATTTTGTTTTTAATCTAAAGAAGCAGGTTATGAACGGCGCTGTTATTGACTGGAAAGGTATAGGCATTTTACAAAAGGGCCTGTCTGGTGATATTAGATTGATACCTGCTTCAGATTGGTCGCTTCAATCGCCGCCGGTTGCAGCTGAAAAAGTGATCAGGGAAAAAGCAGCTCATATGGTAAGGGTCGGGGAAGATGAAAAGACTTCAACTGAAATGACCGAGATGCTCAATCAGCCGGAAATTAAGAAATCATACTGGTGGGTATATGCCATGGTTGTCGGAATACTGTCAGTAATATTCATCGGCTGGCATTTATCAGAAAAAGGGCTGGATCTAAATGCAACGGGTAATGGATCAAAATTAATTCCGGAAGAGGTCAGTGAAACCTATAAAAATCTCCAATAGAGATCCTTTTTCATCATTTTAATTTTACTTTGCCTGATCCCATTTTACAGGAGAATTATTGATGAGTCAACGAGTGCATTATACAAATTGCCCGGTATGCGGAGCTTTCGGAATTGAAGAGAAGCTTATCGTTACTGACTTTACAGTTAGTAAGGAAAAGTTTCCCATTGCACTCTGTCATGCATGCACAGCCATGTTTACACAGAATATCCCTGATGTTTCTTCTATTGGGCCCTTTTATAAATCGGAGGAATATATTTCACATACAAATACTTCAAAAGGGTTGATCAATCGCTTATACAAGTCAGTACGAAGAAGAACAATCCGTCAGAAAATAAAGCTGATTGAAAATGTAACAGGTCTGAAGCAGGGCTCACTGCTTGATGTTGGAAGCGGTACAGGGGTTTTTGCTTCAGTGATGCAACAGCATGGATGGCAGGTAACCGGCCTTGAACCGGATCCTGGCGCCCGAAAAGTAGCCAATGAAGTCAATGGCATTGAGTTGGGAGATATTAACAGCTTTTATCAATTGCCCAATAACTCTTATGATGCTATTACGTTGTGGCATGTATTGGAGCATGTACATGATCTGCAGGGGTATATGACAAAATTAAAGTTATTGCTAAAGGAGAAGGGGAAATTATTTATTGCCGTTCCCAATTACACCTGTAAAGATGCGGCTGTTTATCGTGAATATTGGGCAGCATGGGATGTACCCCGGCATCTGTATCATTTTTCTCCGGTATCAATGGAGAAATTGGTTGAAAAACATGGTATGCGTATTGAAGCTTATAAACCTATGTGGTACGATAGCTTTTATGTTTCTATGCTCAGCAGTAAGTACAGAAGCGGTAAAACAAAACTTTTTGAATCCTTCATTAACGGGTTTCGCTCAAACTGGAAAGCCCTGGGCAATATTCAGCATTGCAGCTCGGTTATTTATATTATCAGTCATTAATTACTGGCTGAACTGTACTTCATATAATTCAGGCCACCATTTCCCGGTAATATAGATTTTCTTTGTTTCCCGGTCGTAAGCAATGCCATTGGGAACGTCAGCATCAGGGTCTATCTTTTTAATACGGTCCCACATCTGGGTAAGGTCGGTTTTTGCAATGATCTGGCCATTTGACGGGTCTATTTTGAAAATATAGGGAAAGGCATATTGATTGGCGTATACATATCCTTCGATGTATTCCAGTTCATTTAGGTTGAAGGAGGGGGTGCTGCCTTCCATTACAGTTTGTGTCTTTAGTAATTTGAAGGTTGACGGCTCAAAGTACATTAAGTCACTGCCGCCAGTACTTACGATCAGGTTTTTCCCGTCATTAGTCAAGCCCCAGCCTTCAATATCCACATCAAATTCTTTTATCTTTTTAAAATCATTCAGTGTATAAACAAACACTTTCTTTTCTTTCCATGTCAGTTGGTAAACCGTATCATTTAAAATTGTAATTCCCTCACCAAAATATTTTTTGTCAAGTGCTGTTTCCCGGAGTGTCTTGCCTGTTTGGAGATCAACCTTTTTTAGCTTTGAGAAGCCATAATTACCGGTGCCTTCATACAATTCACCATTGTATATCTGTAAGCCTTGCGTATAAGAAGATGTATCATGCGGAAAAGTGCCCACAATGGAGTAGCTCATGCCTTTGGGGGCATTGGGGTCGGGTTGATTGGGATCATCATTGTCTTTGTTTTTGCAACCAATAATTCCAAGTACTGCAACTGCAAAAAGTATCTTTTTCATATAACTCACTTATAAAATCACAAAATTAATTGGCGGCTTTTATCCCTGCTGTTAAAGAATTTGCATTAATAGGCCAGAATCGGAAAAATACGATACAAAAACTTCTTGCACAATTCATTTAATAGATTATATTTGATCTTCATTCGTCCTTATACCGGAAAATTCTCCTTCAAAATCGTATCCCTGAGAGGCCTCTTATAAATTTCCCAATACTCCTTTATTATTTCCATTTCCACATGAACAACTCATGGCACTAAAAAATTTATGCCATGCCGTAACCACAAACTACTTGGAAACTATGAAGGCGGGATTAATTGGCATTATCTTCATCCTGGCAGCACTGCAACTGGCTGCACAAAAAAACTGTGTTTCTCACAGCTATCAGCAGCAACAATTCACATATGATCCGACATTACAAGACCGGAATAATACAGTCGAGTCTTTTATCAGGAATCAATTAATACATGCAAACAGTTTACGAATTGAAGGAACTGAAACGGTAATTAAAATTCCTGTTGTTGTTCACATATTATATCATTATCCATCGGAGAAAATAAGTGATGAGCAGGTTTACAGCCAGATTGATGCTTTGAATAAGGCATTTCGCAGAAAAAATGCTGACACAATCAACACCCCGGCCTGGTTCAGGCCTTTAGCAGCTGATTGTGAAATTGAATTCCAATTAGCCATTTCAGACCCAAGGCGGAGGTCTACAACTGGTATTATTCGTAAGTACACCCCCATAAAAAGTTGGGAAGCTAATGACAAAATGAAGTTTTCCTCAGAGATGGGTAGTGATGCATGGGACAGTAAAAGCTATTTAAATATCTGGGTATGCAATCTTGAATCAGTTGCCGGATATTCCAGTGTGATGGGTGGTCCTGCAGAAAAGGATGGCATTGTCATAGGATTTTCAGCTTTTGGCACAAACACCGGAATGACAGGTTACGAAATGGGCAAAACGGCTGTTCATGAAACAGGACATTGGCTTGGTCTGAAGCACCTTTGGGGTGATGAATATTGTGGTGATGACGGAATTACTGACACACCCAGACAAGCTGGTAATAATGTGGGTTGCCCGACAGGCATCAGGGGTTCATGCAATAATGGACCGAATGGCGACATGTACATGAACTACATGGATTTTACCAGTGACGCTTGTATGAACTTATTTACAAAAGGTCAGAAAGAAAAAATGAGAGCATTATTTGCGTCCGGAGGGTTAAGAAATCCATTGCTTAGTTCGAAAGGGTTGCAAATGCCATTAATAATGGAGTCTCCGCTTCCTGAGCAGGATCCAAAATGGCTGGAAGTGAAAATGTATCCCAATCCTGCTTCAACTGAATTATACCTGGATCTAGCCTATGATACCCGCTGGATCGGAAAAAATATTTTTGTGACTAACCTGCAGGGGCAACACCTTATGAATGTGACAATTACGTCAAAGAATCAACGTATTGACATTAGCCGCCTGCAGCCCGGTATTTATTTCATTGCAGCGAAAAAAGATGACGGAGAGTCTATTAAGATGAGGTTTGTAAAACTGTAGTGGCCGCAACCAAAATAATACTAACGGCAAGCAAATGGCCCCGGAGAAATCCGGGGCTTTTCAATTACCTCTAATAATCAAAAAAGGATTACCGGGTTAACGATAATCCTTTTATTCCTTTGGATGCAATTATTTATTAAATATGTATTGCTTCGCCGTATGCCACTTCAATCGCATCTTTCACACTCTCACTTATGGTTGGGTGGGGGTGAATGGCATTCAGGACTTCATGGTAAGTTGTTTCCAGCTTGCGGGCTGTTACTGTTTCGGCAATCATTTCTGTTACATTGTAACCGATCATATGAGTGCCTAACCATTCGCCGTACTTGGCATCAAAGATTACTTTGATGAAGCCTTCCGGATGACCGGCTGCAGAAGCTTTACCACTGGCACTTAGTGGGAACTTGCCGACTTTTACTTCATAGCCGGCTTCTTTAGCTTGTTTTTCAGTATACCCTACAGAAGCTATTTCCGGAACACAGTAAGTACAACCTGGAATATTATTATAATCAATCGCTTCCGGCTGATGATGGTATTTGTTCTCGTTGTAAGCGATAGCTTCAACACATACAATACCTTCTTTGCTGGCCACATGCGCTAAAGCCTGGCCAGGTGAACAGTCACCGATGGCATATACACCGGGAATATTAGTCTGACCATACTTGTCAACCAGAATTTTTCCTTTATCCGTTTTTACACCCAGCGTTTCCAGTCCAATTCCTTCGATATTGGCTGCTACACCTACTGCACTCAACAATACATCAGCTTCCAGTGTGACCTCACCGGTAGCTGTTTTTACTTTTGCTTTCACCCCATCTCCGCTGGTATCAACAGCGGTAACCTCGCTGCTTGTCATGATACTAATACCTTGCTTTTTGTATTGTTTTTCCAGTTCTTTTGAAATATCCTCATCTTCCACGGGTACAATGCGTGGCATGAACTCAACGATCGTTACTTTGGTTCCCATGCTGTTATAGAAGTAGGCAAATTCAACACCTATGGCACCGCTACCTACAATGATCATTGATTTGGGCATTTGTGGCAGTACCATAGCTTCCCGGTAACCGATGATCTTCTTTCCGTCAATTTTCATACTCGGCAGTTCACGGCTGCGGCCACCGGTAGCAATGATAATATGTTTGGCTTCCACAGTTTGCTTGCTGCCATCCTGGGCAGTTACTTCCAGTTTGCCTTTAGCCACCAGTTTACCAAAGCCCATTATCACATCGATCTTGTTTTTCTTCATCAGGAACTGAACGCCTTTGCTCATTTTATCAGCTACACCACGGCTTCTTTTAATCACTGAATCAAACTGTGGCGTACCGCTGGCTTCAATTCCAAAGTCTTTTGCATGTTTTATATATTCAAAAACCTGGGCACTTTTTAAAAGCGCTTTGGTCGGGATACAACCCCAGTTGAGGCAGATGCCACCCAGGCTTTCTTTTTCAATAACTGCTGTTTTAAATCCTAATTGGGATGCACGGATAGCAGCCACATAACCACCGGGACCGCTACCAAGAACCACTACATCGTATGCCATATTTAGTGTATTAGTTGATTTATAAAATTGTAGTACAAAAGCGGTGCGAAGTTATTTGAAAACCCCCAAACGGGCAAAACGGCCAAGGCCAACGTCACCAGTGTTAAGCAGTTAAACGAAAACCTCATCTATCTTCAAATAAAACCGCTAAACCCATTTTTATAATCTATTTAAGGAAGTCGTTTATTTTCGGAGCATGTTATTAAGAATGCTATTTGTTTTTATTATCTGTTTCTTTCAATGCCAAACCTCCTGTTTCGCAGAAAAGTCATTTTCAAAACCTGTTAAGGTACTTATTGTAAATGACGCACAAGAGCCGTTGGCGGGTGTAACAGTTCAATTGCTAAAGGCTGATTCTTCATTAATAAAAGTACAGATAACTGATAAATCGGGTATCGCTGAATTTTCTAATCTCCCTGGTAATGAGTACATCGTTTTGGCCACCCATCTTGGTTTTCAGCCAGCCGCCAGAGATATAAAAAACCTGCAACAGCAGCCTGAAATTAATATTACCATTACGTTGCAAGCCGGGGTTGCTACGCTGGCGGATGTGGTAGTAAGTTCAAGGAAACCATTTGTACAGTTTGCTCCGGATAAAACCGTAGTGAATGTAGATGCAGGTATTACGAATGCAGGCACTTCCATTATGGATGTTTTGGAAAAATCTCCCGGTGTAACAGTAGGCAGAGATGGGACCATCAGTATGAAGGGTAAGGCGCAGGTCATGGTATTGATCGATGGCAAACAGACACAACTTAGCGGGGCTGACCTGCAGGCCTATCTTACAGGCATTAGCGCTTCACAGGTGGATGTTATTGAGCTGATCGATAATCCGGGTGCCAAATACGATGCAGCTGGTAACGCCGGGATCATTAATATCCGGACAAAAAAGCTAAGGCAAAAGGGCTTTAATGGTTCCTTGAGTGTGGGGCTGGGACAGGGGGTTTATCCAAAATCGAACAGCAGCCTGAACCTGAATTACCGGAATGGAAAAGTGAATGTATTTCTGAATTATGGCAACCGGATTGGTAAAGAAATGATGGAAATGTATGCCCTTCGGAAATATTTCGACAAAAATGGTAATGATTCGTTACTCCTACAACAGCCCAATTTTACCAAAACCACCATTGATGCACATAATATAAAAACAGGATTCGATTTTTTTGCATCATCCCGTACAACACTGGGCCTTGTATTCACAGGCTCATATCTTGACAGGGAGACAAAAAGCTATAGTACTATTGACTGGATGTCGCCATCTTATCTTATCGATTCCACTATTAATACCTGGGGCACCCGTCATGTTGATTTCAGCCGTTCAGGAGTTAATTTCAATGCAAAACATGTTTTACAAAACAAGGATGAATTTACCGCTGATGTTGATTTTATCCGGTTTGATATTAAAGGCGGACAGTTTTTTCAAACTCAATTAAACACACCCGGTAGTATGGTTCAGGCCACACGGGGTAATGTACCATCGGCACTTGAAATTTTTACGGCAAAACTGGATTTTTCAAAAAGGTTCAAAATCTATTTATGGGAAGCCGGAGTGAAGACGGCTCGTACGAAAACAGATAACCTGGCGGATTATTACTTCAACGACGGGCAAAACTGGTACGATGATCTGAGCAGGAGTAATCATTTTTTATATGATGAGAATATCAGTTCAGTCTACAGCAGTATAAATGCCGATAAAGAGAAATGGCAATGGCAGGTGGGGCTTCGTTATGAAAATACAAGCTACAAGGCTAATCAGTTAGGAAATGCAGTAATAAAAGATTCAGCTTTCCGGAAAAATTACGGTAGCCTTTTCCCGTCAGGATTTGTTAGCTATAAACTTGACAGTAATCATACATTTACATTTCGATTGGGCCGCCGAATTGATCGGCCTCAGTTTCAGAACCTGAATCCTTTTATTATCACCATCAATAAGTACACATTTGAAGCTGGTAATCCCTATATAAGACCCCAATACACCTGGAATTTTGAGTTAATGCACAGTTACCGGCAAATGCTAACTACCAGCATTTCTTACAGCTATCTCAAAGATTATTTCTCCCAGATATTTATCATTGATTCAAACAGCAGTAATGTAAATAAGAATACCATGATCTACACCCGGGGTAATGTCGGGAGTTTTCATAACCTCGGTGCTACTGCCACCTTGCAACTGCCGGTTTCAAAATGGTGGAACCTTGTCAGCGTAGCTGTCTATAATTACAAAATAATAAAAGGGGTAGTATGGGCTCCTATTGAGGCAAGGGTTCACCAGTTAAATATCAGTCTCAATAACCAGTTCCAGTTTAAAAAAGGTTGGGCTGCTGAATTGAGTGGTTATTACCAGACCAATAGTCAAATAGATTTACAGGAAAGCCTGACTCCACAGGGAGAAATGGGCTTTGGTTTTTCAAAGCAGGTTTTGAAGGGCAGTGGGTCACTTCGGCTTACTGTCAGGGACCTTTTCTATACCCAGAATTATTCGGGTTATTCCTTGTTCCAAAATTCGGACGAGCCATTCAGGGTGAAATGGGACTCCCGGGTCGTCCGGCTTACCTTTACCTGGCGGTTTGGCAAAGCTTTGAAACCCATCAGACGATCTGCCGGAGGTGCCGCGGAAGAGACAGAGAGGGTAGGAGCAGGTAATTAATCATTCATTGCCTTTGAAAATCAGGACAAAAGTGAGATCAGAGGTTTTCAACAAGCGGTTAAAAAAAACTTAGTTTAGGCGCAAAATTCTGGCATCTTTCCCTTACCTTTGCCGTCCCAAAAATTGTATCAATCATGGCAAGAGTATGTCAGGTTACAGGTAAAACGCCGATCGGAGGACATAAGGTTTCTCACTCCAACATCAAGACAAAACGTCGTTTTCTGCCCAATTTGCAGAAAAAGAGGTTTTACCTGGCCGAAGAGGATAAATGGATCACCCTGAAGCTATCTACTGAAGCTATCCGTACCATCAACAAGAATGGTTTATATAGCGTAGTGAAGCAGTTGAGGGCAAAAGGAGAAAAAATCTAACTTTTTAAAGATTAATAATCATGGCAAAGAAAGGCAACCGTGTACAAGTAATCCTGGAATGCACTGAACACAAAAACAGTGGTCAGCCCGGCACCAGCCGTTATATCACGGTAAAAAACAAAAAGAACAACCCGGAGCGTCTGGAGTTGAAGAAGTTTAACCCGATTCTGAAAAAAGTAACTGTTCATAAAGAAATTAAATAATCATGGCAAAAGCAGCTTCTAAAAACGCTAAAGTAAAAGACCTTAAGGCCTCTGCTGAGGCTAAAAACTGGACTAAGGTGATCAAAGCTGTACGCAGCCCTAAGACCGGTGCTTACACTTTCAAAGAGCAGATCATCCACAAAGACAAGGTGAAGGATTTCCTGGCCCAGAAATAATTGAGCTATTTAAAATGTATTCAAAAGCTATTCGTAAAAAACGGATGGCTTTTGTTGTTTAATGAAAATTGTCAGAAATGGGATTTTTTAATAAGCTGTTCGGTAAAAAGGAAAAAGAAAGCCTGGATGAAGGTTTGAAGAAAACCAAACAAGGCTTTTTTGATAAAATAACCAAGGCCATTGCCGGTAAAAGCACCGTAGATGAAGAAGTGCTGGACAACCTGGAGGAAGCCCTTGTAAGTGCCGATGTTGGCATTGAAACGACCATAAAGATCATCGACCGGATTGAAAAAAGGGTGGCCAAAGACAAGTATCTTAATTCATCTGAGCTGAACAAGATGCTGCAGGAAGAAATTGAGACTTTGTTGGTGGATACCCCTGAATCAAATAGTTATGCTTTTGATTCTGAGCTCCCCTCCACGCCTTATGTCATATTGGTGGTAGGTGTAAATGGTGTGGGAAAAACAACTACAATTGGCAAACTGGCTTATAATTTTAAAAAGGCAGGTAAAGAAGTTTTACTGGGTGCTGCAGATACATTTAGGGCAGCTGCTGTGGATCAACTGACCATTTGGAGTGAAAGGGTTGGCGTTCCCATTGTAAAACAGGCAATGGGTAGTGACCCGGCCGCTGTGGCATTTGATACAGTGCAAAGCGCTGTTTCCAAAAAATCCGATGTGGTACTGATTGATACGGCCGGAAGGCTGCACAACAAAGCCCACCTGATGGATGAACTCAGCAAGATCAAAAGGGTAATTCAAAAGACAATACCCGATGCGCCACATGAAGTGTTGCTGGTGCTGGATGGCAGTACCGGGCAAAATGCACTGGAACAGGCTAAACATTTTACCGCTGCAACAGATGTAACAGCTCTTGCCATTACGAAGCTTGATGGAACGGCAAAGGGCGGAGTTGTGCTGGCGATAGCCAACCAGTTTAAGATACCGGTAAAATTCATAGGTGTGGGAGAAAAAATGGAAGACCTGCTGGTATTTGACAAGCATGAGTTTGTTGACAGTTTATTTAACCTGGAAAGAAAAGAAGCTTAGTGAAAACAAAAAAACTGCATAAAGACAAGGTCAACATCATCACACTGGGTTGCAGCAAGAACATGGTGGACAGTGAGGTATTGAGTGGCCAGTTGAAGGCGAACGATATTGACGTGGTGCATGAAAATAAAAAGCTGGACCACAATATTGTAGTTGTGAATACCTGTGGGTTTATTGACAAGGCAAAAGAGGAAAGTATCAATACCATTTTGGACCAGGTTGAACTGAAAAGGAAAGGGAAGTTGGATAAAGTGTATGTCACCGGTTGCCTGAGTGAACGCTACAAGAACAACCTGGAAGCTGAAATACCGGAGGTGGATGCCTATTTCGGTACTATGGAACTTCCGTTGATATTAAAACAATTTGAGGCAGATTACAAAACGGAATTGGTAGGTGAAAGGTTGCTGGCTACTCCTCAGCATTATGCCTACATGAAAATATCGGAAGGCTGTAACCGCACTTGTTCTTTTTGTGCTATCCCGCTGATGAGGGGACAACATGTAAGCAAAAGCATAGAGGATTTGGTAAAAGAAGCAGAGGGCCTTGTAAAAAAGGGAGTAAAGGAGGTGATGCTGATAGCTCAAGAGTTAACTTACTACGGCCTTGATATTTACAAAAAGAGAATGTTGGGAGACCTGCTGCACCGGCTCGCCGATGTAAAGGGCCTGGAGTGGATCCGTTTGCATTATGCCTACCCGTCAAAATTTCCATTGGAAGTGCTGGATGTGATGCGTGAAAGAGAGAATATCTGCAATTACCTGGATATGCCTTTGCAGCATGCAGCCAACAATATGCTGAAAGCCATGAAAAGGCAGATAACAAGAGAAGAGATGGAGGAATTGACCATTGCTATCAGGGAAAAAGTTCCCGGCATTTGTTTACGCACCACATTGATTGCCGGCTTTCCCGGCGAAACGGAAGATGATGTGGAAGAACTGAAAGGTTTTTTACAGCGTCAGCGTTTTGATCGTGTCGGCATATTCACCTACTCCCATGAAGAAGGTACTTCTGCACATGAACTGGTAGATGATGTACCCGCAGAAGAGAAGGAGAGAAGGGCGCAGGAGATCATGGAAGTGCAACAGGAAATTTCATATGAACTGAACCAGGAAAAAGTGGGAAAGATCTTCAAAACCATAATTGATAAGAAGGAAGCCGGCCGCTACCTGGGCCGCACTGAATTTGATTCTGTAGAAGTGGATAACGAGGTAGTGATACACTCTTCCAAAAAACTCCCCATTGGTGAGTTTGTGAATGTAAAAATCACAAAGGCCTATGACTATGACCTGGAAGGTGAGGTGGTTTAATCCTACCTGTTTTCAAGTAGTGTCATTACATAATCTTTTTTACGGTGAGAAACAGGTACCGTATGTCCGCTGATGAGAACCAATGTACCGCCATCCGTTTTATCATACATTTTAATTTTGGATGGGTTTACAAGGTAAGAGTGATGTGTTCTGATAAAACCATAAGAATTCAGCAGGTCTTCATAAGTACTCAGGTTTTTTGAAATAACAATCGGGCTATCGGCAGCAAAATAAAATTTGGTATAAGAGCCTTCTGCTTCGCAATACAATATTTCAGAAACTTTCACAAAATAACTGGCTTCGCTGTCTTTTAGTACAATTTGCTTGTCATTGTTTTTTGAACTGAGTTGCTGGACGAGTACTTCTAATTGTTTATTAAGTGTATTGCCCGAGATATGGGTGGCAGCTTTTTGCAGGGCATTTCCCAGTTCTGTAAAATCAACCGGCTTAAGGAGGTAATCAATAGCGCTGCACTTAAATGCCTGGATGGCATATTGGTTATGTGCTGTTGTGAATATAAGTTGAAAGGTGGGCTGTTGAATCTTTTGCATCAGGTCGAAGCCGGTGCCATCATCCATTTCTACATCAAGAAATACAACATCGGGGCTGAAGCTTTTAATCTTTTGCAAACCTGTTGCTACACCATTTGCCTCTCCAATAGAATTTTTGCCTGGCTCTATGGCTTCAATCATGTCCCGGAGGAGCTCCCGGACTATTTTTTCGTTATCAATTATCAGTATTCTCATTCCTGTATATCAATGGGAGATGAATTTTTACCACTACACCTTTACCGTTGCTATTGTTATCTATTGAAAAATCGGCTTTTGTTTTCAGTTTAATATTCAGCAAATATATCCTGTCTTTTATTATCTGGCTGGCCCGGCTGATATGCTCGTTGTTTTTACTTCCCGGTGTAATTAGTCCTTTCCCATTGTCGTGGATGACTATTTCCACAGATTTATGTGCCTGTTTGAAGTCGACCCGGATTTCTCCCTCATAATTTATTCCTGCAAATCCATGCTCAATACTGTTTTCAATAAAAGGCTGAATAATCATAGAGGGAATCATAACATCGCCGGGTTCAATTTCGCCGTCAACCATAAGTGAATAAGTAAATATTTGCGGGAAGCGCATCTTTTGAATTTCAAGATATTCTTTCAAAAATTCAATTTCCTGTTTTATTGTTACATACTCTTTATAAGTACTTTCTAAAGTTTCCCGCATAATATGGGAGAATTTAGAAAGATTGGAAGCAAGGGCTTTTCCGTCGTTTTCCTTCATGGCAAACCGCTGCATAGCCGTAAGTGCATTAAAGAAAAAATGAGGGTTCATCCGGGCACGGTTTAAGCGCTGCTCGGTTTCTAAAATCTTTTGTTTGTTTTTTAACGCCTGTTGCCGGAAATAAAACGCTACTAACCCCAGCACAAGCAAACCGCCTAATCCAAGAAGAGCATAGATTAGTTTTTGCTGGGAGAGTTCTTTAATCGTTTTCTCATTTTTAGCCTGGTTGTATTTTTTTTCCACTTCATTTACAGCTTTGGCATTTTCCTGGGTGTTCAGGCTGTCTGTAATCTTCTTTTCGGCGTATAAGGCCCGGTAAGCCGTTTTATAATCACCAAGACTGTCAGCTATTTCTGCTACCAGGCTGTATGCATTGGCTATTAGTGGGGGAAATTTTAATTTTTTAAAGTAATTTAAACAGGAGTCAGCCCATTTTTTAGCCTCCGGGAAATTTCCCATTTTCAGCAAAATATTACCCTTGTCACCATAGCTGGTTCCCACGGCATTATTCAGTTCCCCGGGATTTGCCAATGCAATAGATGAATCAATATATAATAAAGCTTGTTTATAATCCTTTTGCTGGTAAGAAATGGTATTCATTTTATTATAGCTTACCTGTAATCCTTTTTTATAACCTGTTTGCCGGGCAATAGTAATGGCCTGGTTAAAGAATAAGGTAGCAGAGTCCAGCAATTGTTTCTCTTTCGTATCCTGAAAAAGAAAGTAGTACCGGGATCCTGCTTTGTTTAATAGATCGGTTTTAACGGTTGAACTTTTTATCTTTTCTATTATTGGAAGTGCTTTATGCAGATAGTCAAGGCTTCTGTCTGCTTGTCCCATCCGGGAAAAGATCTGTGCGATGCTGAGCATTACATCCGCTTCTTGTTCACTATCGTTAGAAGTTTGCACAATGGTTAGCATTTTTAAACTGTAGTCAATGGCGGCCTGGTACTCTGCTTTAAAATAGTGAAGCGATGAACGTAATTTGTAAACAGGAAGCCATTCTTTTTCCTTACATCCTTGTTTTTTAAGTAAAGATTCGGCCATCTCCAGCGATTGTTGGGCTGAATCAAGCTCTTTTGTATCAAGGTAAACCTGTGCCTTTTGTTCATACCCTTTTATTTTGCAGGCAGGTTCAGGATTATTGATAAGCAGGTCGGTATTTATTTTTTCCTCTTTTTTCCAAACATCGCAAAGGCAGTTTTGTGAAATGCTGGTTTTTGTGAAAAAAACAACTGTAAGGAGTAAAGTTTTGATGATATATAGCTTTCGGTTATCCATGATTAGCATACGCTTACTATTGGCGGAACAGTTTTGTCATACATCATACCCAGGCTGCACCTGGCACAATGCAGTGCCTGTAAAATAAGAAAACTACTGCATTCTNNCAGGTTTTAGAGCCAGCAACTCTTCTCTTTCCTTGTTTAATAATACAAAACGAAGATTCCAGTTCAATGTTTTAAAAAACCAAAATCGTAGCCGCTTACTTTCCACTATTATCTTCCCGCCTGTACTTACTTTCATT
>DEHX01000082.1:14382-30501 GCA_002352145.1 Chitinophagaceae bacterium UBA2789
CAGACATTTAATTTTAGGTAAACATCTGCCGGCTGATAATTTTTGGTATTCTATTTTACAGCAATGCTGGTAGCACGGCTATTTCTTGCGCCAATAACTCTTGCGACACCATTTTCCCAAATGGTGGCATAATCTATAAAACTAACACTTCCGGCGGCTGAGTTGCCGGCAACATATACCTTTCCGTTTTTTACAGCAATTCCCCAGGCAGTTGAACTTCTTATTCCATCCCCTAAGCTAAATTCTGAACCATTTTTCCAGTATTTGGCTATTCCAATAGTGCCATTATTCTCCCAGCCACATACATATACATCGGTTCCTTCTACGGCAATATCAGAAACATAAATTTGCCTGCCGCCGGTTACAGTAATATCAGTATAAGTATTGTTTTTCCAGTACCTTATAGTATTGGTACCAACATTAGCTGTTGCATATACATCAGTACCTGCAACAGCTATAGCTTTAATGGTAAGTCCGGCAGTATTTGACAGACCCATATCAGTACCATTTTTCCAAATTTTACCCATGTTATCTGCAAATCCTCCTGCATAAACATCTGCACCTGAAATGGCAAGGTCATTTACCGCAGGGCTATAACTGTTTATGGAAGTGTCAAATATGGTTGGTGGCAATTGGTTCTTCCATAATGCTGCCATTCTTGTTGAGGGAGCCTCGTAAAGGTAGCAACCCACATATACATCTGAACCGCTAACAGCTATTGCTCTTCCTTCGCTATAGGTGTCGCTCAGACTATACTGGTGCTGGCCGTTTTTCCAAACCTGGCACTTCCATTCGGTAGGTCTGTTTTCAAACCCCGTTATGTAAACATCATTGCCACTTAGCGCAATAGCATTTGCATAGTGGTTGTAATTGCTCGTAAGGGCATTTCTGTTAAATATATCATTTTTCCAGTAACCGGAAACGTCTTTTCCTGATAGGGAATCCCATTGCATGCCTGCAATAAAAATGTCTGTTCGCTGCTCCTGAATAGTCTTTTCTTTCTTACAGGATATAGTCCAGGCTACTGTCAGGAGTAAAAGAGTGATAAATTTGATTTTCATAAAGTTTTTTTTTGAATTAGAATGTATAAAACAAACATATTATTCAGCAGGTGAGAATTTCCGGCAGGTTTGCAGATGTACAATTGTTTTATATAAGTGTTATATAATTTCATTTTTTCTATGTTTAAGGTTGTACCACACTTAAATTAAAAAATCATACAACCATGCAAAATATTCATACACTTATACAAGTATTCTCCGCTTGGAAGTAACAGTTTATAGTTTTATGCTATAAAATGTTTGAAAATGAAATCTGTAATCCTTTTTTTTATTGCATTGCATTTATGTATCGCTTCGTTTCCCCAGCCCGCTGATAATATCAAACTAAAGCCCTTCATTGATAAGTTTTATCAATACATTGATGAAATAAAAAAGGTAGAATCCGGGGCTGTAAAGCCGCCATCCGGTACTGCTTCAAAAAATACGGAGGCTAATAGCGAAGCTTCTGCCGGAGGCGATGATATTACCAGGAAGCTTAAAATAATCGCCGACAATGCCAAAAGACAAATTGAGCATATAAAAAAACGGGACCCAAACTATGATGTTTCAAAAATGGAAGCATTAATTCAGCCGTATTTTGATGCTCAGCAGGCATCTGTTGATGCTAATAAAAACCGTTTAAAAGCTTCCATTTTTCATGATTCAGATGAGGGGTGTTACGGACTGTTTAAAAAGAATACCACAACCGAGTTCAGGCAAACGGGTAATGTTGAAGAAGATACAAAAACGCATATTGCACAATTGGAAGCCTACAATAAACTGTTGGAGAATATTTTAAAAAATCATATGGCAGGAGTTGAAACATGCCATGATTATATCAAAACGAGGACAGATGATGCCATACAGCGGCTGGCAGAACTGATCAGGAAAATGGAAATTATTGATGCAGAAATCGGAGTAAAACAGCTTTACCGGGAATTGCTGGGAGAAGAAGCTTATTGGAAGGCTGCCATGCAACTATACCCCGATATAAGTGGGGCAGCCGAAGTACATGCAGCTATTCAAAAGCAGATTCAATCCGTTGGCGGTTTAGATGGTTTGCTTGCGAAAGCGAAAGCCAGAAAAATGGAGCGGTTAAAAAACACTTTCATGCCTAAAGCAGTAGTTGTTAACGCTGCCCTGGAAGCAGAATTTAAAGAAGCATTTAATAATGGCGGCTGGGGCGAAACTATTGTGAAAATAAACCTGTTAAGCAGGGAATGGACTGTTGTTCGCAACAGCATAACCGGTGTTATTATTTGCCGTACGCAGCAGGCGGCTATTGTAGCAAAGCAGAAAGCAGGGAATTGTATCCTTTATACGTATACCATCAAACAACAATACACAGGTAGTGGTTACAGCAGCATAAGCAGCTATTATGGCCATGATGTATGGGAAACTGAATTTTGGTGTGAGAATGCGAAGTAGTTACGATTTTTCCAGCAGTTGTAATACATAATCCTTTTTGCGCTGTGATACAGGAATAGAAGCCCCGCCTTCTAATATCAGGGCCCCACCATCTGTTTTATCAAACAATTTTATTTTATCAGGATTGGCTAGGAAACTGTGGTGTGTGCGGATAAAACCGAGCGGCTCAAGAATGCTTTCATATTCCTTCAGGTTTTTGGAAACAAGTATTGACTCATTACCTTTAATAAAAAACTTAGTGTAGGTGCCTTCTGCCTCGCAATAAAGTATATCGGCCACTTTAATGAAGTAGGTATTCTCCAGGTCTTTCAGTACAATCTTTCTGTCATGGTTTGCAATGCCTGCCATTTGTTGAAGCAGCACCTGCACCTGTTGCTGCAGGCTGCTGTTGCGGATATTATTCTGTGCTTTCTGAATACTTTTTTGCAAAGCCTCCGGGTCAACCGGTTTCAGCAGGTAATCAATAGCGCTGAATTGAAAAGCCTCAATGGCATATTGATTGTGTGCTGTTACAAAAATGAGCTGAAAGGAAGGGTTAAAAACCTGCTTCATTAAATCAAAGCCGCTTCCGTCTTCCATTTCTACATCCAGCAAAACAATGTCGGGGGAAAAACTTCTTATTTTTTGAATACCACTTCTCACCCCGTCTGCTTCCTCTGTAGCTGTTATTTCCGGGCAAAACTCTTTCAATAGTTTTTGCAGGGCAGACCTTAGTGAAGGTTCATTATCAATGATAAGGGCTTTCATACTTACGGATAAAGGTATTGAAAATGCACCACACAGTGTTTGCAGTTATTCTTACCGGGCAGCCAGTTGCTGTACCGGGGGCATCGCCCGTCTATCTGACTGCTTTCCGGAAATAATAAAAAATAGTTTTAGAAAAAATCTGTTATTATGAAACAAAATCTCCTCCTTGTTTGCCTGGTGTTTATTTTTTCTGCTTCGCAGGCACAAATATCTGTAAGGGTAAAAAAGAACAGTTCAGGAAGTGAAGTGGATGTGAAGACGAGCGGAAAATCCGGCGGAACCAAAGAAACGGAAACAAAACCAGCATCCGGCGAAACAAAAACAACATCTTCCCCTAACACGGAGAAACCTTCAGCCGACACAGCCTCAAAGCCTTCTGCCGTTGGTTCTTTTGATGAAAGCTATAAAGGCCCTGCCAAAGTGCAGCTAAAGGCTTTTTGGCGAAGCCTGGAAAAGCTCCGTGCCGGTGATATGCAGGCATTGGGTAATGCAGAAAGAATGCTTGGGCAGGTAAAGCAAAACGACCCTTCTTATGAAGTTGCGGCATTTGAAAAAGAAGTGGCTGGGTATAGGAGTATCGCAGATAAAGATGCAAAAGCAAAAAGTGATGCAGCAGGAAAAGCCAGCGAAGCAAAACAATATTTCAATGGCGTATGGCAAAAGATGATTGGCGTTTATTCCAAGGGTAGTATCATAGAACCGGGAGTGTCAGGTAAGGCATACCTTGACAGGGTGCAGGCTGTTAACCTGCCTGAGTATAACGAAAGAAAGAAAAATACTTCCGATGCGGAAAGCGGTAATTATGTAAAGCTTATTGATGAAATGCTGGCGGATTATAAAAATTATCTCATGCGTACCGACAGGCTAAAATGGAACGTAACAAATGTATTGGTAAAGGCCAGGAACGAGGCCAACCCGCAAACCAAAATGAAAATACTGGAGGAGGCTAAATACGAATGTGAAGCGGTGTTGCTGATGTCGCCTAACAACACGGCGTTTAAACAAAAGCTGGATGAAGTAAACAAACTGCTGGGCAACGCAGACAGCGAAGCATCAAAATTTTATACCAGCGATTTTCATAAGCAAAATGTGGGGAAGATTGTGTGGAGCAATAAGCCGTTGGTAATTGGCAAGGAAAAAGATATGGCGGCAAATATTAAAACCGGGTTTAAAACAGGTGAAGCCATATTTGGAACGATGTACCTCGGCAATTACCTGAAGCAATTAATGAATGGAAACACTAAGATGAGGATAGTGATACGGGTAGATGGCGGAACAGCAGTTTGGGGCGGCGACCTGTCGTATATCATTGTACCATTAACCGTTCAGGATAAATCCTATTTACAATTTGCGCTACTTCCGGATGAGCAGTGGTTTAATGCTAATTATGCACCGTATGTAAAAGAAGAAAACTGGACCTATTCATACTTTATAGATGATCTGGCAAAAGCAGGGGATATCAGCCATACTATTACTTGTGAGTTAGAATTTCCAACTAATATCCAGAGTGATATCAAGAGTTCCCTTTCACTGGATTTAAGCGACGGCTCTGCTGCTATCAAATCACTTTCCACAAAACTGCATGACCAACTGATGGCCAGCCGTACATTGCCAAAAGCAGGAATGAGTAATGCAGCACTGGAGCAGCAAATGGTAGCAGCAGCCAACAATCTTGGCTGGAACGACAAGTTCAGCAAAGCGGTCATTACTTCTTTATCATGGACTATTGCAAAGAACGACCTTACAGGCGCCATTTTGTACCGCTGGCTTCCTGCTGTTTGCACTATAAAAGGAACGGATGGTAAGTGTTATTACCAGGAGTTCTCATTCAAACAGGAATATACTGGTGGCGGCAACTACAGCAATACCGTAAAATTTAACAGCTACGGCGGTAAAAGAGAAATTGGGTGCGATAAAATAAAATAGTGTTGAACGAATAATCAAACCTTCACATCTTGTTTAAATAAAAGGGGTAGCGTTATCAGCACGGTTACCCCTTTTCCATTTTTATTATTGTCAATGCTGAAAGAAGCTTTTGTTTTTAGTTTAATGTTCAGCAGGTAAATTCTGTCTTTAATAATCTGGCTGGCCCTGGAAATGTGCCCGGTATCTTCTTTAGCAGTTGTGGCAAGGCCTTTACCGTTGTCAATAATGCTGATATGCAATTCATTTTCCTTTTGCTTAAATGCAATGGAAATGTTGCCTGGGTAATCAATGCCGGTGAAACCGTGTTCAATACTGTTTTCGGTAAACGGTTGCAGTATCATTGCAGGTATTACCGTATCATCCGGCTCCACGGTGTTATCAATATTTATTTCATAAGTAAATTTTTGCGGGAACCGGATTTTTTGTAGTTCAAGATATTCTTTCAGAAAATCGCTTTCCTGTTCAATGGTTACATATTCCTTGTAGGTGCTTTCCAATGTTTCCCGCATGATGTGGGAGAATTTAGAAAGATTGCGGGCAATACTCTTGCCATCTTTTTCTTCCATAGCAAATGATTGCAGGGAGGAGAGGGCATTAAAAAAGAAATGCGGGTTCATTCTTGCCCTGTTCAGCCGTTGTTCTGTTTCTAATATTTTTTGTTTGCTCTTCAGTGTTTGCTGGCGGATAAAAAGCAGAAGACCCAGCAATGCCAGCAAGCCGGCAGCGGCCAACAGAATATAAATTCTTCGCTGCTGTGCCAGTTCTTTAATTGTTTTTTCATTTTTGGCCTGGTTATATTTCTTTTCCAGTTCGGTTACCCTGGCGGCAGCATCAGCGGTACGGATACTGTCATTAATGGCATCGCCCAGTTCTTTATTCAGATAAGCTGCTTTGTAGTCGCCGCTTTCTTTTGATATTCTTCCCAGCAGGTCGTACGCTTCGGCGATAAAGGCAGGGTTACCGGTTTCTTTGCGATAATACAGCGCAGAGTCTGCCATGCGTTTTGCTTCCGGATATTTTTTCAGCTCAATATAAAGGTCTGCTTTGTCAAAGTAATTGGTGCCGAGCCCTTCAAAATCATCAGGTTCGGTAAACATAAAAGCTGAATCAAGAAACAGGAGGGCAGTGGCATAATCTTTTTTCTCCCAAGCTATTCCCTGCAGGTTGCCGTAGGCTAAGGCGATGGAGCTTTTTTTATTAATCGTTTTTGCAATGGACAACTGCCGCCTGCTGAACATCCCCGATGAGTCAAGGCTGGTTGCCATTTTTGTATCTTGGTAATGCCAGAGATACCTTTTGGAGAGTTTAAAAAGAATATCGCTTTTTTTCCCGTTGTCTTCTACACGGTTTAAAAGCGGGATAGCTTTCCTGCTGTACGCAATTCCTTTATCCGCCTGCTGCGTCTGGTTCAGCAGTTGGGCAATCATTGTATAACAGTTCGCCTGCTCATAATAATTTTTTGCCGTTTCGGCGGAAGTCAGCATTTTTAAACTCATTTCCTGAGCTTTGCCAAAATCACCCTGTGAATAATAAAGTTGCGCCCATAATTTATAGGTACCGAGCAGGGAGCTGTCGCCGCAGCCTGATTGTTTATATAGCTGTTCAGCTTTTTTAAGAAATATTTCTGCGGTATCATATACCTGTTCATTCATCCATTTAGCTGCCTGCCATTCGGCTGCCTTTGCTTTGCAGAATATTTTGGATGACTGCGACAATTCGTTTTGCGCTTTCAATATTTCATTAGGTGATTGTGCTGCAGCCTTCAGGCGGGAATATTCTTCACAGGAGCATTTATCACCGGCAAAGGCTATTGCAGGGAAAAGAGAATGGAGGCAGATAAGGAAATACATAGCCCGAAAGCGGTTTCTCATGTGTGGTGTTTTCAACTCTAAAATACACAATACGAAACTTTGGCAGGCTAAATAACGTAAAATTGTTTGCGCAGCGTTTTCCCAGCAGGCAATTATTAATCTTTAACCGGCAAATGCCTATTTGTTTACTTCACTTATTTCCAGGCCTTTCTTTTTTGGAAAATAAAAATCCCGCTGCTGCGGGATTTCATGCTCAGGGTAAAATAAGGATTAATGGCCCGGCTTCTTTTCCGACCACCATTTTATTACAAGCAGCACCAGCAACGGAGGCAGTACAAGAATGCAAATTGTAAAAGCCGGGTAGTATTTATTTTCACCTATAATGCCAGCCTGCCAGCGGTTGATATCCGGTACAATCCAACTGTTGCTGAAAGTAAGGTAAGTGGCAACTGCGAGTAAAATTATTGGTGATATAGCTAAAAACTTCTTCATGCTTTTTCTTTTTTGTTTGGTTGATATAACCACACTGCTATACAGGCAAAGGCAATGACAAACGTCAGCTTCTTTGTATGCTTAAAATCCGTTTTCTCTTCCAGTAATATTATCAGCAGAGCAGATGCAATTACAATTGCCAGTACAATAAGCCCTTTTTTTAACTTGCCTTCTTTGGGCCCAAGTTCCTGTTTTATCATTGTTATTATTTTACTCAATAATGATTTTGCGGATGCTGTGGTTTTCAAAATCGGCTACATAAAGGATATTATTGGCAAAATCCCCGCAGGCTGCAATAGGTGAATTGAAGAGAGCTGTAGTTCCTGCTCCATCTGCATTACCCGCTGTACTGCCCGCAATGGTAGTTACTACTCCGGCAGTTGTAATTTTCCGGATGCGGTGATTGCCGATTTCTGTGACATATAAATTACCCGAGCCATCAACTGCTATACCAGCCGGGGTATTAAAACGGGCTGCTGCACCAGTGCCGTCTGTGCTGCCGGCAGTCAAATCGCCTGCGGCTAATACACCAGCATTAGAGCCGTCTGAAACCCTGAATACACGGTTTTGAAAGTAATTCGTAAAGGCAAGGTTATTAGCCGCATCTGAACCTATACCAAAACACATATAACCATTTACGGCTGTGGTAACTACGCCTGCCTGCGTTACTTTTCTTATTTTTTGATTACCATAGTCAGCAACAAAAATGTTGCCGGCATTGGTAATAGTAATACCTAATGGTTCTGAAAAACTGGCGGCGCTTCCTGTTCCATCTGCACTTCCGGGTATACCACTACCTGCCAGCGTCGTTACTGCTCCGGCGGATGTAATTTTCCTGATGGAATGGTTCAGCCGGTCACCAACATAGAAATTACCGCTTGCATCGGCTACTATGCAATAAGGCTGATTAAACTGTGCAGCCGTACCGGTTCCGTTTGCAAAACCGGATGTTCCGCTACCTGCAAATACACTGGTAACACCGGCAGCGGTTATTTTAACAATACGGTGATTATCCCTGTCGCATACATAAAGATTGCCACTTGCATCTCTTGCAATGCCCGAAGGGTGATTGAGGTTGGTGGCTGTACCGGTAAGGGTTAATGTACTTGCCCAGCCATTTCCCTGGTAAGTAAACACAGGGCCTGTAGCCTGCACACTGTTCTTTTCTATTTTCACTGCACCTGTGCCGGCGCCTGCAGGTACAGTAGCGGTGATGCTGTTGTCTGCCGCTGTTTGAATGGTACCCTGAACTCCATTAAAGAATACTTTTAATACTGACATGTTAGTGCCAAAGTTTGTCCCTGTGATGGTAACAACGGTATTCTTAGGCCCGGATGTTGGGCTGATGCCGGTTACGGTTGGCGCAGGTTCGGTGGGGGTTGGGGTTTCATCTTTTTTGCAGGAAGAGATAAACAGGAGGGTTGCCAATACAGAAAGGAAATGGAGTTTTGTTTTCATAATTGCTTGTTTTTAGTTTTAAATGGAGCCGGTTATTAATGCCACTAAATTAAATAAGATGGGAGCCCCCCATTATCAGGGTAAGCAGGTGAAGCGGAGTAATAGACAAGTGATTTAAGAGGATAAGCAATCGCCTAGTTGGGATGGGCCCGCAAATCCTTCAACCGGTTAAAAAGATTAGCGATTATTTACTTGAAACTGGGTTTTTATGTGACAATCCGAAGTAGTAGTCTCTGTCTTTCAGAAAGTTTGACACAAAATCTTTTATACGTTGTAGAATAAAGGAATAGAATAACTGGTTTCTGCTATTAATGCCCCGCTATCCCGCCCCTGAAGAATTTTATTCTGTAGAAGCGGGCAATGAAGCGGTTATTCATTCCACAAAAAACTCCCCATCGGGGAGTTGGCAAACGTAAAGATTACTAAAACTTATGATTATGATTTGGAAGCGGAGGTGGTTCAAGATTTCTTATTGTTAATCCGGGTTAACTATTGGTGGTTTCTTTTTTATTTGCAGGTTTATACACCCAAATTCCTATGCAGGCAAACGCAATAATCATTGGAAGTTTTTTCCCTGCTTTAAATTGTGTTTTTTTTCCAGCAATACAATAAGCAGAGAGGTCACTATTACAACAGCAAGTACGATAAGCCCTTTTTTCAGTTTACCTTCTTTAGGCCAAAAATCAATTTTAGTCATACTTAAGTTTTATTGGAGGTCTAAATTAAACAAGCCGGGTGGCCTCAATCAGCGAATTGTACATGCGGGGTAATGTAATATACAGTTGCGGCAGTTTGAACCATAACTGAAATAGTTATTTAGCAGCAATGTAAACGACAGTTATATGGTTGGGCGCTGCATTTGCTTATAAAAGCAATACATTTATTAAAGCTGGTGTGTTGCGGACAATTGCATCTGTATTTTGTACAAAAATTTATTTATGCGAAAAATTATTCTTGTTTTTAGTATTGCAGTTATTAGTTCCTGCGGGAGCGGCTCAGCCGATAAAAAAGTGCCCGAACTGGCCAATGAAATGTGTGATTGTTTCACCACTTTCCAGAAGCGTTTTGACAGTGAATCTGCTTCATTGTTAAAAGAAGTTAGTACTTCATCTGATCCTAAAACCCTTTTCCAGGAGGGAGTCAGGAAAATGACGCCGGAAAAAGCAGATTTTTTCACCCGCCAGATACAATCGCTGGGTGACAAAAGTTCATCCGTTTATGCATGTCTTTCAGATTTTGACAAGAAGCATGGAAAAGAAACTACGAAAAGTAAAAGTGAATTAAAGAAAAAGTTACTGGTAGAATTACAAAAGAGAGGAAGTTGCTTTACTGCAGCTGCTATGGTTAACCTTGATATTCATCGTAATTCAGATCAATAGTAATGTTATTAATCAGTCACAGTTTTTTTCTCCAGTAATTGGGCTATTTGTTCAGCATCCTTTAGTTTGCCAAAAGGAATAGGAAATCTGATGACGGACTCCTGGTAACCATGCCTGGTTGGAAAATCAACCCTGATCAACAGGAGGGGGATATTACTCTCATTTGAGACTACAGCACCCCTGAGCTTTGCCCCAAGAAATTTCCAGGTTTGGAATGAACTGCCGACAATAATAGAATCTTTTCCAATTATCACATCCCTGTTTCCTTTTAACAGGCTTTTTTTCTTAATATGCGGCACTGTCATCGCAATTACCCCGTAAAAAACTATAATACCAGCCAAAATGTAAATAAAGAAGGAGTCCTTATAAACCAACGCTAATATTCCACAAATAATGGCAGATATTATTATCAGCATTTTCAGCGATGCTTTGTTGGCATCTACTGATTCTTTAAGGTCTTCTTCGGTAAAAAGTTTCCACTCTTCTTCGCTGAATGTCCAATGGGCAAGGGGGTTCATATCATTTACAAGCCTGTCAAATTCCCTGGCCCTTGGGTAATATATAAATGCAACAATAATAAAGGTGAGTGCTATAAACCCAAAAATGACAATCAGGGCATATCCTCCCCTCATTCCATCAAGGCTGTATCCTGAAATAACAGCTGCTGCTATCATCAGCAAGGCAAGGATGATTGAGTTACGAAGTACTTTCCTGGGTTTGTTGACTATGTTCCTATGGTCAATAGCGGTATTCATAGATCTTATTTTAATCTGCAGGCAGGTTAATGGTTAGTTTAATGGTTTTGCCAGCAGCAAGGTCAGCGTTAATCGTTTTTTTGTGATGATTGTTGTACGTTGCGTTGATGGTAATCATCCCGGCAGGAACATTATTCAGGGTAAACTCACCCTTATTGTTTGCCGTTGTACTGATAATTCCTCCTGCATTGATGCTGGCGCCAGCAGCTGGTTGTCCGTCCGGTCGATAGACTATACCAGTAATGGTACCAGTGTAAGTAAAAGATGTCGGGTTAATGATAAGCCGTACAAAATCTATTGCATAGCCATCGCCTACTCCGGTAGTTGCATCGTCAATGTAAATCACCAATTTCCCGGTTCTTATTTCACTGATAAACTCATTCGGTACTTTCAGGCTTATCAGTTTGCCGATCGGTCCGGTCTGGCTCAGCCCGTTAAGAACAGATGCCAGAAAATCTGCTTTCTTGTTATTAATAGTCGCAGTGAATTTTGATCCAAAATATGGCGACTGAAAATCGTCAACAAATAACTGGAGCACTGCCGAGTTGACTGTAATTCCATTTAGGGGGCAAAGAAGTGTTATAGGTTGCGGCTGGTTATCTGGCCTGGTGGTATTAGATGCATAACCATCAGCATTTCCTCTGGCACCAGTACCTACCATAATTCTGTCCGTTCCGGGAGGGTCAGCAGGATTTATTTTCCAGGGATATCCATGGCTGGGAGTAGAATTGCCGCTGAACACATCGAAATTTTTAGGAAAACCAAATCCCAAATTGTCTATGTCTCCGGTTATAAAAATTTTTTCTGCCGTAACGCCTCCTCCCGTTTCAACCTTTTCAATGGTATAACCGGGATCGTTTGTTTTGGGAACAGTCTTATTCCCTTTTGGCGCCCATACAGCGGTAAAACCACATCCTTTTGATCCGCTGTTTTGGGACCAGGTAGAAGGGTCACTGTCTATTACTGTATATGTACCTGCAGGCAGTTGAATTCTGGGCTGTACAACCCATAATGCATTCTGTACACCGCCCTGGCCAATTATACCATAAGCCTGCCAAGGGCCATATACTTTTCCAGTACTGCTTTTCAAACCAATTGTACCCGGTTTCTTGCCACGATTGAAGTAATGATAGTTTTCAATACGGGTGATATAAGTAGTTTTTGATAAAGTAAATACCGTTGGACTCGTTGGACCGTTATAGACACCAGCTTTATTGCCATTGTCGAATATTTTTTCTTCTTCATTTGTATTTGCAGGATTAACACCTGTTTCATCAGGTTTTTCAGGTTGTGTTACTGCTGTGCTTGTCCATATTCTTGTGAATCCACATCCTTTTGATTCGCTATTATATGACCAGGTAGCGGGATCACTGTCTATCACGGTATAAGTACCTGCAGGTAAATTAATATTTGGTGTTACGTTCCAGTATGCATTTTGTACACCACCTTGTCCAACAAGGCCATAGGCCTGCCATGGACCGTAAATTTTACCACTGCTGTTTTTTACTGCAATAGTTCCTGGCTTTTTACCACCATTGAAATAGTGATAGTTTTCAATTCGGGTGATATGTGTTGTTTTGCTAAGTGTAAAAGTGGTAGGTTTTGTCGGCCCGCTGGATACGCCACCTATGTTTCCATTATTGAATATTTCCACTTCTTTAGAGGCATCCGCAGGATTAATGCCTGTGTCATCATTTTTATCCGGCTCTTTCACAGCTACGTTTGTCCATACCGTTGTGAATCCGCATCCTTTAGATTCACTGTTATATGACCATGTTGAAGGATCGCTGTCAATAATTGTATAGGTGCCTGCAGGTAACTCCATATTCGGTTTAACATCCCAGTATGCATTTTGAACACCACCCTGGCCTATAAGACCATAAGCCTGCCATGGACCATAGGTTTTGCCACTACTATTTCTAACAGCAATTGTTCCTGGTTTTCTGCCGCCATTGAAATAATGGTAGTTTTCAATCCGGGTAATAAATGTTGCCTTGCTTAAAGTAAATGTGGTGGGTTTAGTTGGTCCACTGGATACACCACCAATATTACCATTCTTGAAAATTATTACTTCAGATGCATCAGCCGGTTCTATTCCTTTGTCATCCGGTTTTTTACCTGTTATTACGCTGTCAATTTTCTCTAACCCTTTATTGACTTTGTCCAAAAATCCACCGATACCTTTCTTTTTCTTTTCTTCCGGTTTTGTTACTTCCGGTTCTTTTACATCAGGCCTGCTGACTCTGGTGAAATTTCTTTCCCCTGTATTATTTCTGATGTCTGTCCACTTACCGGTTCCACTGCTGCCATCAGCTGTTACTTTCAGTATATATTGCCCGTTTGTTCCGTCTTTTGTCGTGTAATTGATGATTCCCAATTGGCCGATCATGGTAACGGTGCCGTTTGCATTGCCAAAACCCTTTTCTACAGCATTATACAGGTTGTCACCTGTTAAAGTGAAAGTAAATGTTTCGCTGCTGCCATGTTTCCAGGTACCGCTTATATCAGTTTTGCTGTAGCTTCCATTTACATCTTTTTCCAATTCCCTTGCCTTTTCGATTCTCTCAGGGCTATTCCACCATTCCAGGCTTTCTTTCATTTTATTTAGCCCTTCTGGTTTAGTTTTCTTTTTCTTAGCCAGTTGTTCTCCCTCATTCCAAAGTGCATCAGCTTTATTTCTTTTCGCATTGATTGCAGCAATTTCAGTTTCAAGTTTTTTGATTTTGTTGTCTAACTCGCTATCCGGTACTAATGCTATACTTTCTTTATATTTTTTTAGGGCCTCGTCTTTGTTTCCGGCTGTTTCGGCCTGTTGCCCTTCATTCTTTAACTGGGCTGCTTTTTCTTTATTTATTATATATTCTTTTTGTTTTTTGTCCATTGCTCTGGCAAAGTCAATCATTTCCTTTTGTCTTGGATCCTGTGTGCCAAACTTGGTTTGTGCATTACTTTCAATAAAAGCAGGAGTTTGTTTAGGGTCTATTGGCACCCCTTTTTCAAATTTTTCTTTTGTAAAAAGAAAATTGTCGTAAATCCTGTTTTGTTCAGCTATCTGGGTTTTACAAAATTGTATATCGGCCTGGGCATCTTTCAGTCTTGCAGGTGTGCCTTTCCATTCTTTATTAAATTCTTCCATTAAGTTCAATGCACCATGAAAATCTTTATCATTTGTGCTTTTAGTATATTTCGATTTAAGGTTGGCATAAGCTGAATCATAACTCCTGGTGAAAGCATTAAACCTGTCAGTTTTATCTTTTGTCCATTTATTATCTGCTTTGCCTGGCATGTTTAACTGAAGTTTTTTGATCTCATTCAAAGCTTTCTCAGCATCCGGTATATTTTTGTTATTAATACCGGCGTCAAGAGCAGAAGCTTTGCCTTCAATAGCCAGCCATTCCTGCTGCCATTTTTTAGTTTGTTCCAGTTGTGTTTTCGCTGTATTGTCGCCGGGGTTTAGCTGCAAGGCCTGCTCGCAGCGTTTAGTTGCCAGTTTAAAATCTCTTTCTGCAATTGCATCAGTAGCTGATTTTCGGCAAGCCTGAACCAGCTCATTAATTAAATTTGCTGCTTCTTTTGCATTCATGCTTTTTAACTCTAAACCAAGTTTTACCGCTTCATCAATATTTCCTTCCCGCAGGTATTGTCTTGCTTTCGTCATCTTGTCATCAAAATCCTTTTTCATCTTAGCACTGTTGCTGATCATTTCGTTGCTTATAGTTGCATTGAATGCACCGGAAGCGTTGCCTAGAACAACTCCGTTATTGTCTTTAACGGTTACAGTTATTTTGATCGTTCCTGTTTCCAGTGCAGTAACCCTTGCATCTTTTGATGACGGATTGCTGATGGAAGCATTCCCCTGTGTTACTTTCCAATCATAAGTAAGAGATGAGGAAGGTGCAGGGCTTACAACTGCAGTAAATTCTACTATTTGGTGTACAGCAATCTCTTTATCAACTTCTACCAATCCAACTCCTTCTTTCCAGATCATTGGTATGGGGCCCTGCACTTTCGGACCTTCTGCTTTTACATTGTATCGTTCGGCATTGAAATAGGCTTTTGCTTTACCCAATTCTTCTCCGCTTCCTTTTACTATTGCATTTGATTCAACAGTAATCTGCAGGGCATCTTTTGCATAGAATATTATTTCACTTCCGTCCTGGGATTCTCTTATTAATTGTGCATTGGATGGCAAAGGCATCCACCGGTAATTGACTTCTTCCAGTTTTTCGGGAGTACTTACAATTTTTGCAGTTACTTGTTGTCCTACTACTGCTTTTGCCGGATTAAAAGTGATAGAAAATCCGGGTTTCTCTGCTACTAATTCCAACTGTTCAGATTCACCCATAGTAATTGTTTCTGCAGTTGATTTGTCCAACACCTGCACCCATACTTTTTTATTGCCCGGTTTAGTGAAGATTACTTTGGTGGTATTTTTATTTCCTTCAAACGGTTCAAATTTTTCTTCCGGGTGAGGTTGCCACAGGTATGACAACTTTTTGCCTGCCGGAATATTTCCAATAAAATCAGCTTTGAGTTCTACAGGCATGCCAACAATTATTTTATTGGTAGCTGGAGAGATTTTTGTCAGTCTTACTTTAAGCGGAGCAACAACATATTCCAATGTAGCAGTACCCGGAGGTGTTTTACCATCTACAGTAACAGTAATTGTTTTTTTACCAGGTCTGTCAGATTCCAGTTGTACAGATTTGCTACTTGAATTTCCTTCTACATGCCCACTCCAGTTATATGTATATGGTCCATAGTCGGGTTTATCGTTGCTTATAACAGCATTTACGGTCACTTTACTTCCGGGCTGAATTGTATCAACTTTGGGTTCAATTGAAACCTGAGGATAGTCACTACCGTCAGGTTTCGGACCGGTATAAGGAGATTTTGTGATACGGCCATCCGGTTGAAATGATGCAGCTGCTAAAATTCCGGCAGCTTCTGCTGCAAGCTGGTTCACCATGGTCATCATCCAACCCTGGTCAGTATTATCAAATGCACCTCCTGCACCGGCACTCCAGTATACTTCAAATATCTTGGTGCCCTTCATTATGTATCCGCTAAAACTGGCACCTGC
>DEHX01000177.1 GCA_002352145.1 Chitinophagaceae bacterium UBA2789
AGGTTTTGCTCACTCCATTTGATATTTGAACTTTTAGTACCTGAAGGTTTAGTGCTTTTGAAATTCACGGAGAAAATATCATCATTACAACAGTCACTGATGACAAGGTTCATCCTTGCACCTTTTTTAGTAATTGTTTGGAAAATATCAGCAACATTCATTGATTGACTGATATTGGCGGTACGGCTGGCTTTGGCCCAAACCAGGCTGTCCCTAAATGCTGTTCTGGGGGTTTTAACATTTTTCAGTTTCATGTTAGGGAAAGCCCTTGGTTTTTCAGGAATACGAAATCCATGACCTGAATAATAAAAAATGACAATATCGTTTGGTGCTGGCCTTAGTTTGGTCAATGCAGATTCTGTATTCGATTTGCCAAAGCTTTTTCCTGCAAGAATATAGGTATTCAGTTTAATGCCCAGGTAGTTGGAAATAGAAGAGAATAATTCAGTTACCCGTGTAATATCAATTGAGACGGCTTTTCCTATGGTTGCATCAACAGTGTCAGCAACAATCAGCAAATGCATTTTAATATTTTTTTCAGCAGGGGACAGGCTGCGGGTTACCGGTCTGAAAAGATTGATGTAAAAGTCTTCATCATCGCTAAAAAAAATTGAAACGATATCTTTATTTAAAGCAGCCCCTTCGTGTAAAGTCCATTGAAAAGACACCGAGGATGAAATTGCATAATTGGTTTCGTTTGAAACTCCGGCAGGTTCAAATAAGTTATTCTGTGAATTATAACGGAAAACAAAAGCCGGTGGAGCAAATTTAAGTTTATCATTTCCCTGGATATAACTAAGGTTAACAGCTTTAATGATAAGCAAGCTTGTGTCCGGGTCATCATTTTTATCGGGCGGGTTGAATTCGTCAATAAAGGCTTCGGTAAGTATGTCCTCTTCATTGCCCGGGAGTGAGTACCTTATACGAACTAGGCCACTGCCATCATTATTCCTAATTAAAAAGGCATGGTAAGTAATATTGTTTTCAGGTTCATTGAAATTGTATGTAAAAGTGTAGGCAGATTGTGCCGATGTATTTTTAAAAACAACAGTTAGAAACAGTAGTACTAATGTGCAATTCTTTATCATTGATTTTTGCTCTGGCTTGTTTCTGAATTTGAAAAAGTTTTTTTGGGGAATGCTTTTATTGCTTCCTTTTCAAAACTTACGCAATAATTCCTGTTTCTCTTTTTCCAGTTCTTTTATTCTATTTTTTTGGGCTTCTACCTGTTCCAGTTTAATCTTAAGTGCATTGTTAAGGCTTTCGAGCTGGGTTTTGATAACTACTGTTTTCTTTTCTATTTCCTCTTTCGACATTGTTTGTGCTGCTTTTACAGGTTTGTTTACTTCATCGGCAAGTTCTTTCAATTGCTTCTGCTGGCTTTCTATGTCCTGCTGAATGATCTGAATATATTTATCCAGTTTTTTTATCATTTCATTGCAATCATTGATCAGGGAATCATAATGTTCCCTGATTGTTTGCTTGGGTATATTAGTAGTATCCGAAGATTTAGGTTGCTTATCCCTTGGTCCGGGTGTTACCTGGCCGTGCAGATGAATTGCGAAAAGCAGCGAGAAGACAAATATGAAAGACCTTACCTTCATATACTGAAGATAGCTTTTTATTAGCTATTTATGTGTGTTGAGCTGTAACAGGGATTCTTTGATAATGGCTTGTAACTAATTATTGTTTTTTACTTACCCTGTACAAGTTTCCTCCATCAGTAACAGTATACAACATTCCGTTATAATACGCCACATCCCTAAACCGTTCATATTTATCGGTTAGCAATCTTTCTTCACCCACCACTTTGTTNNGTGCCATTATAAAAAGCCATTCCGCTGGGAGAGAGAACAGGATCCCAGTAGTAAACAGGTTGTTCCATCCAGTTTTTTTGCTGAATAGCATTACCGATTTCTTTACCGCCATATTCGATTCCATATGTGATAACAGGCCACCCGTAATTCTTACCTGGTTTGATGATATTTAGTTCATCGCCGCCACGGGGGCCAAATTCTGCTTCCCANNGCCGGCTTACCATCTTTGGTTATCTTGAATATCTTTCCAAGACCAGATGAAAGATCCTGTGCCTGTACTCTGCCTTCTAATATTGACCTTTCTCCTGTGCTGACAAAGAGGTTTCCGTCTTTATCAAACACCAGTCTTGAACCATAATGCANNGTTTTATTTTTTTTGTAGTCAGGATCAAATGCGACATCGAGCATACCTCCCTGGCCTCTGTCGTCAACAGCAGGAAAGCCAGTAATTTTTTTCACCAATTTACCACTGGCATCCAGTATCATCATGTAGCCGCTTTTTTCTGTAATAAGCAGGCGGCCATCCTGCATAGGCACCACAGCCCAGGGTCTTCCCAATTTTTCTGCTATTTTGTCTACTTGGTATGGGGTAGTGGTTTTTACAGCGGCAATCCTGGTTTGCCCCGCAAACGCAGGTTTATAATTAGTATTTGCCTTTTTAGTTTCAACAGGTGGTAATTTACTGGTATCGCCTTCAGCCCGGTTAGTATTTGCTGGATTGTCATTGGCACAACCTGTTGTCGTGATGAAAACTGCTGCTGCAGATAAGAGAAAATTATTTGTCTTCATAACAATTATTGATCGGGTAAAATTAGAGAAGTGATGGGTATTGATTCTTTTATTACATAAGCCTTACAAATTCCTTGACAAAATGTTTAAGTAAACGAGGAATGGTATGTGTCAATTGGCTGCATTTCCGAACAGATCTCCTTCGTTCCATACAGGTCTTGCTGTTGTCTGCGCAATGGAATAACTAACCAGGAAATTGAGCTGTACATAAACTTTAGCAGCTGCAAAATCAAAAATTCCGTCCATTCCGTCGGCGGACTGGTGATAATATTTTGCTCGCCACTGTTTTACGAATGCAACCAGGTCGAAGCCGGGTACATTGGTTTTCGTTCCATACTTAATATGCAGGGCAGGTATTCCATTCAATACAAAGCTATACTGGTCGCTGCGTACAAACCGGTTTTCGTTGGGTTCAGGATCGTTTTCTACTTCCAGTCCTAACTGGCTGGCAGCAAATTGTACATGCTTCATCATGGTGCTGTGCTCTGCCCCGAGCGGCACTATCGATAAGAG
>DEHX01000008.1:0-32442 GCA_002352145.1 Chitinophagaceae bacterium UBA2789
TTACCGCAAGCACATTCGTAATCTTTAACCGGTCCAAAAATCCTTTCGCAAAACAAACCATCTCTTTCAGGCTTGTACGTACGATAGTTGATAGTTTCAGGCTTTAAAATTTCACCATAGCTTCTTTCCAAAATTGTATCAGGAGAAGCAAGACCGATGGTGATCTGTGAAAAAGCCGCTTTGGGACGATTTTCTTTTCTGATTGCCATGTTACGTTTATCGTTTGTCGTTTATGTTTTTTGTTACCGGCGACATCAACAATACTCATCTTCGTTGCGTCGCACTCTTCAGCTTTCTGTTCGCTGCTGAGCTTTATTCAAATTTCAGGTCAAGGCCCAGACCTCTCAATTCATGTACCAATACATTGAAAGATTCCGGTACACCTGCTCTTGGCACATTCTCACCTTTTACAATTGCCTCATATGTTTTGGCCCGGCCAATAATATCATCTGATTTAATTGTCAACAATTCCTGGAGAATGTTAGATGCACCATAAGCTTCAAGTGCCCATACCTCCATCTCACCAAAACGCTGTCCACCGAACTGTGCCTTACCACCCAGCGGCTGCTGTGTGATCAAGCTGTAAGGCCCTATTGAACGGGCATGCATCTTGTCATCAACCATGTGATGCAGTTTGATAACATAAATGATACCGACAGTTGCTTTCTGGTGGAATTTCTCTCCCGTTTCACCATCATACAGGTAAGTGTGGCCATACATTGGTATGTTAGCCTGTTTACAGTAGTCGGCAATTTCATCAACAGAAGCTCCATCAAAAATGGGTGTAGAGAACTTCAATCCTAATTTTTCACCTGTCCAGCCGAGAATCGTTTCGTAGATCTGACCAAGGTTCATACGACTGGGTACACCTAACGGGTTCAATACAACGTCAACGGGTGTTCCATCTTCCAGGAATGGCATATCCTCCTGGCGAACAATCTTAGCTACAATACCTTTGTTACCGTGACGACCGGCCATCTTATCACCCACTTTCAGCTTACGCTTAACTGCGAGATAAACTTTTGCCAATTTCAATACACCTGCAGGTAATTCATCACCGATTGAAATATTGAATTTCTCTCTCTTATAACGGCCAAGCTCTTCATTAAACTTGATGTTATAGTTGTGAAGCAAGGTATTAATCTGGTCGTCAACTTTCTTATCACCGGTCCATCCAAGCGGATTGATATTGGCATAATCAAGGCCACGAAGATTTTTCTCAGTGAACTTGGCGCCTTTACCAATCTGAACTTCTCCAAAGTTATTGCTAACACCTGCAGAAACATGATTTGCCAGCAGGGTAGTAAGCTTTTCCAGCAGCACTTCCATGAGATCATTTTCATTCTTCTCATGAATTCTTTCCAGCTTCTCCATAGCCGCCTTTTCTCTCACTTTTGCATTCTTGTCTTTCTTAGCCCTCTGGAATAATTTCTTACCAATTACTACACCTTCTACACCATTCGGAGCTTTCAATGAAGCATCTTTTGCATCACCGGCTTTATCACCGAAGATGGCACGAAGAAGTTTTTCTTCTGGTGTAGGGTCGCTTTCTCCTTTTGGTGTAATCTTACCAATCAGGATATCCCCTTCCTTAACTGCTGCACCAATCCTTATGATACCGTTCTCATCAAGGTCTTTGGTGGCTTCCTCAGAAACGTTGGGAATATCAGGAGTAAGCTCTTCTTCTCCCAATTTTGTATCTCTTACTTCGAGTTCATACTCGGAAATATGAACTGAAGTAAACATATCTTCTTTAACTACTCTTTCGCTGATTACAATTGCATCCTCGAAGTTGTACCCCTTCCATGGCATGAACGCCACTTTCAGGTTTTTACCAAGTGCCAGTTCACCATTCTTGGTAGCATATCCTTCGGTAAGGAAGTCTCCCTTCTTAACTTTCTGACCTTTTTTAACCGCAGGATTGAGGTTGATACAAGTTTCCTGGTTCGTTTTAATGAACTTGGTAAGTCTATAAACTCTCAGATCGTCTTCAAAGCTTACAAGTTTCTCTTCTTCATCTCTTTCATAACGAACATGAATTTCGTTTGCATCCACAAATTCAACCACACCATTACCTTCCGCATGGATCTGAATCCTTGCATCACGGGCAGCTTTTCCTTCTAGCCCGGTACCTACAATCGGCACATCAGGACGAATCAGGGGTACAGCCTGTCGTTGCATGTTAGATCCCATCAGGGCACGGTTAGCATCATCATGCTCAAGGAAGGGAATCAAAGAGGCACTCAAACCAACGATCTGGTTAGGCGCCACATCCATGTATTCCACTTCGCTTTTATCCAGTATTGGGAAGTCGCCGGTCTGGCGGCTTACTACTTTCTCTTCAACAAACTCCCCTTTGTCATTCAACCCTGAGTTGGCCTGGGCAATTTTTGCCAGGTCCTCTTCTTCTGCACTCAGGAATGACAATTTTTTCATATCCACCTTGCCATTTTCCACTTTACGATAGGGAGTCTCAATAAAGCCCATATCATTGATCTTGGCATGAACACACAGTGTGGAGATCAAACCAATGTTTGGTCCTTCCGGTGTTTCAATGGTACACAAACGGCCATAGTGAGAATAGTGTACGTCACGAACCTCGAAGCCTGCTCTTTCACGGCTTAAACCGCCGGGACCGAGTGCTGAGATACGACGCTTGTGTGTTATCTCACTCAATGGGTTTGTCTGGTCAAGGAATTGTGATAACTGTGAAGTTCCGAAGAATGAATTGATAACGGAAGAAAGCGTTCTGGCATTGATCAGATCAACCGGGGTAAACACCTCGTTATCCCTTACGTTCATCCTTTCACGGATAGTTCGGGCCATACGGGCAAGACCCACACCAAATTGAGCATACAACTGCTCTCCTACGGTACGTACACGACGGTTGCTCAGGTGATCAATATCATCGATCTCAGCTTTACCGTTTGTAAGTTTAACCAGGTATTTAATGATGAGGATAATATCCTCTTTTGTTAATGTCTTTTTTTCAAGCGGCTGATCTATACCAAGTTTACGATTGATCTTGTAACGACCTACTTCGCCAAGATCGTAACGCTTGTCGCTAAAGAACAGCTTGTCGATGATACCACGGGCAGTTTCATTATCTGGAGCATCTGCACCACGCAACTGGCGATAGATGAATTGTACGGCCTCCAGTTCACTGTTGGAAGTATCCTTATTCAGGGTATTATAGATAATGGCATAATCGCCGCCCACATCTTCCCGCTGAATGAACACACTCTTCACATCCATTTCAGCAATAGTACTAATCGCATCTTCATCCAGAACTGTATCCCTTTCCATCACAATCTCGTTCCGCTCTATAGAAACCACCTCTCCGGTATCTTCATCCACAAAGTCCTCTACCCATGTTCTCAATACCCTTGCAGCAAGACGTTTTCCAACATATTTTCCAAGTGTCTTTTTATCTGTTTTTACCTCATCAGCCATGCCAAACAGCTCGAGGATATCCTTATCTGTTTCATAGCCGATAGAACGCAACAAAGTAGTTACAGGGAATTTTTTCTTACGGTCAATGTAAGCGTACATTACATTGTTGATATCTGTCGCAAACTCCATCCAGGCTCCTTTAAAAGGTATTACCCTTGCAGAGTAGATCTTCGTTCCGTTCGGGTGAACTGACTGACCAAAGAATACACCAGGTGAACGGTGCAACTGGGACACAACAACCCTTTCTGCCCCATTGATAACGAATGTACCCCGGGGAGTCATGTAAGGTATATTACCCAGAAATACGTCTTGTACAATTGTCTGGAAGTCCACATGTTCCTCGTCATTACAGCTCAAACGGAGTTTGGCCTTAAGCGGAACAGCGTAAGTAAGCCCCCTTTCCATACACTCTTCAATGGTATAGCGGGGAGGATCAATAAAGTAATCCAGAAACTCCAAAACGAAAATATTCCGGGTATCAGTGATCGGAAAATTTTCTTTAAACACACGGAACAAACCTTCGATGTTACGTTTGTCCGGTGTAGTTTCTAACTGGAAAAATTCTTTGAATGACTGGATCTGTACTTCAAGAAGATCGGGGGTTTCAGCCAGGTGCTTGATTTTACCGAAATCCACTCTTGAGTTCACTTTTGTTGAAGACATATGCGTAATACCGGTTTTACAACGTTGAGGACATACAAATCACTCACAGGCTCTCATTTTGAGAAAAAATGAAAACCCATGGAAGTCAACTACTTACACATGATTTGGGATGTCAAAATATATTTGGCCAAAATAAAGGATGGCAAAGGTAAGGATTTATAATTCTCAGCCAAGAAAAGTTTGCTCACAATAACCCGGCCAAAATACCACTAAGTGGTTATTTTCCGGTGTTTCATCCTTTACTATTTTGCCTTTAAAGAGGCATTCATGAGCTGGCCGAAATTTGTTGCGGATTATCTCACTTTCACCCGCAGGGACAGAATAGCCATTATCGTTATTCTTGTTCTGATTACTGCAGTATTCTTTCTGCCAAAAGCCGTAACTACTACAAAACAAAAGGTCCAAATTCAACAACCAGATACTGCCTGGATTGCAGCGATGAAAAGGCTGGAAATCAGAATGGATGACAATGAAAGAAATCCCGGCGCAGCTGATTACGATGACAATAACAGCTTCCAATATGACAGGCGTAGCGGCCATAATAATGCTGGCTTAAAAGGGGAACTTTTTTATTTTGATCCTAACAGTTTATCAGTTGAAGGCTGGAAAAAGCTAGGCTTCCGGGAGAAAATAATAAATACTATCCGCAATTACCTGAGCAAAGGAGGCAAATTCAAAAAGCCAGAAGACCTGAAAAAGATTTACGGCTTGTTCCCTGATGAATATGAAAGAATAGCAGCCTATATCCGAATTGCGGACAACAATATCCCCACCCACCAAGAACAGGAATTTCGGCCAATCGCAAACAACAATTCTTCTAACATCAAAACTGGATATGCTGTAATCGATATCAATATAGCTGATACTACAGCCCTAATAGCCCTTCCGGGAATTGGAAGTAAATTGGCTGCAAGGATTGTAAACTTCAGGGATAAACTAGGTGGCTTCTACTCGATTAATCAGGTAGCTGAAACTTATGGTTTGCCAGATTCTACCTTCCAAAAAATCAGGCAATACCTAAAGCTGGAAACCAATGCATTGAGAAAGATAAATATCAACTCGGCGACTGTGGATGAATTAAAAGCCCATCCATATATCCGTTATAGCCTTGCTAACCCAATTGTAGCTTATCGTAATGAACATGGACCGTTTTATAAAACTGAAGAACTTAAAAAAGTGATGGCAGTGACGGAAGATATCTACAACAAGATTTTACCCTACCTGACAATAAAATAGCCCTTCAATTAAGGAAGGGCTATTCTTCTTTAATAAGAAAAGAAATTAAGCGATTTCAACATCTGCTCCAGCTTCTTTCAGTTTAGCTGCGATATCTTCTGCTTCAGCTTTAGAAACACCTTCTTTTACATTCTTAGGAGCTCCGTCTACCAGGTCTTTAGCTTCTTTCAGTCCAAGACCAGTCAGGTCCTTAACGATCTTTACAACGTTCAGTTTTGAAGCACCGCCGCTCTTCAACACTACGTTGAAAGAGGTTTTCTCTTCAGCAGCAGCTGCGCCACCGCCATCGCCGGCAGCTACTACTACTGCTGCTGCAGCAGGTTCGATGCCATACTCAGATTTCAGGAAATCAGCCAGTTCTTGTACTTCTTTTACTGTTAAGCCTACCAGGCTTTCTGCTAATGATTTTACGTCTGCCATTTGATATAAATTTTTACCGTCTTCACTGCTTGTTTTAGTTGCTCCGACGGCGGTTTAAAAAAATTTGCCTTTGTTGACCCTCAGGCCTGGGTGGTTATTTTGATTGCAAATGCAATAAATAATTCAATTACTCCGCTGCCGCAGCTTCAGCACCGCCGGCTTTCTGTTCGTGGTGGTGCAATAATGCAGCCAATACCCTCTTGGCAGGAGACTGCAACAGACCAATAACTTCACCGATAAGCTCATTCTTCGTCTTGATTTGAGTAAGAGCCTTAAGGTTGTTATCGCCCATGTATACATCACCATTGATGAATGCAGCTTTCAGCACCGGTTTTTCACCATTGCTTTCTTTACGGAAAGAGCTGATGATCAGCGCCGGCTCTTTCGGATTTTCTGAAAACATCAGGGCTGTTACTTTATGCAGCGAATCATACATACCTGCATATTTCTCATTATCTAATGATTCAAGCGCCTTCCTGATAAGGGTATTCTTTGCCACTTTCATTTCAACCTGTTTGTTAAAGCATGCACGGCGCAATTTGCCCACCTGCTCTACAGTCAGTGATTCTGTATCGGCAACATAGAAGTTATTATATTGAGAGAACTTGCCTTTCAGCAGCTCAATCACTTCGTTTTTTTGATCTTTTGTCATGATAATTAGTTTTAATCACTTTATAGATTAGTGAACAAATGCTTTAGTGTCAATTGCAATACCGGGACTCATAGTGCTAGCCATGCTAATTCCTTTCAAGTATGTACCTTTTGCTGAAGATGGTTTAGCCTTGATAATGGCATTAAGCAGCTCCTGGCTGTTTTCTGCAATTTTCTCAGGTGTAAAACTTACACGGCCGATTGAGGCATGGATGATACCTACTTTATCAACTTTGAAAGCTATCTTACCGCCTTTTACATCATTGATAGCATTTGCTACATCGTTAGTAACAGTACCCGTTTTAGGATTCGGCATCAGGTTACGAGGTCCCAACACTTTACCCAATTTACCGATCTTAGGCATTACAGATGGAGTAGCGATGATAACATCAACATCTACCCAACCGCCTTCGATCTTAGTTACAAATTCATCAAGACCTACATAATCTGCACCAGCACCTTTTGCTTCAGCCTCTTTATCAGGAGTACAAAGAACCAATACTCTTTTCGTTTTACCGGTACCATGAGGAAGTGTCACCGTACCCCGGATGGCCTGGTCAGCCTTTTTAGGATCCACACCCAAACGGATGTGCAGATCAACTGATGCATCAAACTTGCAGGTGGTGATTTGCTTTACAAGTGCAGATGCCTCCTTCAGTGAATATGCTTTATTTGCGTCAACCTTCGTATCAGCAACTTTTCTTTTTTTACTAATGAATGCCATTTTAATTCGTTTTTGGATTCAAAAAATTAATTTTCCCATGGAGCTTTACCTTCTACATTAAGACCCATGCTGCGGGCTGTGCCGGCTACCATTTTCATGGCGCTTTCCACAGTAAAACAGTTCAGGTCAGGCATCTTGTCTTCTGCAATTGCCTTTACCTGGTCCCATGTTACCTTACCTACTTTGCTGCGGTTGCTCTCTTTGGAACCCTTCTGAATCTTAGCGGCTTCCATCAGTTGAACGGCTGCGGGAGGCGTTTTGATGATAAAATCAAAACTCTTGTCTGAATAAACAGTAATCAATACGGGGAGAACTTTTCCGGGTTTGTCCTGTGTTCTTGCATTGAATTGCTTACAGAATTCCATGATATTAATACCCTTGGAACCCAGCGCAGGACCGATCGGAGGTGCGGGGTTGGCCTGGCCACCCTTGCACTGTAGCTTAACAAAGCCAGAGATTTCTTTTGCCATTTTCTTTTGATTTATTGGTTCTAACGACCTTTCATTTAGATTACTCGGTCTCCCAAATTCCTCATAATCCGCCTAAACGGATATTTCTAAAGAACTAATTGGGGGTGCAAAAGTATGAGTAAAACTCAGATGAGCAATGGCTTTAACGCACATTTTTTTACATTTCGGCCAACAAAAAAGCTACCGGGGCAACCGGTAGCTTTTAGCCATTATAAGTCAATTACTTAGCTAATTTTTTCTACCTGCATATAATTAAGCTCCACAGGCGTAGAACGGCCAAATATTTTTACGGTCACTTTCAGCTTCTTTTTTTCATCGTTTACTTCTTCGATAACACCATTAAAATCATTAAATGGTCCTTCAATAATCTTTATCGTTTCACCCACAATAAACGGCTCACTCATGCTAATTCCACCCACTTCTGCCATCTCATCCATTTTGCCCAGCATCTTGTTCACTTCAGCCTTACGAAGGGCAATGGGATTTTCCTTTCCAAGAAAATGAATTACGTTGGTTGTATTTTTAATGATATCCCGGAGGTCGTCAGTAAGCTTACCATTGGCAATTTCGATCATTACATAGCCGGGATAATAATTTCTTTCCCGCATCACCTTTTTCCCATTGGCAACTTTGTAAACTTTCTCAACGGGTAAAAAAACCTGTTTTACCTGATCCCAGCCGCCACGGCTCACTTCTTTATCAAGGTACTCCTTAACTTTTTTCTCCTTACCACTTACAACCCGCAATACATACCATTTGGTATCCTGCTGCTGTACATTTTCTGTATTTGCTGTAGCTGCATCCATTGTTTAGAAAAGTTGTTTGTAAATAAACTTCAATCCATTACTGGCAACAAAATCCATAGCCAATACGATGAATGTAATAACAATCGTTGCAGCCAGGACAATCATTGTTGATTGCTGGAGCTGAGGCCAGGTTGGCCAACTTACTTTTTCAGTCAACTCCTTGTAAGACTCCCGGAAATAATGTGCAATCTTGTTCATAAAAAACTGTTTGCACGGGCAGAGAGATTCGAACTCCCATCAACGGTTTTGGAGACCGCTATTCTACCATTGAACTATGCCCGTAGAAAGCTAAAAGCTATTAGCAGTGAGCTAACAGCTTTTAGATTCTTATAAATCAAAGATATAAAATTTAATCTTTGCGCCTTACGGCTAAAGCTAAAAGCTTGTGGCTTAAAGCTTACTTGATGATATCAGTTACCTGGCCGGCACCTACTGTACGGCCACCTTCACGAATCGCAAACTTCAAACCTTTTTCCATCGCAATAGGCTGTATCAGTTTTACAGTCAGTGAAGTATTATCACCAGGCATCACCATTTCAGTACCTGCAGCCAATTCTACTTCACCTGTAACGTCAGTTGTACGGAAATAGAACTGAGGACGATATTTATTAAAGAATGGAGTGTGACGACCACCTTCCTCTTTGCTCAATACGTAAACCTCTGCTTTGAAGTCAGTATGAGGAGTGATAGATCCAGGCTTCACGATTACCATACCACGACGAATTTGGGTCTTTTCAATACCGCGGAGCAGCAAACCGGCGTTGTCACCAGCTTCACCCTCATCAAGAAGTTTACGGAACATTTCCACACCTGTAACAGTAGATGTAAGAGGAGCTTCGATAAGACCAACGATTTCAACTGGCTCACCAACTTTAATACGGCCCCTTTCAATACGACCTGTGGCAACAGTACCACGACCAGTGATAGAGAATACATCCTCCACAGACATCAGGAACGGCTGATCAACCGGACGAGGAGGCAGCGGAATGTAAGTATCTACAGCTTCCATCAGTTCTTCAACACCCTTAACCCATTTTTCTTCGCCAGCAAGAGCACCGGAGGCAGAACCTTTAATAATTGGTGTATTTGCACCATCAAAACCGTAGAAAGTCAACAAATCACGGATTTCCATTTCTACGAGATCCAACAGTTCAGGATCATCAACCAGGTCAACTTTATTCATAAACACAACCATACGGGGTACACCTACCTGGCGAGCCAGCAGGATGTGCTCTTTTGTTTGAGGCATAGGACCATCAGTAGCAGCCACAACCAAGATAGCGCCGTCCATCTGGGCAGCACCAGTGATCATGTTTTTAACATAGTCGGCGTGACCGGGACAGTCAACGTGGGCATAGTGACGGTTAGCCGTCTGATACTCAACGTGGGCTGTGTTAATAGTGATACCACGTTCCTTTTCTTCAGGAGCGGCATCAATTTCATCATATTTTTTTGCTTCAGCCATACCTTTCTGAGACAGAATGGTAGTGATAGCAGCCGTTAAGGTTGTTTTTCCGTGGTCAATGTGACCGATGGTACCAACGTTAACATGGGGTTTGTCCCTTTTGAAGGTCTCTTTAGTTGCCATTGTTATCTGTTTTTAGATTGTGTTTTACTAATTGTTTTTATTCCTCAAAAACGGGAAACATTACTGCTACCCGGTATTTGTTCTGTTTTTTGAGCCGTTGATGAGAATTGAACTCACGACCTCTTCCTTACCAAGGAAGTGCTCTACCACTGAGCTACAACGGCTGGTCTTATCAGATCCGCCTCCGCTGAGCTATGGCGGTTTGGAGCGGGAGACCGGGCTCGAACCGGCCACCTGAAGCTTGGAAGGCTACCGCTCTACCAAATGAGCTACTCCCGCTGATGCTATTTTTAAAAGAACTTTGTGGGCAAGGATGGATTCGAACCACCGAACTCCGAAGAGGACAGATTTACAGTCTGTTGCCGTTGGCCACTTGGCTACTTGCCCGGTAAATTAATTTTACCAGAGCCACTTGTCGGAATCGAACCAACGACCTACTGATTACAAATCAGTTGCTCTACCGGCTGAGCTAAAGTGGCGTTACAGTATCCGCACTTATTTTTCCTATTATCCCCGGATTTTCGTACGGATTGAACAATAAAGAACTACCCCCATTTATTGGGGAGGCAAAGGTAAGGGAATTTGATAATCGGAAAAATTTTGAGAAATAATTTTTTGCTTGTTTTCAGCCAGTTGTGAATAATTCTATTTCATCTTTAGAAACGAACAATAAAAAAGCCCCGCCGGGGCGGGGCTTACAATGTTTTAAGCGGCTTTTTTTTCTTTACTTTTTTTTATTTGAGCTACCATTGTTTCGAAAGCATCATCAAACGACTCTTCAAAAGATTTACTGGTTGATTTCACGAAGAAATTGTGCCGGGGAACATGTACCCTGATTTCTGCAATCTTGTCTTTAATGGTATGAACTACGTTGTCGAGTTTCAGGAAGACATTTACCTGAATGATACGATCACTGAAGGTATTCAGCTTTTCCAGTTTTCGGTTCACATACTCAATCAGTTTACTGTCGGCATTGAAATGAACTGTCTGAATTTGTACGTTCATGGTCATCATTTTATAGTGAAACAATAAATAAAGAACTTTTAGTAGCCTTTCATTGGGTTCGGTTCTTTAATTCTTTTTACACCTACAAGTTACTGCAAAAGAGAACCTCTCCCAAACAAAATTTTCTAAATTTTTTATTGTGAGTACAGGCCTTTTAAGATTTAGGATGGGCCTTTTTGTGTATATCTTTCAGCTTTTCAATTGTATTGTGAGTATATACCTGGGTTGCCGCCAGGCTACTATGTCCAAGCAGCTCTTTTACTGCATTTAGATCGGCACCATTATTCATTAAATGTGTGGCAAAGCTGTGCCGCAAAACATGGGGGCTTTTTTTATCCAGTGTGCTTGATTTTCCCAAATATTGATTTACGATCAGGTAAGCATATTTGGGGTATAGTTTTTTGCCTTTTTCAGACACCAGCAGGACATCTTCATAAGTTTCAAACTCTATTCTTTTTAACTGCTGATACTCCCTGATACCGTTGATCAACTTATCGCTAAGAGGGATTATCCTCTCTTTATTCCCTTTTCCAAGCACTTTAATTTGAAGACGGGCAAAATCCACCTGCTTTTCTTTGAGATTTATCAATTCGCTCAACCTCAAACCAGTTGCATATAATATTGTAATGATCATCCTGGCATTAAGACTCCGCCAATTTTCTGTTGAACTATTAAGAGAGTTTAATAATAATTGAGTTTCCTCTTCTTTTACAAAAACCGGTAACCTTTTTCCAATTCTGGGGCTAATCACTTTGGCCATTGGGCTTATATCGATAACCCCATTTTTAATAAGATATTTAAAAAAAGATTTTAAAGTGGAGATTTTCCTATTCAGAGATTTTGCTGCAAGCCCTTGCTCTTTTAGCCGGGCAAGCCAGCTTCTAACTACTCCATGATGAATGGATGCGAGGTCAGTTTCCCCGAATTGGGTTTTGACGAACTCTGTAAATTCATATAAATCAGCTTTGTATGCTGTCAAGGTGTGAGCTGAGTACCTTTTTTCAAATTTCAGGTATTCAATATAGGGCTGAATGGTTTGCAGGGAAATTAAGGGCATAAAAAAAGACAGCTACAAAGCTATTAAAACTTTGCAGCCATCCTTGAATATTTTGCTGAAGATTAAATTAACCTTCGATCTTTCCGCTAGCTATTTTCTGCTTATAAACAGCCTTTAGCACTTCACCACGACGTTTTACGGAAGGCTTTGTAAAGCTCTGACGTTCACGCAATTGTAATAAAACTTTTGACTTTTCAAACTTCTTTTTGTACTTCTTAAGCGCTTTGTCAATGTTTTCGCAATCTTTTGAGTCGATGATAAGCATAATTAAATGATACCTCCTTTGGTATTTTTTAGGTTGGCAAAGATAATGGGTTCATTTCAAAACCTGAAATCAAAAAAGAATTGAATTACTTTGCTATTATGTTTACAGGAATTGTTGAATCAACAGGTATCGTTAAAGAGGTCATTTCCAATGGTTCAAACAGAACATTTTGGATAGAATCGCCAATTTCACGACAATTAAAGGTAGACCAAAGTGTGAGCCATAGTGGTGTATGCCTTACAGTTGAGGACCTAAATTGTAATAGTCACCGGGTTACTGCCATAAAGGAAACCCTCAAGAAAACAAATCTGGGGGACTGGTCTGCTGGCACCAATGTTAACCTGGAGAGGTCCCTTCAGTTGGGTGACCGTTTAGACGGGCATATTGTTCAGGGACACGTAGATGCAGTGGCAATATGCAAAAATGTCATTGAAAAGAATGGTAGTTGGGAGTATACATTTGAATTTCCCAAAAAATTTGCTTCACTCATTATTGAGAAAGGTTCAATCGCAATAAACGGCATTAGCCTAACTGCTTTTAGTGTTAAAGGAAAAAATTTTACCGTAGCTATTATCCCCTACACCTTTGAGCATACCAATATTAATAAAGTAACCAAGGGTACCATAGTAAACCTAGAGTTTGATATGATTGGTAAGTATCTGCTCAGAAAGTTATCTTTGAAGAAGTAATAACTAACCCAATAAATGACTGCAGAAACCCCGAAAAGGTCTCACTACCCTGCCCTGGATGGCCTTAGAGGAGTTGCCATTTTGTTAGTAGTTCTGTACCACAATTTTGGATTTATAAAACAATCCTACTTCGGCTGGTTAGGGGTAGATCTGTTTTTTGTGCTTTCGGGTTTCCTGATCACAGATATATTGATGAATGCTGTGGGGAAAACTAATTTCCTGCGCAATTTTTATATGCGGCGGATGTTACGGATTTTCCCATTGTACTACTTGAGCCTAATTATATTCCTATTTATAATCCCGGTCTTTACTTCCCCAACTATTAAATGGGATTATTATACTAATAACCAGTTTTTCCTGTGGACCTATCTGCAGAACTGGTTATATATATTTAAAGACCCCAAGAATGCTCAAATACTGAATCACTATTGGTCATTAGCAGTGGAAGAACAATTCTATATTTTTTGGCCGCTTGTGATTCTTTTACTGAAAAAACCGAAGTATCTGTTGATTTTTATATGTACGCTTTTATCACTGGTCATATTGTTTCGCTTTGGCCTGTGGATCTATAAAATTGAGAACCTCGCTTACTACAACCTGTACACATTCACCCGTATTGACGGTATTTGTATTGGCTGTCTTGTTGCTTTATTAAAACACATGAATTTTGAGTTCATCAAAAAGAATACAGCAATCATAGTTCTGAGCTTTGCAGCAATTAATTTCCTTTTCTATTTCATAAATCGTTTCTACTCATTCTCATTTCCATATACAGGCCTTGTAGGCTATACTACTTTTGCCATGATGTTTGGCTTATTAGTGTATGAAGCGGTTAACAGGGAGACTAAGATCATCAACTTAATTTTTAATATCCCTTTACTCAAATTTTTTGGACGTATCTCCTATTCATTTTACATATTTCACTGGCCGGTATACCTCGTTATGAATAGTTATTTACTGGATATGGTTAAAAAACAAATACCCGGCATAGGAGCTCAACTGACTATTTCCATAACCGCAGCCGGCTGTACAATTCTGCTGAGCTGGCTCAGTTATCATTATTTTGAAAGTTATTTTTTAAAACTTAAAACGAAGTACAGCCACTGATCTTCCGCAGTCATTTCATTATAAAAACCCTGCATTGTATCTTTAAACCAGTCCATGCAAAAGAATGTCACCATATTGTGCCCCTTATTTAACGATGGAGAATCACTGAGCCGGCTCTTAACCGAACTGGCAAAAGCATTTTCAAATCTGAAAGATTATCGTTTCAGAATTTTAGTCGTAAATGATGGCTCTACAGAAGAGTTGAATATCACTACAAATACATTTTTTCCTATACAGATACTTCATTTGCAACGGAATATCGGGCACCAGAAAGCTCTGTCAATCGGTTTAGCATATATTAAAGAGAATATTAGCTGCGATAGGGTATTGATCATGGATACAGATGGAGAAGACCGGCCTGAAGATGCGCTTGAATTATTGCTGGCTGCAGAAAATAGAAACGGTGATATAATCTTTGCTCATCGAGGTTCCCGCCGGGAAGACTTTCTATTCAAATTATTTTACTGGCTTTATAAAATCAGTTTCAGGTTTCTGACTGGTCGTAAGATATCTTTTGGGAATTTTATGATCATGCCTAAAGATTCTCTTAATAAACTTGTTTATTACAGTGAAATATGGAGTCATCTTGCCGGTGGAATTTTAAAATCAGGGCTTGCTTATTCAACTATACAAACCCATAAAGGAACAAGGTATGCCGGGAAATCGAAAATGAACTTCAGTAAATTGTTACTACTAGGACTGGGAGCCATTTCTGTATTTATGGAAATAATTGCCAGTCGCCTGCTGATTTTTTCCTGCTGTCTTATTGGTTTTTCTTTACTGATTATTCTTACCCTGCTTGGTGTTAAAACCTTCACATCATTAGCTATTCCGGGCTGGACATCCACCGTTATGTCATCTATGCTTATTGTGCTGCTTCAGAGCCTACTGCTATCACTTGTTACGATGTTCCTGTATTTTTCATCCGAGTCCCAGCGGAAATTTGTACCGGTCTATCATTATAAAGATTATACGGGTGCCGTTGAAACATTCACTGCATGAGTACAGATTACAAATACCAGGGAGAAGAATTAACGCTTTTTGAAACAGCCACTAACTGGAAAAACTATTTTGCCAGCCACATATCCTCATACCTGACCGGAAAGGTGCTGGAAGTTGGGGCCGGTATCGGTGGAACAACCCTTTTATTAAACAAAGGTAAAGCTGAAAGGTGGTTGCTATTGGAGCCGGATGAGACCATGCAACAATTACTTCAACAGAAAATAAATGACAAGCTCCTCCCCTCAAATTGCATAGCAGTAAAAGGAACACTTGATTCATTGGGCAAGAACGAGAGGTTCGATTGTATCATTTATATAGATGTGCTCGAGCATATAGAAAACGATGCAGATGAACTAAAGAATGCAACTGATCTCCTGGCTCAGGGAGGGTATCTTGTCGTCCTCTCTCCTGCTTTCCAGTTTATATTTAGCCCTTTTGACAAAGCAATTGGACACTTCAGGAGATATAGCCGGAAAACATTGTCAGCAATTCGGCCCGCTTCTTTAATACGGGAAAAGATGATTTATCTTGACTCGGTAGGTTTTTTTGCATCTTTATTGAATAAAATATTATTACGGCAATCATACCCTGTAAAGAAACAGGTTCAGCTATGGGACAAATGGATGATTCCGAGTTCAAAAATCACGGATCGTATTTTCTTATATTCCTTTGGAAAAAGTATTTTGGCTGTTTGGAAGAAGAAATAATATGCAAAAGATCAGTACTTTTCTTTTAAGCCGAAAGCATTACCTGCTTTTACTACTGATTACCCTAGTTGCTTATTGGCCCCTGACCTTTCACATTTTTAGCCTCAAGAATGATGCTTTAGTTTATTTTCTTCCTTATCGCTACCATATCAGCGAAGCGATACAAAACGGCCATTTCCCCTGGTGGAACCCCTACTTGTATACAGGCCTCCCTCTACATAGCGATATACAAAGCGGGGTATGGAATCCTGTCGTTATGTTCATTTCTCTTTTCACAGGGTATAATCTCACGGTTCTTCAATGGGAACTACTATTCTATTTGTTTATTGCTGCCGCCGGGATGTTTAAGCTGACAAAAGAGTTTAATAATAGCGTAACAACTGCCTTAATTGCAGCCACGGCATACCTATGCTGTGGTTTTATGACCGACAGCGGTTCCATCATTCCTTGGATCACCAGCGCAGCTTATCTTCCTTTTGTTTTTCTCTATTTCTACCGCCTGTTAAATAATCCCAAACTAAACACTGCCCTAAAGTTATCTCTTGCACTTAGCTTATTACTCACAGCAGGTTATCCTAGCTTTTTTATCTTTTGTCTTTATATCCTTCTTATAGGATTTATTATCTGGCAGGTCAGTCACTATAAAGAGAGATCAGTTAAATCTCTTTTTTTATTCTCCGGTATTACCATGCTTATTTTCTTTCTTATTGTCAGTCCTGCTGTTTTATCCTGGTGGGATTTTTTTGACTATTATGAAAGGGGGAGCGGGGCCAGCCTGGATAGGATACAAACCAATGCATTTCCTCCTTTCAGCAGTTTATCGTATTTGTTTCCTTCTGCTGTATCTAAAAGTCATCCCTTATTGCAAACCGATCTGACTGCCAGAAATGCATCAACAGGAATATTCATTTTTTTGTTCTTCCTGCTGGCACTTGCGGGAAAACCGAAACCTGTTTATAAATTTATTAGTGCCCTAATCCTCTTCTCTTTTCTTTTCAGCCTGGGTGATGCCACCCCGATAAGAGAATGGTGCCACCGTTTCCTCCCTTTTATGAATACATTCAGGCACCCAGCTTCCATACGTGTATTCACCAGCATTGGTATCATTTTAATTGCTGCTCCTACATTGAACGGGTTTCTCTCAATGAAAGAACCTGTTACAAAAAATATAAATCTAATAACAGCTTTAATTCTTATTTTGCTTTCAGGCGTTCTGATCTTTTACTTGCCACAAAGTAATTTGCCAGATTTTTCAGAAAATGAAAACCCCAAAGCTCTTCTTGATAAGCTGAGTTTTGCCGATATCGCGGTACTGCAAGGGATCATTCAAATCCTATTTATCAGTCTATTCCTTTTGGCCATTTGGAAAGGGTTTAAAAAATATATCCCTGCCCTGGCAATTATTAACAGCATTGTTTTTTGCTGGATGGCTTTGCCTTTTACTTTTATCTCACAGGTTAAGACATCAGTTATCGACCAATACATAGCTTCATTTCCAAAGAACTATCCGCTCAATGAAATAGCAAAGCCTGTAATCACTACCAGTACTGATTCATCAACAGTATCTCCCCTGGGGCAGAAAAAATTATATGACAAAACAATCAGTATACAGGATCATATAATAACACCTACTATCAACAGCAACTATATAAATTTCCTTAAAAACAACCCGTTGAGAACAGCACTGAACAACTACCCTTTTGCTTATTTTTCTGACACTACTGTTTTGTCAATAGTGAGATTACCAGACAGCGGAAGAATAGTTTTATTTGAACGTATTGGCAGGGTAAGGGAAATTAATGATCATACGACTGGTGCCGTTTCCGTTTTAAAATTTGAGCCCAACAAAATTGAATTAGAAATTACTGCCAGTAATGATGGGTTGTTAAACCTGTTCCAGCAATATCACCATGGCTGGCGGGCTTTTGAAGATAATATTGAAATACCTGTTTATTGTACTAACCAGGCTTTTATCAGCGTACCGGTATCAGCAGGGAAACATTCTATACAATTCAAATTTGAACCCCATAATTTTATCCGGGTTGCCGTATGTACTTCCTTGTTAACCCTGTTGCTGATCGCTATATTCTTTATCTTACAGTTTCTTAAAAGAGAACATCCGACTGATGATTAAAACAAGAAACTGGTTATTTGCCTTGTTATTGACCACTCCAATGCTGGTTTTCTTTCTTGGTTATCTTTTTAACCATACCAAAGAACTGAAGCCAACCGGTTTTATACAATATGACAATATATCTTATGTGGCTTATGCCAAGCAATATCTTGATAGCGAAAAGGGTAGTATTTTTTTCAGTAACCCGTTCAATGACAATGACAATTATCAGCCTATATACTTTCAAACGCAAACTTTGCTTTTTGCGGGGTTCTTAAAAATGGGAATCATACCCGGGTGGATTCTTATACCTTTTACTCTAATCTGCTCACTTATTTGCTTTCGACTTCTAATTGCAATTTATGATCACTTATTTCCAAGTAGTAAATTCAGAACTATCAGTATCTGGCTATTTGCCTGGGGCGGCGGTTTACTAACTGTATCTGGATTTTTTACGCAATTGATTTACGGCTCTTCAATAGTTAACAGCATATTCATTCTTGACCCCGGTTCAGGCTGGTGGGGGCTCAATTTTGGCAGATCACTTTTTTTTTCGTGTGAGGCCTATTATCATATGCTATTTCTTTCAGTGATTTATTGTCTATTAAAACAAAGTTGGGCTGGGGTGCTTGCCCTGTCAGCCATTCTTTCTTTATCGCATCCTTTTACCGGAATTGAGCTCCTGGGTATTACAAGTGCTTGGCTGCTGACTGAAAAAATAATTTTCAAAAACAAACATATTCCTGACTGGCTTTTACCTGGTGAACTATTAATATTGCTCTTTCACTTGTATTATTATCTGTATCATCTTAATCAATTTGATGATCACCGTTCCGTAAGTGAACAATATTCTCTTAACTGGCGACTCCGGTATTTTAGTATCATCCCTGCTTACTGCATCACTGGTTTGCTGGCGCTAATAAGCGCATTCAAATTGAACAAACCCGGCATTTTTTTTTCTCAAAGTCAGAACCGCCTCTTTCTGCTTTGGTTCTTAATTGCATTTAGTCTTGCTAATCATGAAATATTTATGAAACCAATGCAGCCGCTTCATTTTACACGAGGTTATATCTGGACGTCTTTGTTTGTATTAGGTGTTCCGGCATTACATTATTTTCTAATCAAACTGACAGCTTCCTTCATTAAAAGGATCATAGCTACCTCTTTTTTACTACTTTTCCTTTCTGACAACCTCATATGGATTTTTGACCAGGTCAAATCAAAGGCTGATGTTCCATCAACCTCATATATAAACAGTGAGCAAAAAAAAATATTTGACCTGTTAAATAAACACACAACAAACAAGACACTGATTATCGGCACAGACGAACTAGTACCTTACTTGAGTACTATTTATACTAAAGCCTACCCATGGTTTTCTCATATATTTACCACTCCATTTGCTGAGCAAAAAAAAGCAGCACTATCCCGATTTATTGAGTCGGGTGAAACTGATCCATCTTGGGAAAAAAGAGAATTAATCTTTGTTATTGATAAAAAAAACGATCGATTCAAAAAAAGAGTTGAAACACTTTCAAACACCTCCACTGTACTGATAGAATCTTCTTCTTATAAAATAATACAAGCTTCAATAAAGTGATCGGTTAGTTAGTAATAATTTTACCTTTCATGGCAGTTGATATAGCATGATCCATCAATCGTTCTGCATAAGGCCTTGAAATTACGTTCAGCCTTTCTATTGCTGACTGTATAGCATCCTTATCCGTTGAAAATAATTTTTGTTCCAGATCCTTCATTGAGGCTTCTGTAATTTCGATTTCTTCCTGTTGCAGAAAAACTCTATTCTTTTCTATAAATTGCCTGGTTGTATCCAGTATATGTTGCCCCTCTGTTTGCGCTTCTACCAATGCCCTTGTTTGTATATCTTCCTTTGCATGAGTAATGGAATCCAGTAGCATTTTCTCCACTTCTTCATCCGTTAAACCATACTGCGGTTTTACCTCAATAGTTTGTTCTACCCCACTGCGCAATTCTTTTGCTTTAACCACTAAGATACCATCGGCATTTACCAGGAAAGATATTTCCACTTTCGGCAAGCCTGCCGGCATCACGGGAATACCGGTGAGATTAAATTCGGCCAATTTCCGGTTATCTTTTACCAGGTCTCTCTCGCCCTGGTAAACCGATATTCGAATGCCGGTCTGACCATCTTTTTGTGTGGTATATTGCCTGCCAGCCTTTGAAGGTATCTTAGAATTACGGGGTATCAATACATCCATTAATCCACCCATCGTTTCAATCCCTAATGAGAGTGGCGTAATATCCAGCAATAAAAAATCTTTATTGTTACCAGCCAGTATATCTGCCTGTATTGCAGCTCCGAGTGCCACTACTTCATCAGGATTCAAAGAATCATGTAATGCCCTGCCGAAAAATTCGGCCACTGAGTTTTTTACAAGTGGCACTCTTGTAGACCCCCCCACCATGACCACTTCATCTATATCAACAATATTTAGCTGTGCATCTTGCATTGCATTTTTACAGCACTGTAATGTTCTCTCAACGAATGGCTTTGCCAGCTTTTCAAATTCTTCCCTGGTCAGCAACAATTCTTCCCCGGCTATGCTGCCTTTAAATTCAGGAGTGAAAGAAAGTTGTTTTTTTGCTTCTTCAGCCAGCAAACGTAGCTCTTGTGCTATATTCTTATTGGCGTTTAATTCATTATTCGTCAGGCCCAATTTTGCAGACCAGTATTCTGCTATAGCTCTGTCGAAATCATCACCACCCAAGTAAGTATCTCCGTTGGTTGACAATACTTCAAAAATGCCTCCGGTAATTCTCAACACGGAGATATCGAAGGTGCCGCCACCCAAATCATATACAGCAATTGTCTTTGTCTCATCATTTCGTAAACCCAAACCATAAGCAAGACTAGCAGCCGTTGGCTCATTCACTATCCGTAAAACGTCGAGTCCAGAAAGACGCCCGGCATCTCTGGTCGCTTGACGTTGAGCATCATTAAAATATGCAGGCACCGTGATCACAGCTTTTGTTACCGGTGTTTTCAGTATATGCTCTGCCCTTGTTTTTAATTCTTTAAGTATATAAGAAGATAATTCTAATGGTGAATAAAACGTATCCCCTACTTGCACTTTTACCAGGCTCTCACTATTATCATCAATTACTTTGTAGGTGAAAAAAGAAGAATAATCCCTTACATCATTATAGGATTTACCCATCAGTCTTTTAACAGAAAAGATCGTATTGTGAGGCTCAGTAACAAGGAATTTTTTAGCCTCGTCCCCAACAGATACCAAACCGGCTTCACCGAAATGGATAACGGAAGGAACCAGCGCATTACCATCATGTTCTTTCAGGACCACTGGTTTCCTGCTTTCCGGGTGTATAATGGCTACCAGGCTGTTCGTTGTCCCCAGATCAATACCTACGATCATTTCCTGCTGCTGTAAACTTCCGGTCGCTATATTAATACCAATTTTTGCCATATCGCTTTCCTTAGTGAAACAGCAAAAGTAACATTTATGCGCTTCGTCTTGTTTACGAAAACGGAAAAGGGGCTGCATAATGCAACCCCTATTCTTTTAACTACATTTAATTTATCGCATCAGGTACATTTTACCATAACCTTTATTAAAATACTTATCTGTGTTATCACCTTCTGCCTTATACTTGTCCAGTGATTTGCCATTCAAATTGGTCACCACCCTGTACAAGTATACACCATTAGCAAGCTTTTGGCCATATTGGTCTGTGCCATCCCACTTGAATTCAGTAATATTTCGTCCGATATGGAGGGGGCCTAATTCGTCTTTCAATATCTCTCTGACAATCTTTCCGGTCACAGTCATGATCTCAATTTTAATATTCTGAGGAACTTCATTACCCGTTATGGTAAAAACAAATGCCGTTGAGGTTGTAAATGGATTAGGATAATTAAGCATGTTTGAAATCATTGGCTTATTAATAACCTCAAAAAGCACCCTGTATTCGATATTACCAGCCTCATTATTACTTCTATCCTTACCAGTAACGATGAGCTCATAGGTCCCATCCTCCGAGAAATACGGCCTTAGATTAACTGTGGCTGTATTGTCTGTATTCGGTGCTTGTCCGGCAGGATTAAATCTTAATGTGTCATTATTAAAATAATAACGTTTTAAGCTGCCATTCGGGAACCTGACCTGAACTGTTAACAGAGATGTATCATCCAATATCATCCATTTGGCTTCATCCTTAAGCCTTATGAGAATATCCGGTTTAGAAGATACTATGTCCCTGTTAAGTATGTGAACCCCATCAAAAGTAACATCCAGCACTGGGCTTAAACTATCTGGCTTTACATAAAAGTCTCTAAAAGTAAAATTATTAAAATGATGTTGCTCAGGTTGATCATTATCCGGGTTGGCTTCCAGGAACAGAGTATTCTTTCCAGGAAATGCAGATGTATTTATTATTGAGCCAATATGAACCGAATCTGTTGAACTACCAAATGCTCCCAATGGCTTTTTGCGAGGTAGCGGGATAATATTGGCAACATTGTTCCTATCGGTGACAACCATTTTAACCTTTAAGCTATCAAAGGGAACCTTGCTGATATTCTTAAAAGCAACGCTGAAGTTAAATGGCTCGCCAACGTCAAGAGTGTCTTTATGCTGAAAATAGATGTTTGGAGCAACTGCACCTTCAGGTACTGGATCATATGTTAACCGCCAATAATTTAGTTGGTATGGTGTGTAATGAATTGAATCAACATTCCTCATTCTTAATCGCAAATACGGGTATTCGTCTGCATCAATCGATGATATATCATAATCTTGTTGTGCAATAGAAAGATTATTTATAATAACGGACTCTGTCCCATTATGCCTGACTCCAATAATATCAACACTTGGGTCATCGCCAGGTGTTATATCCGGTAAGATAGATCCTCTCCAAAATAATTGTTTCCAACGTTTTGCCTGACCAAAGACAGGAGAGTAAATATATCCTAATGTATCAGGCGAAGGACACTCAACACTTAAAGTTGGATTATCAAATACTCCATCCCCTACTATCCAACTTGGTGTAAAAGACGGAACGTTTTTCCGATAGACAAATCCAAATGGCCGTGGACGGTAAAACGAATCTATACCTGCAAATCCCGCAGCTTTTAGATAATGGTACACAGATTGTCCCTGACCATACAATGACTCATCGGCAGCCCAGTCTGCTATATATGCCACAGGGAATGCCGGATACGCAGCAGGATATAAGGTAAAATTCCTTACAATTACATAGTACCCATCAGGAATACTATCTCTCATAAAATTCATTATTTTCCTTCTGCTGGCAGTATCTGTGTATCTGAATTCAAAACTATAAGGCCTTGTATTAATAAATGAAGGAGATGTACTACCATACAATCCTTGACCCAGTGAATTTGGATTAGCCGGTTCACCAACATAAGAATGAGGGACAACTACCTGGTTTTGCCATGGTTTGAATGTAACCGGGTGAATTACATTAAAAACTAAAGAAGAAAACCAGTTTGTCAATCTAGAGATTTGGAATCCATTAATAGCGGCTATTAAAGACGACTCTTGTGTTGAACCGCTGGTATTATAAGTTCCCATACGGAGAAATACGTTATTCATTACTTCGCCATATTGCAATTTCCTTGAAGCACTGTCCAGCTTCATTCTTTGGAACTCAGACTTCGTATGCTGATAAAAGTGCGACTGATTAAACCCTTCATCGCTATTAGGTAGATACACAAATGAAGACCCATTCCACTTTCTCTCACCTGCTGCAGGAGTCGGAGATACCCGCCAATAGTAAACGGTGCTGTCGACAAAAGTAATTCCGGGATCAAAAGATAAAAGTCCGCCTACTGAATTAAAAGTCCTTGAAACTTTAAGGGACGAATTAAATAATGCAGTTGTATCAATCTCGATCCTATATTCCTGCAAAACGGCGAAGGGATTTGCTGTTGAAACAAATAATTTTATATCCTGACGATTAACTATAGCATAATCATAAGGATAAACTGTCCTTGCTTCATTCTCGTAAATAAAAAATTCCTTTGTAATTGTATTATTGGATTCGTACAGCTCATCGACAATATTATCTGCATCTAATGTGATGGTAATTTTATTGAGTCCTTTATCACGGGTTGCCACAATAGGAATTACATAGCTCAATGAGTCTATATACCTGACCCCGGGAATAGTATCTCTTTTAATAACCTCTGTAGAATTATTGGGATAAGTACGTTTAACTTCTACAACGATATTTCCGCTGGTGGCCTTTCCAATATTCATAAATTTTGCATCAACCCTAAAGTTTGTTTCTGCCACAGATATGAAAGAAGGATCCAGCTTAACCAAATTATCCTCTATTACATAATCGGGCTTGGCAAATCCATTTAAATGAACAGCCGGATCTCCATGTAATGTTGTTTGCTCACAATGAAATCTCGCATAGAAATCATTCTGTGTAGTCAGATTAAACGTTTGGGTAATGGCATCAACCATTGCCTCACCCATTGTTCCACTGTACTTATTTACACTAAATGAAGAATAGTTTTTTGAATTGTATATATCCAAATAATGTACAATTCCCAGGTGAGTACTCGCAATCGTACCTATACTACCTCTCTGCGGTGCCAGTACATATTTTTCAGATATAGTTTCCTTTGTCTGTAACCTTAGCGTATTAAACATGTAGAAATTACCAGCGTTACATCCTAACAATATGAATAATGGATACTTACCTCTATTGTTGTAATTCACTGGGTTATCAAGATTAAACTCAAGAGTAGTGGCTGAAGAATGACCAAAATATGTCATAATACCTATCCCCTCTTCAAACAAGTTGTATAACCTTGTAGAACTTGCCTGTTCAACTGGTGCAGATGAAAGTTTACTAAAAGTACTTACATGTCCTCCATAAAAGGTATCCTTAATAATGTCTGAAAATCTATTCATTGAAGCTGTCAAAGCATCGCCCAATGCACCATCATTGGCACCTATAACATGAACAACATTTTTCATCCAGGCTTTATCGGCTATAACAGGAGACGAAATAGCCTGCTTCTGTTCATATTCCTTTACCTTGTTAAGATAATCAGTAATCTCGTCACCATTAATCACTGATAACCGGCCTATGGGGACTTTGGGTATTACGTTCAAGCCCGGATCAGCAGCAAGAAGGTTATCGGAAGAAGGATATCCAAATGTTGGTACAAATGACAACTTATCCAAATCAGGATTATTTTGAAAAAAATGATTATGAATATAATTTAAACCTTTCCCTACTAAAAAAACATTCTTTACTGGTGAAGTATATGTATTTCGTGCCCAGCGAATAAAGTTCCGTACAGATAAAGGATGTTGCTTTATACCAAATCCAAACTGATCAACTAATTGATCAATCATATAGACTTTCGCATTATGACTTCCGCCAGCAGCAGAATTACGATAGGCTTTGTAATCCTCTACAGGAGTTGACCCGCCTGAGCCATTTAATAAGGCCGGATGAGTAATGATTAGAAAGTTACCCTGGTTTGCAGGAAGGGCATAGTTTATAAAATTTCTCTGCTGCAAACTGGTTACTTGCCTTGGATAAGCGGCATCCTGTGTTACCATTAACAATTTCCTGGATGTTGCAGAAGGCTCAAGTACCACTCTTATTGTTGGCGCATTAATAATATCCGCCACATAACGTTTTCCGTTTGTAAGGTCATAAAGTATTGGAGGCAGGGTTCCGTAGTTAAACCCAGTAATCTCCAGGTAATTTCCTGCAGCATTAGCTGGTAATTCAAAAGAAAAATTATTTGCCCCGCCAAATTTAAACTCTCTTGCATAAACAAGTTCTGATTTGGCAATCACCATCCTGTCGCTGGCTCCTGGGGAAATATTCTTAACCGCAAGGGCAGCCGTGCCGGAGCTTATATCAGTTATACTAATGGGTATATTAGCCTTAACATAATCAAAGTAATCCATTGTTTGTGTTGCAACAAGGTTTCCATTCACTCTTACTTCAAATTGTCTTGGATTCAGCGCATCTCCTGTTGCATTTATTCTTAGAAAGGGAGATGGCGCCCCTGCATTTGAAGATGGGAAAAGATTACTGAATGTCTCTGTCCTTGTAGCGTTGGCTGCAAGGTTTGGCGATGTAAATCCTTCTCCGTTCTCATAATTTGAGGAATAAACATACTCTCCTACCACGGCGGCATAACCAAAATGATATTTATCCCTATAATATTTTCCGACTGTATGAATAAAGAAAGGCTCAGGTGTTAATGATGTGGGCAGATTATTAGTTGTCGGAACTAACCGTAGGTTTGTGCCAGATGGATTCACAGTAAGAAAGTAAAAAGCTGTGTCAGTCTCCAAACTCCATTTATCATTCAGCTGATGATCGGGAATTCTGTATAAAGGCAAATCAGGTTTTCCATCATTCATTTCGCCCCAAAACTCAATATAATCTGAAATGCCAAATACACCGGTTTGAACTGAGGTGTAAAGAGGAATCTGCTGCCCATTCCTCCATAATTGAAAATTTTCGGCTGGCACACTGCCTAACCCGGCCGTAGCCAGAACAGATTGATTTATCCGGTATAATCCGTCAGCCCCTACTTTAAACTTATAGTAGGTCTTGCTATAATCAATCCACTCGTTATTATACGACTGACCCTGAACAAAGAGTCCTGTAAAGAGCAGCAATGGGAGTATAATTCTTTTCATTTCAATAAGTGTTTATCGGGAACAGATTAATCTTCTTTTTTCTTATTGTTATTAACCAGGTTCAACCGTAAGGAAAAAACATGGGTAAATAAAGGGTTGGATTGGTTAGCCAGGTTGGTATACGCATAATCAATCGTAACATTCTGGATTTTAAACCCTGCACCAGCGCTGGGTTGATAAATCCAAACCTTTTTTTGATTCACTGTATCTCCATCAGATAATGCCTGCTGAAAATTATTGATACCTCCTCTCAGGAAAAACACATTATTGATATTCAACTCAAGTCCCAGTTTTGGATCGGCACTTACCGGGTCAGCACTAATCAATGTGTTTCGCTGACCATCAAAAGTCAAATCAATATTTGCTTCAGCAAGCAAACTTGCTTTTTTACCGAGTTTGAAATCTCTGGCAACACCTAAAACCAATCTTGGTGCTGTCAATTCAGTTGACTTAACGGGTATTTCATTATTAGTAAGATATAAAACTTCCTTCTCCCTCTCGGTAAAACTGAAAGACCAGGCATTGAAAGTACTGGTCACATCCCTGGCAGCTATACCAAACTTCCACTTGTTACTGAAAATCTGCAACCCGGCGTCTAATCCAAATCCCCAAGCTTTTGCAAACTTGCCAACACTACGATGTATGACTTTTGCATTTAAGCCAAAATGCACATTCTTCTTCTCACTCTCCTTAAGTTTCTGGGCATAAGAGAAAATGAATGCATAATCAGCCGATGAGAATGACTGAATGTTATTGTAATTAATAGACCCATCCGGTTCAACCAGAAATAATGTATTCATAATGTCGTCTACAGCAAAGCGAAGACCCGTGATTCCAATAGTTCTTTTCTTACTGGAAGTAGGAAAAGCAATACTTACATAGTCGTACTTACCAATTCCCGCAAAATACTCTGCATGCATCAGGTTTACCTGTGGGTATTCATTAATACCCACAAGTCCGGCAGGATTCCAATAACCGGCAGTACCATCGTTTACAGAAGCTACCTGGGCACTTCCCATAGATAACCCCCTGGCGCCTGCACCTATATTTAAAAATTCATTGGAATACTTCCTGAATTGGGCCTTAACTGAAATGGACAAGGCTAATGTCACAATGGACAATAGAAGGATGGTTGGTTTCATTCGGACAATTTTCGATAAGCGTTTGAATTAGACAAGCTTTCATACGTACGGGCTGCTTGTAAAATTAGTCTTTAAGCCTGTAAAATCATAGTTCCGTTGAGCAAAAAGACTATTTATTGAAAACGAACGGTTTAGAAAAATATTGCCTGCATTATCCTGCAACCTTATTCTACCTTACTTTTGCGCTAAATCACTGGTTTAGAAATGAATTTGATCGAAGAATTAAGATGGAGAGGTATGATCCAGGACATCATGCCAGGTACCGAAGAACAGTTAAACAAAGAAATGACTACCGGCTATATCGGCTTCGACCCCACAGCCGACAGCCTTCATATAGGCAGTTTAGTCCCAATTCTGTTACTGGTACATTTTCAAAAGGCAGGTCATAAACCTATTGCCCTGGTCGGCGGAGCTACCGGGATGGTGGGTGACCCCAGTGGCAAAAGTGAGGAAAGAAATCTTTTAAGCGAAGAAACATTGCAAAAAAACGTAGCAGGAGTTAAAGCACAATTGGAAAAATTTCTTGATTTTAATCCAACTCTTCCGAATGCTGCTGAAATGGCTAATAACTATGATTGGTTCAAAACCATTTCATTTATTGATTTTCTGAGAGATGCCGGCAAACATATTACCGTCAATTATATGATGGCGAAAGACAGCGTAAAAAAGAGAATTGAAGGGGAAACCGGTATCAGCTATACTGAATTTGCTTACCAGCTAATGCAGGGATACGACTTTTACTGGCTTTACAACTATAAAAACTGCAAACTGCAAATGGGCGGCAGCGATCAATGGGGCAATATGACCACAGGTACAGAACTGATACGGAGAAAATGTGGTGGGGAAGCATTTGTATTCACTAACCCCCTTATTACTAAAGCAGATGGCGGAAAATTTGGTAAAACTGAAAGCGGCAATGTATGGCTAGATGCCAACAGAACAACACCTTATCAGTTTTACCAGTTCTGGTTAAACGCAAGTGATACTGATGCTGAGAAATGGATCAAAATATTCACCTTTCTATCAAGAGATGCCATAGAAATGCTGATACATGAACACAAAATGGATCCTTCGGCAAGGGTGCTACAGAAAACACTGGCACAGGAAATAACCTGCTTTGTTCATGGCAAAGAAGAATTTGAAATGGCTGTTGAAACGACCCAAAAACTATTTGCCAATCAAAATGCACCTGCCGAAAGCCTGAGTATTGACGACCTGGAAGGAATGGAAGGAGTAGTAAAGTCTGATTATTCAAAAGAAAAAATTTCTGCAGGTATTGATGTTGTCTCATTTCTTGCAGAAACTGAAATACTCTCCAGCAAAGGAGAAGCCAGAAAATTGGTTCAGGCAGGAGGCATCAGCATAAACAGGAAAAAAGTAAATGCTGTTGATTTTAAAATTGAATCTTCGCTACTATTGCACGACACTTACATTCTTGTACAAAAAGGAAAGAAGAATTACTACCTGGTGAAAGCAGTATAGTAATCCTTCTTCAATATTATCATCATTTAGACCAATGCCCGGCAAACCAATGTTTGCCGCCTTCCTCATAACCTGTTACGCAACGGGTAAGATAACCAGCTTCCAGGCTGCTTTCATATTTATCCTGGTAACCGTCTTTGTCTGACTTTCGGGTGGCTGTATACGCATCATAACCAGAATTCTGATACCATATAACAGAAAATCTTGTTTGCCCGTCATGATGATAAGCATTAATGTACACCTGTTCCCATTTCTTTTGTTTCATATCCTCAAACATATCCTGGTATTCTTGCTGAGATAAAGAACTTTTCAGCACACTACCCCCAACATTTCGCTTTTCGTAGAATGCAGAATAATATTTCTTGCCTCCAACAGAAACAACCGAAACATTCACCGGGACATAGCCCTGGCCCGTATATGTTTCAAATAGCTGCTGGTGCTCCTCAGGTGACTGAGCATGATAGGCAGGCTGCGCAGCAGGCTGATTTTGCTTCTTGATAAAAATTGCAGCAAATTTCAGCTTCCCGTTATCATTGTAATTATCCAACTGCAGCAAGCGATAATCTTTTTGCTTTATCCAGGTATTATATTCCTGCTGATAACTTTCTTTTGTCATATCATGTCGAACTACGACAGGGTAGTTGCCGGAGTTATACCTGAAAATGGTATTGAAATAAGTTTTACCTGAAACATCATACGCATCTACCCAAACCGGGTAATAGCCACATCCCCATATCCTTGTAATTTCCTGCTGGTACTGATTTTCGGGTATAGCATGTCTTCCGATTTCCGCCCAACCTCCCGGATATAGGCAAGGTTTTGTAGCAGAAGGCCATATCATACAACGGCGATCTTGCAGAAATGGCAAGCCTTTCTTTTCCACTTTTGTCCAGGACGCATCCGGATCAGGACCTGCACCCAGCTCATTTTTATCTATTATATAGATATCAGAAAAATTCATCGGCACCCATTGGCCTTCACCATCCGCATCAGGGTCAGTAATAGCATGTACATGACCATGCGGTTCGCTGGAATTACCGGAGTTACCCAACAACCCCAATTTATCTCCTTTTTTAACTTTTGCACCTTTCTTTAAAAAAGCTGTTGTTAAAGTGCCAGGCTGCATATGATAGTAACAAAGTGTTTCTTTACCATTGTTTATTTTAAACCAGTTACCGCCACCACTGCCCCCGCCTCCGTTACCTTCATTTTCTTTAACCCCATCCTTAAAATCAATCACTACACCATCGGCTGCAGCAATTACCGCTTTCCCATAGGCCCTGTAATGTTCATTCTTTGTTCCGTCTTTACCGGGAAAAGTGTTTGACCATTTCTTTGCTTTGGGGTCCCATCCTTCCACTTTAAAATCATATGCATAAAACTGACCTCCTCCACCATGACCGCCATAGGCATACCAATATTCCCCTTCTTTCAGATGTGACAAGCGACCAGGAAAGCCATAAGCACCGCCGGGAGCTGCATTGTCGTATCCTCTGAGATTCCTTGTAATTATAACCGGGGTACTATATCCTTCAAAAGTCAGTTTGATTTGGAGACTGGCAGGAAAAGGGTTGTCAAAGAAAACAGCATTGTCTACATCGTGATAATCACGGCTATTCTGCCAGCTAAATTGTGCACCTGCAGCAATCGAAAAATCTTTAACTGCATTGTCATCAATATCCATAACCATCGTTTTTGAAACCGGGCTACCCTTTTGTAAAAAGGAATAAGCAATTGTCTTTAATACCAGTTTTTTTCCTTCTTTGTTCTTTATTGTGAATTTGACTGAAAGCTGGGCCGTTGGTTTGTCTGCCGAAGTTTTGGCCGCACAAACCATATAATACAGGTTTCCGCGGGCATCTGAAGGTTGCATTTCAACCACCTCTACCGAAGGCGCCGGAGGAATATATCTGTTTTGTTCCTTGACCGGTTTTCTAAAGGAAAAAGCCAAAGAAACCAGCAAAACCACAAATACAATTTGCTTCTTTTTCATGTCTTAAAGGTTTAATGATGAATTTAGCCGTAAGCTACCCACCTAAAACTTTAAAAAATGAGATTGCTGAGTTTGCGGTCAGATTGAATTATTCTCCGGTAAAAGAAATAAAGAGAGGTTGGTTAATGGGGAAGTGATTATTTGATATCCTTTATCTCTTTCCACATCTGGTCTGCTATGAACTGGTTGCCTTTATCATTCATATGCACCCTGTCGTAAGTAAGGATATTTTTCTCCTCATTTCTGGGATTGTTATCCTTCAGGTAATCAAGAAATTTCTTACGAAGGTCAACAAGGGGTAAGTTATTCTTCTTTGCCAGATCACGGATGATATTGCTGTATCGGTTCAAATCTCCGTCAAGTTGGTTGCTCATGTCAGTTTTTTCACCCACTACTGCCGGAGTGCACAGGATGGCCTTTATGCCTTTTGCAGAAAGTTTATTGATAATAGCCTGGTAAAATTTTTCAAATTTATCAGCGTCAGTACCTGTGCCCAGCAAAGTCTTATGCCACACATCATTCACACCAATATAGATCACCACCACATCCGGGTTTTTAACCAGAACATCTTCTTCCAATCGCAGATACAGGTCATACACTTTGTTGCCACTGATACCAGATCCGATCAACTCATACTGGTCATCCTTTTTTTCAGCTTTCAGCATGCTGTCCATTTTTACAATGTAGCCAACATACTTTTCCTTTTTCACTCCTAACTCAGTAATAGAATCACCAAAGAAAATAACTTTTGTTTTCTTTTGAGCAGTAAACGCACAGGAGATTAGCAGAACAACTGAAATGACCAATAAATTTTTCATATTAATAATTTTCAAACGTAAGAGATGAAACAAATAATAAAAAAGTTGCTGAGCATCATTGCTACTCCACATCAACCTGCTTGGGAATAACTGATCCGCTGCTGGCCTCAGGCAAGTACTTTCTTTCCCTGATCAGGTAACCGTTACCTTTTTCGCAAAAATGCACTTTCAGGTTTTCAATGCTAATGGGATTCCCCTCCGGTATATCAGCAATATTGGAATGCATGATTTCATGTCCATCTACAATTACCACTAACCCGCTACCTATGGCTTCCATTTTATTCCCCTCTGTAATCAGCATACCCGTATCCTCTCCCAATCCGATTCCGATGCAACCGGGATT
>DEHX01000008.1:32458-56191 GCA_002352145.1 Chitinophagaceae bacterium UBA2789
TGTTCTTCCTCCTGGTATCGCTTCTTGAGTATGGCAAGGAACTCAGTGCCCCCATCTGTTACACTTAGCCGGAGCTGGTTACCACCTGAAAACATTACTGCATCACAATGACGAATCCTTTCGATGTATTCATCATTCATGGCATCNNTTCTCTCCTACTTCATATGGAATAGTAGATGCTGTAGTAATTACCTCAATACGGGAATTAACCCCTCCGGCCTCTTCTACTACTCTACGAAGTATGCCTAATTCAAAAAAATTCAGATTATTGCGGTGAATCTCACCTATCTCAAGGTCTGTTCCCTTGTCTTCAGCTCCGCCAATAGCGATCAGTTTTCCTTTAGGATTACTCATTCAAGAGGGTTTGATTAAGACAAAATAAATGAAAAAAAACAGAACGTAAATTCTCCCGGCGACAGTATGTGCAAATGTGGAAAAGAAATCAGCTTTTAGCAAAATGACGAATACCCTCAACTAATACATCCAGGTTTTGGGTAGTTGTATACACATTAGGCGTAACCCTCACCCCAACAATATTCTCCCATGTAATAGCCACCGTATGCACCTTATATTTGTCCAGGAGGAAGGAATCAAGCTCATTAGGTTTTTTGCCCGCTATACCCACATTGCCAATAGCACATCCCCATTTAGCATCGAATGATGTATGCAATTTGACACCATGGATGTCTCTGACTTTTTCCATCCAATAATTTTTAAGGTAGTGCAGTCGTTTTTGTTTTCGCTCAATCCCGATCATATCGTGAAATTCGATGGCTTTGCCAATGGCCTGCTCAATATAAAAAGGTCTTGTCCCCAACGCTTCAAATTTGCGTATATCATCCTTCAACGGGTTATCACTTGTAGCAAACATCGGGTAGATGTTCTTGATCTTTTCTTTGCGTACATATAACAGACCGCTGCCGATCGGTGCATAGAGCCATTTATGCAGGCTGGCTGCAAAATAGTCGCAATCAAGATCAGGTATTTTAAAATCAAAATGAGCAAAACTATGTGCACCGTCCACCACCACTTCTATTCCTCTTTTATGTGCCTCAGCTGCAATCTTTTTTACAGGTAATATCTGTCCGTTCCAGTTGATAATATGTGTGATATGAACCAGTTTTGTCTTTGGTGTAAAAGCATTTACGTACTTCCTGACAAGGTAATCTTCATCTTCACTTGGCAGGTCCAGATTGATCCAGGCCATTTTAATACCATCCCTAAGCTCCCGCTGTTTATATGCATTGATCATATTGGGATAATCCTGCTTAGCTGCCACCACTTCATCACCAGCCTTTAACTGTAAGCCAAAAATGATCGTCTCCAAACCTTCAGAAGAATTCCTGTTTATTGCAATCTCTTCCGGCGAGCAGCCAGCCAACCTAGCCAGGTTTTTCCTTAAGGGTTCCCTTCCCTGGTCCAAAATACGCCACATGTAATAGCTCGGCGCTTCATTACTAAGATCATAATATCGCTTCATCGCATCCTGAACAGTTTTAGGGGCAGGGGAAACTCCTCCATTATTCAGGTTGATCAATGCAGGGGAAACAGTAAACGACTGCTGAATGTAATACCAGAAATCCTCCTCTGTTGCGAGGTCTTCCGGAGATACACCCTTTGCATCTTTCAATGCAGCTTCCAGGTTTCGGCTCCATGCTGGTTGCGTCAAAGACGATAGAATGGCAGTTGCAGAAAACATACCTGCTCTTTGCAGAAATCTGCGGCGGTTGGTTGAAGACATGTCAGTTATTTTAATAATTAAATGTACTGAAAACGTTCCCTTAAACTGTAAAAGACTCTAAATGAAAAAGGAGGTTAATATTGAATCAGGCCTCCCAAGTACAAGTATTGGTCACCTTATGAAAAAAAACTATCTTCCAAACTCAACTATTGTGTATGAAAATACTTGAGATCAAAGTGCTGAAAGGTCCCAACTACTGGAGTGTAAGGCGTAACAAACTTATCCAGATGAAGCTGGACCTTGAAGAGAAAGAGAATATGCCTACCAATAAGATTCCAGGCTTCAGGGAAAGATTGGAAAAACTCCTGCCTTCCTTATATGAGCATCGTTGCAGTGTCGGTAAACCCGGCGGTTTTTTTCAACGGGTGGATGAAGGAACCTGGATGGGCCATGTTGTAGAACATATTGCCTTAGAGATTCAGACCCTTGCCGGGATGGATACCGGTTTCGGCAGAACCCGGACACCTGAAGGAGAAAAAGAAGGTATCTATTATGTTGTATTCAGCTATATGGAAGAGGATGCCGGTGTATATGCAGCCAAAGCAGCTGTACGCATAGCCCAGGCATTGATCGATGGACAGGAATACGACATGACAGATGATATCCAAAAAATGAGAGAGATAAGAGAAGACACCCGTCTCGGCCCATCCACCGGCTGTATTGTAGATGAAGCGGCCAAGAGAGGAATTCCCTATATCAGGCTTAACAAACAAAGTCTTGTTCAATTGGGATATGGAGTCAATCAAAAAAGAATAAGAGCAACCATTGCCTCCACCACTTCTAATATAGCTGTAGACATTGCCTGTGATAAAGAAGAAACCAAAATGCTGCTGGAGGCTGCTGAAATTCCCGTGCCAAGGGGCACTGTAATTCGAACAGAAGTTGGTCTTGATGAAGCGATTGAAAAATTTGGCTATCCACTGGTTATAAAACCTATTGATGGAAACCATGGTAAGGGTAATACCACTAATATCACCAATAAGGAACAGGCGTTAAAAGCTTTCGCTGCCGCAAAAGAATACAGCCGGAGCGTCATTGTGGAACGATTCATTACCGGCTATGATTTCCGTTGTCTTGTTATCAACTACAAATTCATTTGTGCGGCATTAAGAACTCCCGCCTCTGTGGTGGGAGATGGTATACACAACATTCAATGGCTGATTGATGAGACCAACAAGGATCCCCGCCGTGGCTATGGACATGAAAAAGTGCTGACGCAAATAACCGTTGACCAGTTTACGCAAAAAATGCTGGACGACAAAGGTTATACATTGGAAACAGTGCCTGTAAAAGGAGAAAGGGTTTTATTAAAGCCAACTGCCAACCTCTCTACCGGAGGAACCTCTACGGATGTTACTGATGAAGTGCATCCCGCAAATATTTTCATGTTTGAAAGAATAGCCAAAATCATCGGATTGGATATTTGCGGAATTGATGTGATGGCCAATGATCTGCGAACACCCATTAATGAAAATGGCGGTGCCATACTGGAAGTAAATGCAGCACCCGGATTCCGCATGCATATTGAACCGGCAGAAGGGTTGCCAAGAAATGTGGCTGAACCGGTAGTTGATATGCTATTCCCAAAAGGTAGTGTGGGAAGAATTCCCATCATTGCCATCACTGGTACGAACGGCAAAACAACAACAACAAGACTTACTGCCCATATAGCCAAAAGTGCCGGCAAAAAAGTAGGCTACACCACATCTGATGGTGTTTACATTCAAAACCAGCTGATGATGAAAGGCGATTGTACCGGCCCGGTTTCTTCTGCCTTTGTATTAAAAGATCCAACGGTGGACTTTGCTGTTCTGGAATGTGCACGGGGCGGAATCTTAAAATCTGGTTTAGCATTTCAGAATTGTGAAGTGGCTGTTGTAACCAACGTCGCCGCGGATCATATTGGTCTCGGAGGTATACATTCTGTTGAGGCAATGGCAAAAGTGAAAGCAGTAGTTCCGGAAACCGTCTTCCCCCATGGATATGCGGTATTAAATGCGGATGATGACCTGGTATATAAAATGAAATATGACCTTAAGTGCAATATTGCCTTATTTAGCATGGACGAAAATAATCCACGCATCAAAGAGCATTGCGCTGATCATGGCCTTGCCTGTGTTTTCGAAAATGGTTTTATCACCATCATGAAAGGCAACTGGAAGATAAGGGTCCTGGCAGCCAGGGATATACCGATTACCTACGAAGGAAAAGCTGTTCATAATATTAATAACTGCCTGCCGGCAATATTATCCGCTTACCTTTTCAGAGATATTACGATTGAAGATATCCGGACCGGGCTGCAAACATTTATCCCCAGTGAAAAACTGACACCGGGAAGATTGAATTTCTTCCATTTCAAAAATTTCACAATGCTGGCCGACTTTGCACACAATCCACATGGTATGCGGCTTTTGTGTGACTTTGTCAGCAAACTGGATTATCCTTACAAAGTAGGTGTCATCAGTGGCACTGGCGACCGCCGTGATGAAGACATCCGGGAACTGGGCGAAATATCTGCTCAGCATTTTGATGAGATCATTATCCGTTGCGATAAAAATCTCAGGGGCAGGACTGCCGATGAGATCATAGGGCTGCTAAAAGAAGGTATAGAAAAAGTAAACCCAACTATTCCGGTAATGACAATCCCTAACGAAGACCAGGCTCTTGATTATATATATGAAAATCATAGACCCGGTTCATTATATACCATTATGTGTGATGTGGTGGCTAGGGCCCTGGACAAGATCAAAGAGCTGAAAGTGAGGGAAGAAACAGAAGGCATAAAGTCCCAGCAACCCGTCTAAAATCTTTCAAATTCCTTTTGGGAGAAAAGGCTGATAGCCCTATTTTTGCACTCCCAAAACAGGATTGAGCTATGGTGTAACGGTAGCACTACAGATTTTGGTTCTGTCTGTCTAGGTTCGAATCCTAGTAGCTCAACAGAGGTCCCGGTCAAAAGCCGGGATTTTTCATTTTAACCGGTTTAAACAGTCCCTTAAGCTATCTTTCCAGTCTTTTAGGGATATACCATAAGTCTCCTCAATTTTCGATTTATCCAGAACCGAATACACAGGCCTTTTAGCGGGGGTAGGATAAGATGTGGTAGGTATGGCAGTCACTTTACAATTGCTTTCGGTCAAATCACGGATTGCGACAGCAAAATCAAACCAGCTGATTACTCCTTCATTGCTGTAATGATAAATACCGGGGGACCATTTGGCCGATGAAATGATATGCATTATTGCATCTGCAAGGTCTGCTGCATAGGTAGGCGAACCGATCTGATCATTGACTACATACAACTGGTCTTTCTCCTTCATCAGTTTTATCATTGTCTTCACGAAATTCCTCCCATACTCAGAATAAACCCAGGAAGTTCTTATAATAATAGATTCAGAATTAAATTGTAATGCTTCTTTCTCTCCTTCCAGTTTTGAAGCACCATATACGCTTTGGGGATTTGTAGTTGCATCTTCCTTGTAAGGCGCTGAAGCAGTGCCATCAAATACATAGTCAGTAGAAATATGCAGAAATTTCGTGCCGTACTCCTTACATACGGCCGCCAGTACTCCCACTGCTTCGCCATTTACCTGGAAGGCAAGGTCCTTTTCCGTTTCTGCCCTGTCCACGGCTGTATAGGCGGCACAATTGATGAGATATTGGGGATGATAGCCTTTGAAAAAATTCCTGACCAGTTCAAAATGATGAATGGGTAAATCTTCTCTGGATAGAAAGATAAATTCAAACTGAGGGTACTGTGACTCCAGTTGTTTTAGCTCTTTTCCCAACTGACCGTTGGCTCCTGTAACCAATATTTTTGGTTTTGCTTCCATTATCCTTCAAAAACAAAACTGTTATTACATTCTGCAAATACTGGCAGTATTTTGTCTTTATCCGAAACCACTGCGTATTCAGCCGGTATTCGCCAGTCAATATTCAGTTCGGGATCGTTGTAGAAAATGCCAGCCTCACTTTGTTTGTTGTAAAACTCATCACATTTATACAGCACTTCTGCCTTTTCACTTAACACAGAAAATCCGTGGGCAAACCCTTTTGGTATCAGTAATTGTCTTTTATTTTTTGCAGATAACACTTTACTGTAGCTCTTGCCATAAGTTGGTGAACCTTTACGGATATCCACCACCACATCAAGGATTTTGCCACGAAGCACCCTGACCAGTTTACTCTGGGCATAAGGCGGCAACTGGTAATGCAGGCCCCTGATTACACCATAGGTGGAAGATGACTGGTTATCCTGTACCCAATGGGTGCTGATTCCCTCGTGCTGAAATATTTTTTCATTAAATGATTCAAAAAAATAGCCCCTGCTGTCTTCGAAAACAGTCGGTTCAAAAACCAATAAACCCGGAAAATCAGTTTTAATAAATGGCATAGTTATAAACTCCAGTATGGGCGGTTAGTAATTTTTGATCTGTAAATTCCTTTCAGGTCGGCGATGAGCCCATGCGGCTTTGTGATGCTTACAAAATAGTTTTCATCCAGCTCTTTATATTGTTTATGAGGCACCGGAATAATGACTGCATCATAGTCGTTGGCCACTTTGTCCACCAACCCAAATCCATACTCGTGGATGAGCTCATCAGAATCGGCATGCGGATCTTCCACCTCCACATTTACATAAAATTCTTTCAGTGCATTCACCACATCACTTACTTTGGAATTCCGGATGTCACTTACATCCTCTTTAAAAGTAGCGCCTTTAACCAATACTTTGGCTGATTTCACATCGCCGTTATTCTTGATTATATGCTGAATCACTTTCTTGGCTACATATTTCCCCATATTATCATTGATATTCCGACCTGCCAGTATCACTTCTGAATGATAACCCAGCTCTTTAGCTTTATACGTAAGATAATAAGGATCAACACCGATACAATGCCCACCTACAAGGCCCGGCTGAAACTTCAAGAAATTCCATTTGGTACCGGCAGCCTCCAATACTTCGTAGGTATTGATATTCATTTTATCAAAAATCACAGAGAGTTCATTCATCAGAGCAATGTTTAGGTCTCTTTGTGTATTCTCAATGATCTTGGCTGCTTCTGCCACTTTTATAGACGAAGCCCTGTGCACACCAGCCTTCACTACAAGTTCATATGTTTTGGCAATTTCTTCCAGCGATTCAGCATCGCAGCCTGAAACTACTTTTACGATGGTTGCTAAAGTATGTTGCTTATCTCCCGGGTTAATCCTTTCAGGTGAATAACCCAATTTAAAATCAATTACGTTTTTAAGTCCTGATAATTTTTCAATGACCGGCAAACAGTCTTCCTCTGTACAGCCAGGATAAACTGTTGATTCGAATACCACATAATCTCCTTTCTTAATCACTTTTCCTACCGTTTCAGAAGCCCTGAGTACAAGAGTCAGGTCCGGTACATTATGTTCGTCAACCGGTGTAGGAACTGCCACAATTAAAAACTTAGCCTCCCTCAGTACATCCAGTGAATCGGTGAAAACAATATCACATCCTTCAAAAGCTTCTTTTCCCAGTTCATTGCTAGGATCAATACCCTGTTTCATCATTTCAATCCGCTTTGAACTGATGTCAAATCCTATCACAGATACTTTGCGGGCAAACTCCAATGCAATCGGAAGTCCTACATAACCCAATCCTATTACGGCCAGTTTTGCTTTCTTGTCAATAAGTTCCTGGTACATGATTATTTTTTATTTCAGGCTTATAAATTCTTTGGGTTGCTTGGTCAGTTCTTCATGCGGAAGTGACTTAAAATAATCGTAAGTGATTTTCAAACCTTCTGCACGGCTCACCTTTGGCTCCCATCCCAGTATGGTTTTCGCTTTTGTGATATCTGGCTGACGCTGTTTGGGATCATCCACCGGCAATGGCTTGTATACTATCTTCACTTTATTGCCAGTGAGTGCCAAAATTTCTTCCGCAAAATCTTTCAATGAAATCTCAATAGGATTTCCAATATTTACCGGCATTATGTAATCACTTAAGAGCAACCTGTAGATTCCATCAATTAGATCATCCACATAACAGAAACTACGGGTTTGTGAACCATCCCCAAAAACAGTAAGGTCTTCTCCTCTCAACGCCTGGCCAATAAAAGCCGGTAAGGCCCTTCCATCATTCAGACGCATTCTCGGGCCGTAGGTATTGAATATTCTGACGATCCGGGTATCCACGCCATGAAAGGTATGATAGGCCATAGTGATAGACTCCATATACCGCTTCGCCTCATCATACACCCCTCTCGGACCCACAGGGTTTACATTTCCCCAGTATTCTTCCGTTTGCGGATGCACCAAAGGATCTCCGTATACTTCACTGGTAGACGCTACCAATATTCTTGCCCCCTTCGCTTTAGCTAACCCCAAGCAGTTATGTGTTCCCATTGCACCCACTTTCAGTGTCTGAATAGGAATTTTCAGGTAATCGATAGGGCTGGCCGGAGAAGCAAAGTGCAAAATATAATCAAGTTTGCCCGGGACATGGATAAACTTTGTTACATCATGGTGGTAAAACTCAAATTGTTCCAGTTTGAATAAATGCTCGATATTCTTCAAATCTCCGGTAATGAGGTTATCCATGCCAATAACATGATAACCTTCATTTATGAAGCGATCACAAAGATGAGATCCCAGGAACCCGGCAGCACCGGTTATTAATACCCTTTTTCTTTCCATCTGTTTTCTAATTTACTGTCTCTCTTCCTACACTAACATAATAAAATCCCAGTTCCTTTATGGCAGAAAGATCAAACAGATTTCGGCCGTCAAAAATGGCTTTATTTTTCAGGCTGGCGGCAATTTTGCCAAAGTCAGGTGTTCTGAATTCATTCCATTCCGTAGCAATGATGAGTGCATCTGCATTCTTCAACGTATCATATTGGCTCTGGCCATACTGAATTTTATCACCAACTGTTGATCTGACATTATTCATCGCCTCCGGATCGAATGCACAAACTGTTGCACCCGCCTTTGTCAATTCTTCAATCATATACAATGCCGGAGCTTCTCTTATATCGTCTGTATTTGGCTTGAACGCTAATCCCCAAAGTGCAAAATGTTTGCCTTTTAAATCATTATTAAAATATTTATTGATCGCCGGAATCAGGTGCAGCTTTTGCTGTTCGTTTACCTTCATTACAGCATTCAGTATCTCAAACTCATAATTCACTTCTGAAGATGATTTAACTAGTGCCTGTACATCCTTTGGGAAACAACTGCCGCCATAACCAATTCCGGGAAATAAAAATCTTTTTCCAATCCTGTCATCACTACCGATACCACGGCGCACCATATCTACATCCGCCCCCAGCTTTTCACATAGACGGGCTATTTCATTCATGAAAGATATTTTGGTCGCCAGGAATGAATTGGCTGCATATTTGGTCAGCTCTGCGGAACGTTCGTCCATGTAAATGACAGGATTTCCCTGTCTTACAAAAGGAGCATACAAATCACCCATCAGCTTCCTAGCTCTTTCTGAAGTAGTTCCGATAACTACCCTGTCTGGTTTCATAAAATCTTCAACTGCTACTCCCTCCCTTAGAAATTCCGGATTGCTAACTACATCAAATTCGCCTTTATAATTTGCTGCAATGGCAGCATGTACTTTTTGAGCTGTTCCAACCGGAACGGTACTTTTATCAACGATTACCTTATAGCCGGTCATTATTTTACCCAATTCGTCTGCGACCCCCAGGATATATTTAAGATCGGCTGATCCATCTTCACCAGGTGGTGTGGGCAATGCCAGAAAAATAATAGCGGCATCATTTATTCCTTCAGCCAGGTCGGTGGTAAAGTGCAACCTTTCTTCTTTGAGGTTACGGAGAAAAAGTTTCTCCAGTCCCGGTTCATAAATGGTAACAACGCCACTTTTTAACTTACTTACTTTGTTGGCATCAATATCGACGCAGGTGACATCATTACCTGTCTCAGCAAAACATGTTCCTGTCACTAAACCAACATAGCCTGTTCCTACTACAGCGATTTTCATAGTTAATTATTTGTTTACGTATTCAAGTACTTTATTTGTAATAAATTTCAGTTGCTCCTCATCCAGTTCAGTATGCATGGGCAGGGAGATAACTCTTCCTGTCAACCAGTCGGTAACGGGCATCACCTGCGATGCAGTTCCAAACTGTTCAAACATCTTTTGTTTATGTCCCGGCACCGGGTAATAGATCATAGATGGAATTTTATGTTCGGCAAGGAATTGGTTTAAACCATCCCTGTCTACTCCTTCCAGGATCATTGTGTACTGATGGAAAACATGATGAGAAAATGGCGCCCTGTAAGGTGTTTTTATTTTAGGATTTCCGGCAAAGGATTTATCATAAAAATCAGCAGCTGCCCTCCGGGCAATTGTATATTCATCAAGATGGCGGAGTTTTATATCCAGGATAGCGGCTTGTATAGTATCTAACCTGCTATTACACCCCACAACATCATGGTAATATCTTTTACTTTGACCATGATTAGCGATCATTTTCAATTTAACCGCCAGTTCATCATCGTTGGTAAAAATTGCACCCCCATCACCAAATGCACCCAGATTTTTCGAAGGGTAGAATGATGTGGCGCCAATATGCCCGATAGTACCTGTTTTTTTCTTCGTGCCATCAGAGAAGGTATAATCACAACCAATTGCCTGCGCATTATCTTCAATCACAAAAAGATCATACTTTTTGGCAATGGCCATTATTTCCTCCATCGGGGCTGCATGCCCATACAGATGGACTGGTACAATAGCTTTAGTTTTAGGAGTAATGGCTTTTTCCAAAGCAGTGGGATCAATACAAAATGTTTTAGGATCAACTTCTACAAATACAGGTGTTAGTTTCAGCAAGGCTATTACTTCCGTAGTGGCGATATAGGTAAAGGAAGGTGTTATTACTTCATCACCGGGTTGAAAGCCTAATGCCATCATCGCTATTTGCAAAGCATCGGTACCGTTGGCACAGGGTATGGTATGCTTCACACCTAGATAAGCTGATAGATTGGCAGCAAAATCCTGAACAGGTTTTCCATTGATGAAAGCCGAACTTTCCAATACATCCAACACCTCTTTATCTACGTCGGATTTTATTTTATGATACTGGGTCTTGGTATCGACCATCTGGATAGGTCTCATGGGGAAATGTTTAAGTTGAAAATACCAGCCGGTCAACCCCTTTTCCATTCAGGTTCAGGCGATTCGGTCAGGCGGGCAAAAATAGTAAAATACAGGTAGTTTACCCGATTGCTTTTACATTTGCGCTTTACGATACTACCGGCAAAAAACAGACATCTTGTCCATTTTTCTTTACAATATCTTTCTCCTGGTGTACAGGTTTAGCTTGTTTGCTGCTTCTTTATTTAATGACAAGGCCAGGAAATGGATAACAGGCAGAAAAGGAATATTTGAAAGTTTGCAAACCAGTATTCCCACATCGGATAAAATCATCTGGATGCATTGCGCCTCCCTGGGCGAATTTGAGCAAGGCCGGCCGGTTTTAGAAAAAATAAAAGCCACTTACCCGGGTTACAAAGTATTACTAACCTTTTTTTCACCTTCAGGATACGAGGTACAAAAAAATTATAGAGGAGCTGATTGGGTATTTTATCTTCCGTTAGACGGGGCATCTAATGCCCGGCGCTTTCTTGAAATCACCCATCCTTCCCTGGTCATATTTGTAAAGTATGAATTTTGGTATTACTACCTGAAAAAAATCAAGTACAGAAAAATACCCTTGATTCTTATATCAGCCATCTTTCGAAAAGAAATGTCATTCTTCAAATGGTATGGCAGTATACAACGAAAAATATTAACAAGATTTGACCATTTGTTTGTTCAGGATAAAAACTCAAAAAAACTGATTGATGAAATTAGCCTCAATAACATCTGCAGCGTTTCCGGTGATACCCGTTTTGACAGGGTAATTGAAATTGCAGAAAATTTTAACCCTATACCGGAAATAGAAAAGTTTATTCAAAATAATCCTGTAATCGTTGCAGGCAGCACCTGGCCCGAGGATGAAAATGTATTGAAAACGGCCTTTAAATCTTTAAATAACAACGCAGCAAGGCTTATTATAGTGCCACATGAAATTCATGAAGGACATATAAAAGACTTAAAAACAATTTTTCCCGATTCAGTACTATTTTCTACTTTAAAAGATGGGTTTAAAAGCCCGGAAAACAACAGAATACTGATCATTGATAATATCGGGATGTTATCCAGGTTATATAAATATGCTGCTGTTGCCTATGTGGGGGGTGGTTTAAAAAGCACCGGTGTTCATAATGTGCTGGAAGCAGCTGTATATAATAAACCGGTAATCATTGGGCCCCATTATGAAAAATACCAGGAGGCAATCGACCTTGTAAACAGTGGCGGGGGAATCGTTATTAAGGATGCCGGTGCACTTTCTGACCGCTTTATGCAGCTGTTAAATAACCAAAATGGCATTTATGATAAAACCAGCCATGCAGCCGGAACCTTTGTAAGGGCTAATGGTGGCGCAACCGGGAAAATCCTTTCTTTTATTCAGGAGAACCGCCTTTTAACCAATTGATCAAAGTGTTGTACAGTTGGGTTATCATTATTCCAGCCCAATTTTACTTTAAGCTCCCGGCTGATCCAGTATTCAGCCTCAGCATAGATATTAAAACTGTTAATAGTTTTGATACTTCGTTCATAAACCGATTCATCTCCACGAAATAGTTCATTAATAAAAAGAAACCGGTCATTTATACCAATTGCTTTACGCAGATCTTTTACAGGAGATTCTTTTAATATCTCGACCAACTCGGTTTTTCCTTGTTTCAGCTTATCATTCAGCGATTCTTCCTGTCCGCCAGATTCGTTGATCTCCTTCTTATCTTTTGGCTGATGAGATAGTGTTGGAATTTCGGTCATGGGATCAAAGACCATATCTAATTGTCCGTTTTTTTGAACTACTGATACGGTTCCTTCATCTACCAGTACTTTTTCTTTCTTTTCTTTTACCACATGTTGCTCTTCTGCAGGCCTGGGTGCATATTTTTCATACGCCTTTGGGATGTCTTCAACGACGGTCATTGACATAGACATGGCTGGTAACACCACCGCTACTTTAGCCGTACCAAGGCTTTGTTGTTTTTGTGTTTGCTGTTTGGACAGTTCAAACTGTAATAATTGCACTGTGCCCAGCATCTCTACCGGGTCGGCCTGTTGCTCGAATTGTTGTTTTAATTTTTGTATCAGGGCTTCTATTCGTTCCATTGATTTATATTTACCGCCCGCAAATTGCGACCATTTAAAGTTACAAACTGTTTGCCAATAAAACCTGGCATAAAAACCTATAACAAATCTTAACAATGTTTATTGAACCTAATATTAGCGGCGAAAGAAGAGGAAGCATTGAAGTGATATGCGGCTCCATGTTCAGCGGAAAAACAGAAGAATTGATTCGCCGGTTAAAAAGGGTAAAGATTGCCAACCTTAAAGTAGAAATTTTCAAGCCGGCCATAGATGTACGCTATGACGAAGTAAAAATAGTTTCACATGATACGAATGCGATACAATCCACCCCCATTGATAATTCTCAAAAAATACTGCTGATGGCCCAGGATGTGGATGTAATCGGAATTGATGAAGCCCAGTTCTTTGATGATGAAATCGCCAATGTTTGTGATGAACTGGCATTTAGGGGCATACGGGTCATCGTAGCAGGACTGGATATGGATTACCTTGGTAAACCATTTGGCCAGATGCCCTACATCATGGCAAAAGCGGACTACGTAACCAAGCTGCATGCCATTTGTATGCAATGCGGCAATATTGCCAACTATTCATACCGGAAAATACCCAACGAAGACCAGGTGATGCTGGGGGCTAAAGATGTTTACGAGCCAAGATGCAGGAAATGTTACCACAAGTAAGCTGGCAGCAACTATAGTGCTTTACCTTTCACTTTTGTCTTTCCTGTTATCTTAACAGTATTTCCCTTTTCTTTTGTATTGGCTTTAATGTCCTGGTCAGCATTTACAACTAACCCTGTGCGGCTATCAATAATAAGTTCTCCTTTTATTTCGCCATTCAATGTCGACTGCGGATTACCAGAATCAATTGTAGTAAGCTCTTCTACAGTAACCATATCCCCTTCTATATCTGTAACCTTATAAACAGAGCTGTACTTTGCATCTAAAACTCCTTTTTGTGTACTATTCTTGGTCCAGCTATCCCCTACTTTTACTTCCTTGTCAGGAAAAATGAATAGGAACCTTTCCATTTGTTCTTTTACTGCTTCGCCGTTAAATCGTTTCCTGAATGCCTGCACCATTTGTTCACGGCTGGCTCCCTGCAGACCTAATGAGTCTGCAATTGATGCCGCCATCTGATCAAACCCTGTAATTTCTATAATGCTGCCTTCTGAATTCACCATCATAGTGAATTTCTGCTGCTTTATCGCCCCAAAAAATTTATTCATCATACCCATTAGCTCCGATGCTTCAGTTTTATTTACCCCCGGACTAACAGGATTATCCGAATCGATCATGATATTTAAACCAGCAATATCCAGGCTCATTTTGAACCGTTCATATTTTGCCTTTATAGACTTCACTGATCCATTATCCTCTGCAACAAACATGGAATAATAAGCTGTCATATCCGTTTGCCGGGTCTCATTACCGGTAACAAAGTCCAGGTTCATTATCGTTTCATAATCATACCCCTTTCCCTTTTCAAAATTGAACCGCAGCATTTTTGAGGTAGTTGCTGTTTTTGTAGTCTGGCAGGATTGAATAATTAGCAATGAGAAAACGGAAAGAATAAGTACCAGGCGTTGCATAACTTAATTTTGCCGCAAATTAGAATATAATTGAGTCAGACATACAAAGGCTAATCTGTATTTTCGCAGGTATAGCAGTTTTAACATTCCATGCGCCATATATTCACTTTACTAAAAAAAGACCTATTACTGGAAATAAGGCAGCAATACAGCTTTTATGGTATTTTGCTGTACATAGGCGCAACTATTTTTGTTCTTTATAATGCGCTGGAAGAACCAGATAGCAAAGTATGGAACGGCCTGTTTTGGGTAATCCAGCTTTTTATCTGTATCAATGCTGTCGCTAAAAGCTTTTTACAAGAAAGCCGCGGCCGTATGCTGTATTTCTACTCTATTGCCAGCCCGGCAGATTTTGTATTGGCCAAATTAATATTCAACTCAGTTCTTATGCTGGTGATGAGTTTGCTCAGCTTGCTGCTATTTACCCTTTTCCTCGGAAATCCCATGCAAAAAGCAGGAGAATTTATAGGTCTGGTACTATTAGGCGGATGGAGCCTGAGCCTTGTCTTCACTTTCCTGGCTGCCATCGCTGCAAAAGCCCAACAAAATGCTGCAATCATGGCTGTATTAGGTTTTCCGATCATTATTCCTCAGCTTTTACTCTTAATGCGTTTGTCAAGTGCAGCTTTTGCGCCGCTGCTTACAATACCACTCAGCAGTGTTCTTTTATTAATTGCTCTTGATGCAATGATTGTACTGATGGCCATCATCCTGTTTCCGTTCCTATGGAAAGACTAAGAAGTTCGGATTGATTTTCATCGCTTCATCTTTTGATTAACTTCATATTGACAATATTTGATGTTCGTCATTCCAATTTGCCAATTCCCCTTATTTTTGCTCCCACATTTAGCAGGCAGGTAATCATTACCCGCCATACCGATGACTGATCGAAAAAACTATATGTACAAGTCCTGGTGGAAAATTGCAGCAGTATTGTTGCTCATTTACACTGTAATAGCTGGCTTCCTCGGTCCGGTTCCCAAATTGCAATTACTTGGAGAAACAATCAGGAACCTCTACTTCCATGTTTGCATGTGGTTCGCCATGATGATACTTTTCACTGTTTCCGTGGTGAATGCCATCCGGTATCTGCGGGGATTTCAGTTAAAATACGACATATACTCCAGGCATTATGCCATCATGGCCATCGTTCTGGGCATTTTGGGCTATTCAACCGGCGCCATCTGGGCCGCCTTTACCTGGGCAGATCCTAACAGCAGCATATTGGATAATTTCAAAACCATCGCCAGGGATCCTAAATTGATAGGTGCCGCCATTGCCCTTTTGGTCTATTTCGCTTACCTCATACTGAGAGATTCAATACAGGATATAGACAAAAAAGCCAGGATTAGTGCTGTATATAACATTTTTGCCTATGCTATACTGTTCCCTTCCATTTGGATATTGCCAAGAATACTCCCCAGCCTGCATCCCGGCAATGAGGACAATCCTGCCCTTGATGTGAAAAATGATATCAGCGGCAATATGCGAATTGTATTCTATCCTGCTGTTATCGGATGGACCTTGCTGGCTGTTTGGATCACCACACTCAAGATCAGGCTGACTTTGTTAAAAGAAAAAAAGATGATGCCATGATGAAATATTGTAAAAAAATAACTGCATTATTTACAATGATCCTGCTCTCAACAGCATTATTTGCCCAGGACAAAGATGTATCTGTTGCAGACACTATGCGCAGTAATGGCCGTATCTATGTGGTGGTAGCTGTTGTGCTAACAATTTTGATTGGCCTGATTTTATACATAATAAGACTTGACAGAAAGATTACAAAACTGGAAAGAGAAAGTAACTAAAGAGGTTGATTATTACAATAACGATTGCTAAAACAAAAACAGAACTCATGTCAAACACAAACTACAGTTTCTTTGGCGCTGTTGAAAAAAGCTTCGACAAAGCTGCCGGGTATACTAAATGGGACAAAGGCCTGCTTAACCAGATCAGAGCATGTAACGCCGTTTACCAGATGCGTTTCCCGATCAAAAGAGATGATGGAAGCATTGAAGTAATAGAAGCCTACCGTGTGCAGCACTCACACCATAAAACTCCCTGCAAGGGCGGTATCCGTTTTGCTGCCGAAGTGAACCAGGATGAAGTAATGGCACTTGCAGCGTTAATGACGTATAAGTGTACCATTGTTGATGTTCCTTTTGGTGGAGCTAAGGGTGGTATCAAGATTGACCCCAAAAAATATTCTCCGTTTGAACTGGAAAAAATCACCCGCCGTTATACATCTGAACTGATCAAAAAGAAATTCATCGGACCCGGCACTGATGTTCCTGCTCCTGATTATGGAACAGGGGAAAGAGAAATGTCATGGATCATGGATACTTACTCTGCTATGCATCCCGGAGAGATTGATGCCGCAGGATGTGTAACCGGCAAGCCAATTTCGCAAGGTGGTGTTCGTGGCCGACGTGAAGCCACAGGACTGGGAGTATTCTTTGGTCTTCGTGAAGTATGCAATATGCCTGATGTAATGGGCAAATTGGGACTTACTACCGGAGTCGAAGGCAAAAAAGTAATCGTACAGGGTTTGGGTAATGTTGGATATCACTCTGCTAAGTTCTTCCAGGACGCAGGTTCAAAGATCATTGCTCTTGCTGAATACGAAGGTGCCATATGGAGTGATAAAGGACTGGATGTAGATCAGGTTTTCCAACACAGAAAGAAAACAGGATCTATCCTAAATTTCCCCGGTGCCAACAATTTTGCCAAAAGCTCTGACGCATTGGAAATGGAATGTGACATCCTGATACCCGCTGCATTAGAAAATGTAATAGACGGCGAGAATGCGCCCCGTGTAAAAGCTAAAATCATAGGCGAAGCCGCCAACGGGCCCCTGACACCGGAAGCGGATGAAGTGTTTACTCAAAAGGGAATACTGGTTGTACCGGATATGTACCTGAATGCAGGTGGTGTTACCGTTTCTTATTTTGAGTGGTTGAAAAATCTTAGCCATGTACGCTATGGAAGGCTGGAAAAACGCTTTACGGAAAACCTTAATACCCGTATCCTTTCCCAAATGGAAGAATTAAGCGGCAAAAAAGTGAGTGATAATGAAAGAGAACTGATCATGCACGGACCAGACGAAGTAGACCTGGTATACAGTGGCCTGGAAGAGACAATGATCAATGCTACCCGTGAGATCATGAAAACATGGAGAGAAATACCTGAAATACCTGATATGCGTACGGCAGCTTATGTAGTTGCTATTAATAAAGTGGCTACTGCTTACGCTGAGCTGGGTATTTTCCCATAATCAAGCCAATTGCTTACTATTTCAAAATCCCATTTGCAAATGCAGGTGGGATTTTTTTTACAGTGGTACTAAAAAATCCATTAAAAGGGCAGTTCAAAAAGGGTGTTCAGCCTGCCATTAAGGGCTAAATCACTACTCTTCCTAATTCTCCTACCTTTGCCTATCAAAAAATCAAAAAAACCATGAAACGATTCTTAACAGCCGTACTTGGCTTCGCTTTTCTTTCTGTACAGGCGCAGACGGCCGATGAAGTGATCAGTAAATACAGTGCTGCTATGGGCGGACTGGATGCTTTCAACAATGTAAAATCCGCTAAAATGACCGGAATTGCAACCCTGCAGGGGATGGACTTGCCCATCACCATCCAGGTGATCAATGGCAAAGCTTTCCGGATTGACGTAGAAGTAATGGGCCAATCAGTAGTGAACAGTTACAAAGACGGAAAAGGCTGGAAAATCAATCCGTTTGGCGGCGCCGAAACCGCTACCGATGTAGAGGGGGCTGAATTACTGGATTATAAAGCACAGGCCAGTCTTAGCAACAGCCTCATGGATTATAAAGCAAGAGGTCACCAGGTTGAACTCCTGGGCCAGGAAGATGTGGACGGTAAGAAAGCTTTTAAAATTAAACTAACCAGCAAAGACGATGGAAAGGTGACAACCTTTTTCATTAATTCAGAAGACAACATGCTATTGAAATCAGTTAGTAGCAGGGAAATGCAAGGGCAAACCGTAGATGTGGATACTTATTACACCGACTTTAAAGAGTTTGGTGGAATAAAAATCGCCATGACCCGTTCACAAAAGATAATGGGCCAGGATTTTCAAACCATTACCCTCAATAATGTTGAACTGAATGTCCCTGTAGATGAAAAAGTGTTTGATAAATAAATTTGACCAGCAATATTCTAAAAGCCATTTGAATTCAAATGGCTTTTTTATTCATGATCAGGTAATATACTGATTTCGTGAAGGCCTGTTTCTCCTCTTTGCCAACCCATAGTATAATTGCCGTTTGTAATGATAATAAAAGAAACAGGTATACTTATATTGTATCTTAAAGCCTGTTGCAATACTTCTTCATCCAGTAGAACATCCATCGCCTTACATTCTACCATCAGCCAGGGTTCATGCCGGCTGTTGTATACAAGGATATCAAATCGCTTTTTCAGCTCTCCGAGTTTTAACTCTTTTTCTACTGCTATCAATGAGGCTGGATATTTTTTAACTGAAACCATGAACTGAACAAAATTCTGCCTGACCCATTCTTCTGGTGTAAGAGCAATCCATTTTTTACGCTGGGAGTCAAATATTTCCTCCGTTTCTTCCTTTTTGCGTAAACGAAAAGCCGGCTCGGGATAGTTAATTACAACCATGCTTCAAATGTAATTGATTAAATTTGTCAGCATGAAGACAAAAGAAGAAATAGTACAAAACTGGTTACCCCGTTATACGGGAGAACAATTGGAGAATTTCGGAGAGTATGTACTGCTCACCAATTTCAGTAATTATGTAAAAATGTTTGCCGAGTGGAATAATGTACCGGTTATTGGTGAAGGCAAACCCATGCAATGCGCCACAGCGCAGAATATTACTATCATAAACTTTGGAATGGGCAGCCCTACTGCCGCAACCATAATGGATTTGTTGTCAGCAATACAACCCAAAGCTGTTTTATTCCTTGGTAAATGCGGCGGCCTTAAAAAAAGGAATAAACTTGGAGACCTCATACTTCCGATCGCTGCCATAAGAGGTGAAGGTACATCCAATGATTACTTCCCTGCAGAAGTTCCTGCACTTCCTGCCTTTGCTTTACAAAAGGCAGTTTCTACTACTATTCGGGGTTATGAAGTCGATTATTGGACCGGCACCGTATACACTACTAACCGCCGGGTTTGGGAACATGATGAACCTTTCAAAGAATACCTGCAAAAAATCAGGGCTTATGCCATTGATATGGAAACGGCTACAGTCTTTACCGTTGGCTTTTATAATAAAATACCTACCGGCGCTTTATTATTGGTAAGCGATCAGCCCATGATACCCGAAGGCGTTAAAACCGAGGAAAGTGACAAAACCGTTACTGCAATGTTTGTGGAAAGACATCTTAAGATTGGCATTGACTCACTGAAAGAACTTATCAATGACGGCCAAACAGTAAGGCACCTGAAATTTTAAAGTAGTTATTAAATGAAACTATTCCTGCTTTTAGCTGGCTTATCTGTACTGACCCTTTCGGTCAGCGATTGTAATGACAAAAAAAATACTGAAAAGTATAAAGGCAAACTGGAAATTGCAGGCATCTGCATGAACTACACTATCCGCATTACCGAAGGAGAAATTGATACAGCTAAGATCTCAGCGAACTGGACAGACGAGGTAACGAATAAAAATTATATCAATGTATTCAGGCTTGGTAGCCCATGCGATTTTCCTTCCACTATTAAACAGGGTGATGAATTCTACTTTATCATTGATACTGCCAAACCCAAAGAATGTATGGTCTGCATGGCATATTACCCTACGCCACCGAGGTCATTAAATATTAAAGTGGTTGAAAAATAATGCAGCCCCTGTTAAGCATAAATGATCTGTCGGTTGATTTTATCGCTGAATCAGGTATTACAAACGCATTAAAGAATATTTCCTTTGCTGTAAATCGTGGAGAAGTAGTCGCTTTGGTTGGCGAATCCGGCTCCGGGAAATCAGTCACTTCTCTTTCCATTTTACAACTATTGCCCTCGCCACCTGTCCGTTACAGCAGCGGAGAAATATTATTTTCTGAAGATGGGGAGCAGGTTATTAACCTGCTCCACCGAAAAAGAAATGAGTTACAGGATATTCGAGGAAATAAGATCGCCATGATATTCCAGGAACCGATGACCTCGCTCAACCCGGTTCTAACCTGTGGAGACCAGGTTATGGAAGCCATACTACTGCATAAAAAAATACCAAAGGAAACAGCAAAACAAAAAACCATCGAGTGGTTTGAAAAGGTTAAGCTGCCCGACCCCAAGGCCATGTTCAACGGGTACCCTCACCAACTCAGTGGCGGACAAAAGCAGCGAGTAATGATTGCAATGGCTATGAGTTGTGAGCCAGCTCTTCTTATCTGTGATGAACCCACCACTGCTCTTGATGTTACAGTTCAAAAAACAATACTCCAGCTCATCAAAGAACTACAGAAGCAATCCGGCATGGGTGTCATCTTTATAACACATGATTTGGGAGTAGTGGCAGAGATTGCCGACCGTGCCGTAGTGATGTATAAAGGTGAAATTGTAGAGCAGAATATGGTTAAGAATATTTTCACCAATCCACAGCATCCATATACAAAAGCTTTGCTGGCGTGCAGGCCGGTCAACCATGAAAGAGGAAAAAGGCTTCCGGTTGTCAGCGACTTTATGGATGATCTGAGGACAGAGACAGTAAAAAAGGATATAGCAACAACTATCTTATCAACTGTATCAACAAAAACAGATCTACTTCTATCCGTACAGCAACTCTCAGTTTGGTATCCAGCCCGAAGAACTTTATTTGGGAGAGCTCATGAATTTACCAAAGCCGTTGATAGTGTCAGTTTTGATGTTTACAAAGGAGAAACCCTTGGCTTAGTGGGTGAAAGTGGTTGTGGCAAAACTACTCTTGGCAGAACACTGCTTCGCCTGGTAGAGCCTACCAACGGAAAGATCATCTACAATGGTGCCGACCTTACAGCAAGAAACAAGGACGAGCTTCACTCTCTCAGGAAAGAGATCCAGATTATTTTCCAGGATCCTTATTCTTCATTAAATCCCAGGCTAACTATCGGTTCAGCCATTTCAGAACCAATGAAAGTACATGGATTATTTACCAGTGATAAACAACGAAAAGAAAAAGTAACCGCATTACTGGAAAAAGTGAACCTGAGGCCAGATCACTTCAACCGCTACCCGCATGAATTCAGTGGAGGGCAACGCCAACGGATTGTTATTGCCCGTGCTTTAGCATTAAATCCATCCTTTATCGTTTGTGATGAATCTGTTTCAGCACTTGACGTAAGTGTTCAGGCACAGGTGCTAAACCTGATCAATGATCTTAAAAGAGAGTTTGGCTTTACTGTGATCTTTATCTCTCATGACTTGTCAGTTGTACGCTACATCAGCGATCGCATAATGGTCATGAACAAAGGAAGGATTGAAGAAAGCGGTCCTGCTGATGACATTTATTTCAACCCTCAATCCGTTTATACAAAAAATCTCATTGCCGCAATCCCCAAAGGCATTATTGCTTAATAAGCATATTCGTTTCGGTTGTTGTCTTTACCATAAAACTCTTTAGCACTTTTTCTGCGGGAATAAAGCATTTTTTTTAACTCCTTGTTCAGTTGCTTGTTCACCGGTTCATCGTCTTTTAATTTGGTGTCGGTGAGCTCTGTAAAATCATACTTTTTATAGTTAAAACCGTACGATGGGAGTAATGGCGAATAAAAGAAAGGTATCTTAATGTTACTGCTGTCTTCAAACTCAAATTGGGCCGGGTCTAATGGCACCAGGCCTACAGTTGCCAGCTTCCAGGTCAGATCATCTTTTTTAGCCTTGTATTTAAAGAAATAGATGAAGCCTTTCTTCTCCTTGTACTCTGCCTGTAACCTGTCAATGTATACAATTGAATCTGGTTTATCATAAGATTCACTTTTCAACAATGCACTTTTTCCAAGGTCAAGATGGTTGAGACTTGCAGGAGGAAATTTGTTGAGCTTTTTCCGTTTTTTTAAATCGGTATATAATTCATACCTGTATTCCTCCAGCTTACTGAAATACCCAAATAATGTATCTGGCACTGGTTTATTTTTATCAAGCAGTAAAAGCATGGTATTATACTTCAACCTTTTGTCATTCGATCTTAACATTTGCTGGATGAACGGTTGAACAGAAATATTTGTTTCCCAAAAAGGCAGCAGCAGCGTTGCATACAGGTTCAGGTCATCATTTCCATAATCATCTTCATCCCCAGACCTGAAATAAGAAATAGGCTTTTTATCAGTTTTACTTTCCTCGGCCTTTTGAATTGCTTTTTTCTTCTCTGCAATAGCCTGTTTTTTTAATTCTTGTTTGGCTTCAATTAGAAATTTGCTAAAATACATTTCATAATCTCCGGGTTTTACCAGACTACTATCCACCATCTGTCCCAGCAGCTTCATGATACTGCTTTTATAATCTTCCAGGTTTAACAGTGGCAAAAGATCGGGCAGAATAGTCTTCGTCAGCTTTAAAGAATCTGAAAGCTCATCAAGAAATCTGCCATTTGTATAACTAAAGCCCCCGGTCCTGTAAAGATTTAAATATTTTAAAGCCTCATATGGAGAATAATCTGAAGTAGCAAAATCAAGCACGGGCGGCTCTGCATTCACAATATCCCTGAAAATAGTATACGCATAGCTGGTTCTGTGCTGTAACAGGTTTTCCAACACTGCATACTGTAACTGAACGGTATCGTCCAGCGCATAATAAAGTTCCTTCAGATATTGGGCTGAGGCAATCGTTTTTATGCCTCCCAGTTTATTGATAAACTCTTTCTTCGTATCTAGATATTTCTTGTCGTTCCAGTTAAGCAAGCTGATCGCTTTTTTTAACATAGGAAAATCAGATGAATCCAAATCGATATCCCCGATATGTTTTACCGCCCTTTTGCGTAATACCGTATCAGTGCTCATAAAATCTTCGAAGAACAGTTTAGATTTTTTCTCCAATGGATTGATGCCTTTCAGTGTATCGGCAGGTGTGAAAGAATTAAAAAAATGTTTTACAAATTCGCTTGGGGCAGAAAGGGTATCAGATTGCGTCATCAATGAAAACCCGATACCGTCCTTATAAAATGCTTTAGAATGAACAACCCTGCTGCTGCCTTTCTCCGTTA
>DEHX01000150.1 GCA_002352145.1 Chitinophagaceae bacterium UBA2789
TAACAGAAATGGTTTATGAAAGAAAAACACCCTATAATATTGTAAAGGCAAAAGTGGGGCTGACAGTTATAAGCCCGACATTTATCCTCCTACCGGGTATTTGTGCAAAAGCCGGCCTGAGGTATTTCAAATGCCCCGCCATCACCAATACGTAAACAGCATGCAGTTACGCATTTTACATTCACAAATGAATTATAAAGAAAGTAATCATTAAGCGTCATTAATCAATGAGAAAGTATTCTGTTTTAACTGGTATCGCTATTTCTTTAGTTTTTTTGATAATTGCTACATTATTATATCCCGGTGGTTCTATTTTAAACAAAAACTCCATAGGGTTTAACTGGTCAGAGAATTATTTCAGCAATTTATTTTTAGATACATCAATCAATGGCGCTGAAAACCCGGCAAGAATTTGGGCAATAATCGGAATGGGAATCAATTCAATTGCCTATGGGCTATTTTTTATTCATACTTCCAAAAAAATACCTCATAAGCATACAGAATGGGTTTTAAAATCGGTCGGCGTATTAAACATGGTTTTTACTTTTTTAATTGCCACATCTTTACATGATATTATGGTTACTATTTCAAGTACTTTAACCATGTTGGGTTTATTTTACATCAGCATCTTTGTACTTAAAACAAAGCTGCATTGGTTAAAGTTATTTTGCATAGTGAGCTTATTAATATTTTATTACACCCTGTTCTTATATGGAGCCGGGGATTGGGGTTTATTGGCTGTTATGCAAAAGGTTTCATTCTTCTGTTTTATGGCTTTGGTTTTGACAATTGAATATTTCACAACTGATAAAACATTTCAAAAAGTAACCTGACCAGTGATTAAGCAATGAACCGCCAGCATACACTTTGTGCAAAGCAAGCAAATGGGTTTTGGTTAACTTTCTGAGAACTTGGCTAACTTACACCAGGAAACAATAAACCAATAACCATGACAAAATCAGCAGCAGACCGGCCCTTGCTGCGGCTATATTGAAATAAATGGGCTACACCGATGTATGCCACCTGGATGGTGGTATCAAAGCATGGAAAGAGGCAGGGATGCCTGTTCAAACCGATTGATAGAACACTAAATGGAATTATCTGTATAATTGCTTACATGCAATCACAGTTCTACATACCCCATCCGCAGTTGCAGGATTTTATCCAGTGCATCATGGTAATTGATGCACAAGTGCCCGATACGGCAGAACCTGTTATTGCTCCTTATCCGCCCACACCGCAAAACTCTCTGTTCTTCTACATCGAAGACCCGATCAAAGTACAGTTTGATGGCAAAGAAGCATTCATTCAGCAGCCCCGCAGTGTTATCGTAGGCCCGCAGCTTACCCCCGTACGCATTGATGTGAACCAGCGGCACAAGGCAGTAAGAGTAGGGTTTCATCCCGGCGGCCTGCACAGGTTGCTGGGCATTTCGCTACAAGAAATGCTGGACGACAATTACAATGCTGCTGATGTGTTTGGACCCGGTGTGATGGAGCTTCTGCACCAGCAACTACAGGAAGCAGCAGAGATGGATGCGATAAAGGATGTGGTAGAAAAATTCCTGCTATCGCAACTCAACAGGATAAAACCGCTGCAACACTTTGACAGGGCCATGCTGCAATTAGTACAGCACCAGGGAAACTATACAATTGAAAAACTGGCTTCACTGGCCTGCCTGAGCCTCCGCCAGTTTGAACGTACCTGTCATCAACGCATTGGCATGTCACCTAAATTATTTGCCCGGATTGTTCGTTTTTCAAAAGCCTATCGTATGCGGGAACAATTTTTACAAATGAGCTGGACAAAGATTGCATACGAATGCGGTTATTTCGACCAGATGCATTTTATCCGCGACTTTAAAGAATTTGCCGGGGTAACGCCTCGCATCCTGGAAAAGGAGCTGGCCCAACTGCCCATCCGCCTGCAGGGTCCGATGCAGTTATAATGTCGCTTTTTTACTATTTCACCACTTTGTCATTGCAGAGGTTTGTGTAAAATGAAATATCATGAAACCTGTAATGCTTTTTATCTGCGCTACTCTTTTCCGCTTAACAAGTTTTGCTCAGCCCTATGACAAGCTGCAATCGCTAAGCGGTGCCGGGGTAACTACTTTTTACAGTGAAGGCTTTAAGTCAAGAGCGCAGCAAACTGCTACAAGGCTGGAAAAGGTAATGACCTATTACCAGGAGATGCTGGGCTTCAAACCGGTAGTGACGGTGCTGCTGCTAAACAAGGCTGACTGGCCGCTGTACACTAAATTCCCGGTGTATGGTATGCCGCATTATAATGATGATGCTACCCTGGTGGTAGCCGCCGACGACAATGATTTCTGGAGAAGTTTTTTGAATGTAAAAGAACTGCCGGAAGAGATTCGGCTGCAGGCGGAGAAAGTATATGGCCTGCCNNCAGGTGCAGCGCAAATGGATGGGAGAGTTGTTCTGTAATATCCTGCTGCATACTTATATCGCAGAAAAAGAACCGGAGCAGTTGCCGGCTCTTACACTGTTTCCCCGCATCGTAGTGAATGGTGGCGTAAAAAATTATCGCTTCACCAGTTTAACTGACCTGGAAGAGCGATATGATGAAATCGGTCAACAGCATCCACAGAACTATGGCTGGTACCAGTGCCGCTGGCATGCAGCTGCCGCCGATATTTATGATGCAGATGGAAAAGTAGTGATGCAGCGATTGTGGAATACATTAAAATCAAATCAAGAAAAAATGAACGATACGGATTTTGCAGAGTCGCTGCATAACCATGTAAGCAAGACCGTGGCCGATGTGCTGAGAAGGTGGGAAGCTGATATGATAAGATGAGGATAATAGATAGCAGCAATAAACAAAGGGTGCCGCTCTGTTCAAGAGCAGTACACATTACAGCTTAATAAGAGCGGGTAATTATTTTGTAACTTGCTGGTATGCGAAGGGTTCTTTGCATCCTCATTGTATTACTGGTAGCGTTGCTTCATATAATCGGGCCAGGCAAATGGTTTCATGGATCATACAGGGATCTTTATTACAGTTATTTTTCAGACGTTGCTATCCCTTTTGCTTTTTACTTTTTATTGAGTATCGCAGAAAGAAACTGGCCCCTGGTATCCGGCTGGAAGATGAAGGCCACCCTAATATTGGGCGGTTGTGTTTTAGCCGAATCACTGCAATACTTTCATGTTCATTTCCTGGGAACTGTATTTGATCCGCTGGATGTTATTGCTTATATAATTGGCATTGCGGCAGCCATTGTTGTTGACGAGTTATTATTACAACGATTAAAAAAATCCGCCCATGCGAACGCATAAACAGGCATGGTATATTATCAACGGTATCACTCTTTACCGGGTGATAGCTGCGCCATTTCTACTTGTATTGCTGTTTAATGGATATTACCAGCTCTTTAAATGGTTACTGGCCGTCAGCTTTTTTACCGACCTGATAGATGGTTACCTGGCCCGGAAATTCAAAGTAACCAGTGTAATGGGTACCCGGCTGGATTCTATCGGTGATGACCTGACCGTGCTGACCGCATTGATTGGCCTGTTTGTTATAAATCCTGCCTTTATAAAGGCGCATACTACCGAACTGATCATTCTCTTTATTGTATTTCTTGCGGAAACCGGTTTTGCTTTTTACCGGTATGGCAAGATGACCAATTTTCATACCTACCTGGCCAAACTGGCTGCTTTGTTGCAGGGTGTTTTTTTATTAGTGGCCATTGTTTTTAATGAACCAAACCTTATATTGTTTTACGCCGCAGCCGGCATCACCTTAATTGAACTGGTTGAAGAAATAATTATTACAGCCGTATTACCGGATTGGCAAACCAATGTAAGAGGATTATACTGGGTATTAACAAAGAAGAAAGCGAATAAAACAAAAAGATAGCAAAAAGCCGGTAACGTAAACCGGCTTTTCTCACTTAATGGGTTTAGCAATAGTACCAATATTTGTACCAATAGCAATATCCCCAATAGTCGCAATAGTAATACCAATAGTAGCACCAGCCGGCACCGCGGCTGCCATCCGGAGCTTTGTAATTTTTCTGGAATTCGGTAATGGCTAAGGTAATTGCTTTAGCATCGGCTTTAGAAAGTGTCTGACCTGCTTTGTAGAATACATTGTTAATTGTGGCTCCTCTTACAGCAGGTCCGCGGCTTGCATCCAGTTCGGCATTGGATACCATGCTTAAAAAACCAATATCGGCAGCAGTGAGTACTGTGCCTTCTTTCATTGATGAAATGTTTTGTTCTTTTTGACCGATGACAGCAGTAGCTGTTATCAGTAACGCAAAAACAAACATGAACCTGAATATTTTCATAGTCTTTCGCTTTTGGTTAAGAAATGGTGTTTTGGCTCAGATACTTCAGTCCCCTTGGAGACTTTTCTCATTTGCTGTTAAATGTAACATCGAAGTAATACCCAAAAGGGTGACTTATATCAGGTGTTGAAATTAAATTTTGTATATGTCCGAAGCGGCAAGGGATACCTGCGGTCTATTGTAGTTCAGTTCTCCGCTGGCTGGTAACTATATTTGCGATAAAAGTATCACATGGAACTTGGCATCAGTATGTTTGGCGATAATCATTTTGATAAAGCAGGTAAACCCTTGCCCACCGGCCAACGGCTGCAGGAATTGATTGAAGAAATCAAACTGATGGATGAAGTGGGCCTGGATTTCTTTGGTGTGGGGGAACACCACCGGCCAGATTATGCTGTTTCTGTTCCGGAGATAGTATTAGCAGCTGCAGCTTCGGTAACGAAGCAAATCAAGCTGGGCAGCGCCGTGAATGTGCTCAGTTCATCTGACCCTGTGCGGCTGTACCAGAGTTATGCCACCATAGACTTACTCACCAATGGCCGGGCGGAACTGATGGCGGGCCGCGGTAGTTTCATAGAATCGTTCCCGGTTTATGGTTACCGGCTGGAAGATTATGAGGAGTTGTTTGAAGAAAAACTGGAACTGCTGGTAAAGATCAATAAGGAGAACCCTATTACCTGGAAGGGAAAACACCGGGCAGCACTGAACAAGCAGTCCATATTACCCCGTGCCTATAATGATAATCTGAATATCTGGGTGGCTGTGGGTGGCACACCGGAAAGTGTGTTGCGGGCCGGTCGCCTGGGATTGCCGGTGATCTTTGCAATCATTGGTGGCAGCCCAGCTCAGTTCAAACCCCTGTTTGAATACTATAAAAAAGTGTACGATCATTTTGAACATGATGCCACCAAACTGCAGATGGGAGTGCATATGCATGCCTTTTTTGGTGAGGACAGCCAGTCAACCGCTGATTATTATTATCCTATCTATTCCGCACAGATGGACAGGGTAGGCAGCAGTCGTGGCTGGCCGCCTTACCAGCGTCAGCAGTTTGATGCAGGCCGTGGCAATAAGGGGCATTTGGTCATCGGGGATGTCAATGAAGCGATTGATAAAATACTGGAGTTGCAGGAACTGTTTGACCTTACCCGTTTTTCTGCACATATGGATGTAGGAGGCCCTTCGCATGCATCGCTGATGAAATCAATAGAACTATTTGGAACCAAGATAGCGCCTAAGGTGAGGGAGGCTTTGGGAAGCAGGAGCAGAGAGACATGAGTCGGTAGTCCGTAGTCGGGAGTAAGGAGTAAGGGGATTGTTGATGAATAGCTATTTTTACTGCATGGCGAAAAAGGCATTGACAAAAGACAGCGAGTTTATAGTGGGAGAGGAGAAGATTCTGAACTATATACTGGCCTTTCTTTTTCTCATCATATTCGTTCTTGGGCTTGTGCCAACGTTGAAGAATGGTTTCAGCACTGACAGAATTCTGGATTACCTCCTGATGATGGCCCTGCTGCCATCTTTTATGTTTTTCACCAAGGCCCGGAGCAGGAGAGTGTATATAAGGGTGAATAAAACCGGTATCTACCAGGATGAAATGCTGGTGACCGGCTGGGATAAATTTCTAAATGCTTATATAAAAGAAAAACCCCTTACGTTAAAATGGCGGGATAATTTTATGCTGGTGATTGAGTTTACAAAAGAGGATCCCACTAAAGGCTTTCGCCGCTTTATTAAACTCACCAATACGCAAAATAAATCTGAGGAAGATATTATTGCGGCTATAAAGTTTTTCTGGCAATTGTACCAGTCAGGCAGGTCATAGCTGTTTCAATATGTTTTTTCTTCTCAATCAAATAATATCGGTAAATTAACTGATTGATATTATTTTACCTATGCGCCGGCTACTGCTTATAATCCTATTTATTTCTTGCTGCCCCCTCAGCATTTGGGCACAGTCAAATAGTAATTTGGCAAACGAAAGGAAAACGTATGCTGTTATTGTTGGCATATCTGCGTATGAAAGTGATGGCATACCCAAGCTGAACTTTGCACACAGGGACGCTGAAGAATTTGAAAAATTTCTTCTTTCAAAGGCAGGTGGTTCAGTTCCGTCAGATAATATCCGGATATTATTGAATACTGATGCTACTTACACTTCTATTTACAATGCCTGGTATTGGCTGCTTGAAACTGCCAATAAAGACGATCTCGTTTATTTCTATTTTTCCGGTCATGGCGATATGGAAAACAATACGATTGATAACCTGGGATTCCTGCTGGCGGTTAATACCCCCCGTACCAATTACCTGCATAATGCAATACGTATAGAGGATATTAACCGGTTTGCCAATACCCTTTCGGTTACAAAAGGATCAAGAGTGATATTGATTACCGATGCCTGTCATTCCGGCGACCTGGCCGGTAAAAATATCAGGGGAAACCAGTTAACCGGGGATCAGTTAAGAACAGCTACCGGTAAAGAAATACGTATTACCTCCTGTGGCCCTAACGAACTATCCAATGAAGATGAAAAGTGGGGTGGGGGCCGTGGTGTCTTTTCCTATTACCTGGTGAAGGGCCTGGAAGGTTTAGCAGATTTTTCCAATGACAGGGTTATTACACTGGAAGAAGTCAAGAGCTATCTTACCCAATCTTTTCAGGCAGATAAGATATTAAGCCAAAAAGAAAATAAACAAACGCCGGTGGTCAGCGGTACATTACCAACACCCTTAGCGAGGGTTGATAAACAACGCTTAGATTCTTTGCGGCTTTCCGTTTCTCCTGCGCCGATAGTTGAACAGACCAGCAGGCCTAAACCAATGGGTACTTCTCCGCAAGGCTACTTTTTCAGCCTGGTTGATAAGTGGAATGTGGAGAAGCAGGTGAATTTTCATCAGCTGCGCCTCCTGCCTTCTTATGAAATTCCTTATGAATTCATACGGCAGGTAATGGAAACCGTCCGCCAAAAAATTACATATGATTCATTACAGGTAAACCGGTTGATTAAATCACTCGAAACGAATGCTGATGCCCTGAAGCGATTTAATGATAAATTGATTGAAGTGCTTTCCGACAGAGGTCAGCGTATGATCAATCTTTACCTGGAAGGAGATGAGGCCGAACTGGAAAAAAGAAGGTATTACAGTAAAGCGGATACTGATTATGATGTTTTTGCTGCTATGTTAGACGTGGCATTAAAGATATCCAAACCTCGTTCAGGTATTTTTAGTTACAGCGCTGTTGCCACAGGTTCTGACGCTTATTTACCCGAGTGCCTGGAGCTTAAGTATCACTATTTTTCCGGTGTGGCAACCAGGCTTAAAATGCCCTTATTTAAAAACACAGACAGCCTGCTGGCAGTGGCTTTAAGGGAACAGCAGGAGGCTTATAAGATTGAAAAAAATGCAGCTTACATAAATAACGAACTGGGAATTTTATATAAGCAAAAAAACAATTTAGCAGAAGCGGAAAAGTTTTTCCTGAGTGCCACACAAATTGCACCGAACTGGGCCATGCCCTGGGCTAACCTGGCCGGTCTTTATGCACAGATGAATAAAAGGGAAAGCGGTTTTGCTGCTGCTGCCAAAGCCAGGGATTTGCAGCCCGGTTTTCAAGGTGCTTATGTAAACACCGGTATCCTTTACGAAAAAGATAACAATCTATTGTTTGCAGAAGAATATTATCGTAAAAGCATCCGGCTAAACACACGGCATTACCTGCCTTTTGAAAGACTTGGCTATGTATATATGAACACCACCCGGTATGCTGCTGCTGATAGTTTTTTCCTGGAAGCTGATATCCGGAAACGGGGCTATAATTTCAATCCTTCTGATTTAATTCATGTTGACCCGATTGACGAAAGCATCGTCATGAGTCCTCACTTACCCTGCGATTTTGACACGAACATGGTCAAAAAGAATGATGTGCTGGGAAATTTATATATCGGATTGCTTTATGTGGACTACAAGGCTTTTCCGAAGGCGGAAAAAAAATTCAAGGAGGTGATAAATATAGATCCGGACAACCCGCTGGTTTTTCATTTTCTTGGTAAACTTTATTATGATCAGCAACGATGGCAGGAGGCGGATATCGTTTTTAATTATGCCCTGCAATTTCACCTGGATAAGTATGCACTGCAGCGGTATTGTGATTCTCTGGCAAAACTCTTTCCCTACTACCTGTCGGTAAATGATGAAAAAATACATTGTGTATTGCGCAGGGTTCAATATTCCTGGGTTCCAAAGATAGAAACAAGATTTTTACTGGGTACCGCTTATGAACGATGGAACCATGTAGAAGAAGCAGAAAAACAGTTTCGGGCTATCATGAAAGAGGAACCCACTGAGATAGCGGCCTATTATAAATGCTGGACCCTTCTTGAAAAGAACGAACGGTATCATGATGCGGAAGCTGTGATTAAATCAATTGCAGATAAATCTGTTGTAAGGAATGAATTATTGCCTTTTTATAAAAGAGTAACTGCAAAGTACCCGGAATGGGGTGAATGGTTTTACAAAGCCGGCAGCATGGTTTATGATATGGCCATGGAAGCGCCGGAGTTATATGAAAATGACCGCAAGTATATTAAGGATGATACGGATGAAGAGTCTTACATGAACCGTCCATATATCGAACAATCAGTAATAGGAAACAAAGTTCCCGCTACCGGTGACCACTTTGATCTCCATACCGGTATTAGATTTCCACTGACAGAAGGCCTTTATTTTCTAAGAAAAGCAGATTCACTTTTGAAAGAACCGGTTATGATGGCAGAAGTGTATTATAAAATCGGTGACCTGTATACCTGGCAGGGTTTGCCGCAACGGGCAACAGCTTATTATAAAAAATCTCTTGAATTAAAGCCTGATAATGCAAATACCCGGATGAAATACATCAATACAAGTGCATTTGTATACAACCTTGAGACGGCACTTGCCCAACTGGATTCTCTTTACTCCCGGAAAGAAATTAATTTTTCTCACCAGGTATTAATGGCAGAATATTATATCCATGCCGGAAAGTTGCAACAGGCAGGTAAATTGCTGAAGGATGCAGAAAAAGCACATCCATACAAAATTCCGGCAATTAC
>DEHX01000087.1 GCA_002352145.1 Chitinophagaceae bacterium UBA2789
CCTGCTGCTGCCTTTCTCCGTTACGATAGCTTCCCAGACTTTAAACTTATTGGGCAACTCTGATTTATTCTTCCACCTCACTACCCAGTTAGAATCGCCCTGAACTGAACCTTCTACGGAAAGCTGGTTTTCCAGGTCAAGCTTTGCGCTATCTTTTACATAATAATAACGGGGAGACCGGTAGAATGAAATAAAAATTTTCTCACCGGTAGAGTCATTGGCAATAATCTTATTTCGATACGCACCGCTTTCAAGTAAATCATCTTCAGACTCCTCATCTTCGTCATCTTCGCCACCAAAATAGTTGTACTCTTTTACATCAATTTTTATTTTTTCATCTTTGGGGAAATAAGGAGTAGTAACGGTATAATACAATGATGTATCCTTCTGGATTTTTGCTTCTCCGTAATCCAACGGTTTCAGTTCGAATGAATTGAAAAACTGCTGCATCGCCAGATTTTCTTCTTTGCCATATGCTATCAGTGAATAGTAATGTGGCCCCTGGATGATAAATCTTGCCCAATAGATTTTACCTGCTTTGTCTTTATACTTACCATCCAGCGCCGGGTAGCCATTATAGCTTGTTTGTTTACGCAACAACTGGGTATCCATAAACTCAGATGCCATAAAACTCTCATCCATCAGGCCAAGGTCAAAACTATCTTCCTCTGCAAAGCGATAGTTATGAATATCTGAACGAATGACCCGGTAGTTTATTCCGGCCGCTTTATCTTCTGCATCATAGATCCAGCTCCCATCGTTGCCTATATATGGTTCATGTGGCAGATCAACTGCAAACCCGCCATATGCGGGGGAATATTTTTTATACGGCCCGCCGTTTTTATACTCCTTCAACTGAATGCTGCCAAAGAACCTTTTTGCTTCATCACCCAGTTTTACATAATCGCCATTACCACTCATCTTGAAAAAGATGACTTCAAAAGGTGTAATGAAAATATTATAACGCTGCAAATCACCTCTGCGGGTCCGGTTGGTGATATCAAAACCCTTATAACCATTTTTAACAATGGCTGTTTTGGAAATGATCTTCCCGGGTATATTTTCATATAACAGGCTGTCTACTTTTTTATAAACATCCTCTGAACTATGATTCCACATCCAGGCATTGGTCATTATCCTGGTTACCATGTAGTAACTTCCGTTAGCCATATCTGCATACTGCCGCTGATCCTGGGCTACATCATCTCCCATTTTATAAAACGTTCCGGGTATATCCACCCTGTAAGCACCATCTGCTGCTGACGCTGTGCGAAAAGTAACGGGCACTCTTATTTTATCAACCAGTTCTTTTTCTTTACTGGCCCTCTCTCCCATTTTGACAGGACGTAGTTTGTAACCCTTGCGGCGCAGTATTTCAATCACCCCTCTTTCCCCGGGAAGATGTGCAGCCCCGACACCGACAAACAGTATCGAACCGCTGGCTATAATGGAATCAATCGAATTTGCCTGTATTTCGTTTCGCTGGTACAAAAATTTTTCATCAAATGCCGCCGATTCGCTGTTGTATTTGTTTATTGAATCGAGCAAATCGAGATTGCCTGTGCGATAGGCTTCTTCCAATTTTTCCTCGCTGTATTCATCTCCTGCATCGCCATAGCTTCTTTCCTTTCTGTTCTTATCTTTAGCTCCGTCCCTATAAGCCTCTGCCATCAATTTCATGCTCTCACCATAATCTTCTACACCTGTAACTTTTTTACCCCATTTCTTACCACACTGAAATATATACATATCCAAATAAGTGTCTTCTTCGAAATCACTGGACTCATTGCCGTAAGTCCGGTATAACAAACTGTTGATGGTTGAAGGATTACTATATAAAGCCTTTTCAATCTTATTGTCGTATTTGAAAAACTTAAGGGTATTGATCGACAGATAATCGGACGGCATGGATGAATATAAACTGTATTTATATCCGTCATTATATGATTTACCGCCAGAGAGGTCGTACTTATTCAGGTCATCCTGCCATGTCTCTGGGTTTGTTTCCAAAGCAACTACTTCGGCTTTTCTGATAGCATAATAAAACGAGTCAGGCAGGTTAAATGCGAGTTTACTGCTTACATGCATGGTGCCAATCAGGTATGAAGGCTTTTTTAGCCCCTTGCCGGAAATTTCCCATAATAGACTGGGGTATTTTTTAGCTTTTATTACGGGCTGGGCATTTACTGAACAAACGGATAAGGCCAGAAGGAAAATAATCGGGATAATTCGCATCATAAAGGGTTATAGACCGGCAATTCCCGGGTTTTGATTTGATGTAAACAAATTTAAGATGCCGGAGGCCATTGAAAAGCATAAAATTATTTTGAAATTCAGCGACTTAACCCCCGAATCCTTTTGTGAAAATAATCTGGAAATATAAACGGGATTTTGACCACGAATAGTGTACTTTTGCCCGCCTTATAAACAGTCAAACTGACCAAACCCGGCGCCGTAAGGCCGGATTTAGGATCACCCCCGGCAAATATTCATGCCCGGTTTGTGTCAACGACTATTGATATAAACCCTAAATACACATGAAGCTTTCGCAATTTCGTTTCGACCTCCCGTTAAACCTTATCGCCCAAACTCCGGCCAAAAGACGTGAAGATGCCCGCATGATGGTGGTTAACCGTCATACCGGTGAAATCGAAAACAAACACTTCCGGGATATTCTGGACTATTTTGATGACAAGGATTGCTTTGTAGTGAACAACACCAAAGTTTTCCCTGCCCGCATGTATGGCCGTAAGGAAAAAACAGGAGCCAAAATCGAAGTATTTCTACTCCGTGAACTGAACAAACCCAATCGTCTTTGGGATGTGATAGTTGATCCCGCAAGGAAGATCCGTGTTGGCAACAAACTTTATTTTGGCGACCAGGAAGACCTGGTAGCTGAAGTAATTGACAATACTACCAGCCGTGGCCGTACCATCCGTTTTCTCTGGGATGGTAGCGAGGAAGACTTCAGGGCACAATTGGAAAAGTTGGGCGAAACTCCTTTACCCAAATACATCAAACGCAAACCAGATGAAGAGGATAAAGAAAGATACCAAACCGTATATGCAAAGCATGAAGGTGCGGTAGCTGCCCCTACTGCCGGCTTGCATTTTAGTCGTGAGTTGATCAAACGACTGGAGATTAAGGGTATCCGTTTCGCAGAAGTGACACTGCATACAGGGCTTGGTACTTTCCGTCCCATTGAAGTGGAAGACCTGAGCAAGCATAAAATGGATGCAGAATATTACCATATTGACGAAACAGCTTGTAAAATTGTGAACAGGGCTAAAGAGTATGGTCACCGTATCTGCTCCATTGGTACTACGACAATGCGGGCACTGGAATCCTCTTTTACTGCTCAGAAATTATTGAAACCTTCGGAGGGCTGGACCAATATGTTCATTCACCCCCCCTATGAGTTTAATATAGCAGACTCACTGGTTACCAATTTTCACTTGCCTAAAACAAGTCTGCTGATCATGACCTGTGCTTTTGCGGGCTATGAACTGGCCATGGAAGCTTATAAAAAAGCGATTAAGGACAAATACAGGTTCTTCAGCTATGGTGATGCACTGTTGATCATTTAAAGGCATTTTTTAATACTTAATTATACACTAAGAGCCTTCTTTAGAAGGCTTTTTTAATTCTCTTAACTATCTCCTAACAGCAATTCGTCGTAACTTACACACAGGAGGATGTGGTTATGAAACGACTAGTAATAATTTCTTTTTTAGGTTTATTCTCACTCTCTGTTTCTTCACAATCATACAAAGGAGAAAATCGTCCTTTTAACCTCTCACAGGAACTAAACGATCTTTATTGCAGCGGCTTGTTCCATAGTACCGAAGGAACCATTATTGATGTAGCCAATAATATGGGTGCCAGGGCCTGGCTTAATATCCTTGACTGGTTGGAGGGACGGGTTGCCGGGCTACAGGTGTATAAATCAAAATCAGGAGCCAGGATACCGGTCATCCGCGGGGGCGTTCCCGGTATATATGTAGATGAAATGTCTGTTCCCATCGACTACCTTAATTCATTAAATATAGCAGACATTGCGATAATAAAAGTCATTAAAACTCCCTTCTTTGGCGGATTTAACGGAGGTAATGGAGCAATCGCTATATATACGTTGGGCAGCGAAGAAGAAGATTCAGAACATCTGGATTAATCACATACCTTTTTAACCTTATTAAAAAAGCCGGTATATAGCTACCAGACTTTCTTTTAGCATTACTAAATTTAATCCAGTCCAAACATCCCTTTATTTAATTGCTGCAACATTTTTGTTTTATAATCAGCTGAAATCAGCAAAGAAATATTATGGGGACTGCCACCATAGCTTACCATACGGACAGGGATATTCATAATTGAGCCAAAAAGTTTTTTTACCATGTCTTCTGTCCGAGATATTTCATTACCTACAACAGAAATGATCGTCTGGTTCTTATCCACTTCCACTGTACCGAATGGTTCCAGTTCTTTTAATATCTCTTTCAGGTTTGCATCATTGTCAATTGTTAATGAAACAGCTACCTCCGAAGTAGTGATCATATCGATGGGTGTGCGGTATTTTTCAAATACTTCAAAAATTTTCCGCAGGAAACCATAAGCCAGCAACATCCGGCTGCTCTTGATACGGATAGCAATGATATTATCTTTTGCCGCCACTGCTTTTACTCCCACACTGCCCGCCTCTTCTGTTATAAGCGTTCCCTTTGCTTCCGGCTGCATGGTATTCAGTAATCTCACCGGTATTTTATACGTTTGTGCCGGCCATATAGAAGCCGGGTGAAGGATCTTAGCCCCGAAATAAGCCAGCTCTGCCGCCTCATCAAAACTCATTTGCTCTATGGGAACTGTTTTCTTTACCACCCGGGGATCATTGTTGTGCATACCGTCAATATCCGTCCATATTTCACAAACAGAAGCACTGATAGCTGCAGCTATCAATGAGGCTGAATAATCACTGCCTCCTCTTTTCAGGTTATCCACTTCGCCCCTTGCATTCCGACAGATATAGCCCTGTGTAACGAATAGTTTTTTATCCTTATGCTGCTGTAAAATTTGCGTAAGCTTCACTTTAATACTGCCAATCTGTGGCTCATCATAACTATCAATGGTCATAAACTCCAAAGCGGGTAACAACAGGTGATCAATACCCTGTTCTTCCAGGTAGGCACAGAATAATTTAGTAGAGAGCAATTCGCCCTGCGCCAGTATGTCTTTACTCAATGCCTCGCTAAACGATATTTTGAGAATAATATTCAGGAATTCAAAATGCTCGGCGATAATTGCTTTTGCCTTAGCAACAGCTTCTTCTTTTTTTACCAGTTCTGTGACAAATACCAGGTAATGTGCCTCCAGTTTGTCTATTGCTTGCTTGGCGCCGCTGCGGTCGCCTTTAGCTATCAGTTCCCCTATTTCTACCAGGGTATTCGTTGTGCCAGACAATGCTGATAATACAACGATAGCCGGTTCAATTTCCGCCTCCTTAGTTACCAGCTTTACTATGTGATGCATACGTTCCGGCTTACCCACACTGGTGCCGCCAAACTTCATGACTTTCATGTTTGTCCCCCCCTCCCGAGATTTTAATTGATTAAGAAAAGGCAAGCAAGGGCGCAAAGATAGACTATTAGATAAAATTACATAGTCGTTAAAGTTGTCATTCTAAAATATTTCAGAGATACGAATAATAAAAGTAACTCACAGTATTTGGTGGTAAATAGGGCACCCCATTTTGATTAGCTTTTATTGTTATCGGAAACCCCGAACTATTGTATGTATATTCAATACTTACTTGCTTAGTATCAATTCCCGTTTGCAAACTTCCATACCTTTCCATCCGATAACTCACAGGATTATTTTTTGTAAAGTTATTAAACCACCCATTTTCTACATCATATCTGGTATCGGGATAACGTAATGCTATACGTTGAAAAGGATTTGGATTGTTATCATAAACATAGTTCATCTTGTATACTGTATAATCATTTAGGGCAGGTTGCCCATAAATTGAATCATAGCTTGATGTAACATTACTATTTATTATAGTCTTGGAAAGCCGTATCCTATTTGTTGGAATCGGAAATGAGTTAACAAAATTATAAGCAATACCTGAGACGAAATAATCCCAGCTACCAATCTTATTATATGCAAACACATACATTTCTTTAATAATGCCATTTTCATATTTTACTAAAGAATCTTTACTTATAAATCCTTCGCTATTATAATTCAGAAATAATGTGTCTAAAAAAACTACTCCGCTTGCTGTAGCTTTATCAATTACCATGTAAGGGAGTGTATCATTAGCAGAATAGTATCTGACCTCGTCATAAGTTTCTATAACATTTGTAGTTCCCCTTTGATACCACCTATCAGTCACCCTAAATAATCTTTTCTGTGTATCATAATAATATTGATTTACATTAATTGTATCCGAGCCAGTAATGTAAGACGTGTCAAAAGCAACGTATTTAACTAAATAAGTCCCCTCGCTTTGATGAATATCATTATTATTGATGATATTACCCCCTATTTCTTTTTGACATGAAACAAAATAAGGTATAAGGAACAAAAGTTTAAGAATTTGAAAAAATGTTTTCATGACAGAAGTAAAGATATAAAAAATTTGTCTGCAAGGTTCTTCAGATCATCCACAACAGCATCCAGCAATGGTATACCATTTTTACTTCTCTCTTCCTCAAACTCCTTCTCCGGATCACCCGGCACCAATACTTTTTCTTCTCCCGGAATAGTTCTGCATTTGCGGAATCCCTGTATCCAGTGATCCATGTCTTTTTTAAAATCCTCAGCCGGCCGGAAAGCATCGATACGCATCGCCCCGAGAAAATGACCAATACCCTTGCCGGTTTGTTGTGCCGGCATAGGCACATAAGTAGTATCGAGAATAATTAATGCTGTAATGTCTGTGCTGTCATTACCAACCGGTTTTGAATGCCCCGATCCCACTTCTTGCTGACAAGAAGCTAATAAAAAAGTGGTTACAGCGATGACAGATACGATAATAAATACTTTCATAAGCAAAAACTATGAAAGACTAAATTTAAAGAAAAAGCAATACCATATTCTGGAAGCTTTCCCCAATTACCAACATATATTCCCTTTAATCTAAGCAGGTCATATCTCTGTTCGGGGAATAAAACTGCCGGTTAATACTTAAAAATCTGATTGTAGTCATGCACCATAAGGGTACGAACCTCGGATGGCAGTCCATTATCTAAATAATCGTATTTAAATTGAAAAGCACTTGACGGTATGGAAGGGTAATGCCTGGAAAGAGACAACATATTATTTGCATTCAAATCAGTAAGAAAATAAGGAATAAAATCAGCGACATATCCATCGAAGTAAAAATTACTGTAAAAGGGATACCTAAGGGCAACTCTTTTAAATGGGTTTACTTTATTGTCATAAGTAAAGTTAATCCTCCTTGAAAGCGGCCCCCCAAAGAAAGGAACAGTGTCCCTCATTTCGATAATATTTTCTCCCTGCTTTGTAACATAGACATCATAAGGGCCACGGCTGCTGTAAAATGCGCCAGACCTGAACACCTCTTTTACATTTACCCGGTAATGACCGGAGCTTACCTGATTAAAAGTGGTAATCTTTGCTGTGTTAAAACTTGTATGATAAAGCAGCGAATCCTTTACTATTGTGTTGCCGGAGTAAAAGAGGTAAAGAGTATCTGCATAGTCAGGAGGAAAAGAAGGATACTGATTGATATCCGACCAGTATTTATTTATGTATGTCTTGGGCAAAGTATCATTACCTGAATAAAGATACTCAAGCTCAAAAATTGTTCCGGGCACCGGATTTAATCCATAACCTGGCACCAGGATTTTTGCAAGTCTGTCCCTTGTATCATACCTGAATAAAAATCTCACCAAAGTATCCTGGCCTGATGGCCTGACTGTATCCAATTTGATCATTTCGCTGATAAGTGTACTGTCATGGCCGTTATTCCGCCTTTGATCAGAACTAGTTTCTTTCCGACAGGAACAAAAAATAACCAATGCTATCATCACGAAACAGCAAACTGCCTTGCTCATAAACGTTTTATTTCAGGGCCAAGATACCGAAAGTTTAGCTGAAAGATTATTGAGGTCTTCCACCACAGCATCAAGCAGCGGAATCCCATTTTTACTTCTCTCTTCCTCAAACTCCCTCTCCGGATCACCCGGCACCAGCACTTTTTCTTCTCCCGGAATGGTTCTGCATTTCCGGAATCCCTGTATCCAGTGATCCATGTCTTTTTTAAAATCCTCAGCCGGCCTGAATGCATCAATGCGCATAGCACCAAGGAAATGACCGATTCCTTTTCCCGGTTGTTGTGCCGGCATAGGCACATAAGCAGGAAACGGCGGTACCCAGGGTGCATAGTTTGCTCCGCTCAACAAGGCTGAAAGAATATCTACAATGGCTCCGAGGGCATAACCTTTGTGAGAACCATGCTCCCTGTCGCCACCCAGCGGCAGTAATGCACCGCCTTTCTTTAAAATATTTGCATCCGTGGATGGATTTCCTTCTGCATCCTGCACCCAGCCCAAAGGTGTATCTGCATTTTTACGTTGCAATATTTCCAACTTACCGTTGGCCGCAGTGGTGGTAGCAAGATCAGCAACAAATGCAGGTTCATTACCCGCAGGTGCAGCCACACAAATGGGATTTGTACCCAACATTTTATCAATAGAAAAAGTTGGCGCTACCAGCGGACTGGCATTGGTCATCGCCATCCCGATCATATCATGTTCCAGTGCCATCATTGCATGATAACCGGCAATGCCAAAGTGGTTGCTATTTTGTACACTTACCCAACCGGTACCCACCTGTTTTGCTTTTTCAATAGCAACCTGCATGGCAAAAGGTGCTACCACCAATCCTAATCCGCTGTCACCATCTACCACCGCAGTCGAAGGAGTTTCATGAATGATCTTAATATCAGGTGTTGCATTGACTCTTTTTACCTCCCATAATCTTACATACCCGCTGAGGCGGGCAATACCATGTGAATCTATTCCACGAAGATCAGCAGACAATAAGGTTTTGGCAGCTGTATCAGCATGCTCAGGCGAGCAGCCGATCTTTTGAAAGATATTCTTTGCAAAATCAAATAATTGCTGGTAAGAAAACAGTTGTTCTGGCATTGGGCAAAGATAACCTACAACGTCCTAAAGGGAATTTCAAAACTTCAAAAATCAAATAAGTTTCATCCTGACAGGGTCCCAGTTAATAACCTTTTTTTGAAAATAACTTTCATTACAAGCCAAACAAGGCGCTGCTGCACGGAAACCAAATGCAGCATCTTCAACAACCGGCTTACCATTTCGAACTGATTCAAAAAAGTTGACAAAATGATCGAAGCGGTCATCATATCCTTCCGGCGCCATAAACCGTATAGGCTTTGCATCTGCCTGCAAACCTTCCGACTGCGGGTATTTTTGTTTATAACTTCTCATGATTTCCCGCTGCATCGCCTCCGGGTAAGTATCCAGTGCATCCCATCCGCCTATATTGGGGAAGGAAGTAAACTTGTTGCGGTAAATTGTAAAATCATTCCATCCAAAATCAATCATACCTTCTGTACCATAGAATTTTACTTTGCCNNGTGGCTTTGTATTCCATTACACCCGTCATCACATCAGGCACATTCCGGCCATCCTTCCAGTAGCTGAGATCGCCGGTAGCAAAGATTTTTGACGGACCTTTTGAATCGGTAAGAAAATGAATACCAGATAACAGATGAACAAAAAGATCGCCAGCTACACCTGTTCCGTATTCCTTATAATTGCGCCACCAGAAAAAACGTTTGGCATCAAAAGGCAGATTGGAGGAAGATTTAAAATATTTTTTCCAAGCTACCGTATCTGCTGAAGCATCAGGTGGCATGGTATATTGCCATGCTCCTAAAGCAGTGTGCCGGTCAAACGACGCTTCAATGCAATTCAGTTGCCCTATCTCTCCTGCTTTGTAGAATTTCTTTGCTTCAGCATATGCAATGCTACTGACCCGCTGACTGCCCACCTGAAGCACCACACCTGTTTCTTTCTGCACATTGATCACATTCCAGCCCTGGTTCAACTGGTGTACCATCGGCTTTTCGCAATACACCGCCTTCCTTTTTCGCATAGCATCAATGGAAATTTTATCATGCCATTGATCACTGGTACAAATGATTACAGCATCAATATCTTTTCTGTTCAAAATCTCTTCATATGATTGAGTAACAAAAAGATCATTACCATACAATTCTTTTGCCCTCTCCAGCCGGCCTTTGTACAGATCACAAACTGCCTTTAGCTTTATTCCCGGTATTTGCAAAATTGTCTTTGCATTACGGCTCCCCATTATACCAAAGCCGATGATGGCGACTTGTATATCATCATAAGAGGAATATCTTTTCTCGTAAGGAAGGATGCGTTTCTCAATCTCTTCATGACTCATGGTAGCATAAGAAGCCAGCGGTGCAGCCAGTGAGGCTGCAGCAACTTGTTTCAAAAATTTTCTCCTGTTTTTCATTATCGATCTGCATTAAGTAATAAAAGAATGTTTTATTGCTTCAATTGCAGTTTATGCAAGAGTTGCCTTAATAAACTATCAACGAAGTTTTTGTTGTAGCGCATATCTTCCATATTGTTATCCTCGTTTGCCTCATATTCCATGGAAAGCACTCCTTTGAATCTCATCTGCTGTAATTGTATGAACACAGAAGGGATATCACAAATCCCTTTTCCGAATAACACATCCGAAGCTTTAACATTGTCAAAAGCCTCCACATCTTTCAGGTGCAGACCCCATAATTTATTTTTCACTTTTATCAATGCTTGTTGTATATCAACTCCGTTCCTTGCCCAGTGACCAATATCCGGCCATGCGCCGATATTTTTTCTTCCTTGCATTGCTTTCACCGTAGAATCAGGATGCCAGTAATGACTGGATGGCTTAGGGTGGCAATGCAAAGCTACTTTCACTTTATACTTTGCAGCTAAACGGTTGAATTCATCCAGGTCCTCCCATTCGGGCTCAGCAGTAATGAAGGGAATATTCATATACTTTGCAAACTCAAAGAATTTTTCCAGGTTATCCTTATTGTAATAGTATTTATCGATTACCCCCAATGCCACCACCCTGATTTTTTTATCATGCAGGTATTGCTTCAGCTTATCCCGGGCATCTTTATCTAGTGTAAAACTGAACACACCGGGTATCTCTCCACCCACTTTCTGACCAGGATATACTTCCAGATCCCTGACACCAAGACTATCTGCCTTATCTACCGATTCCAAAAAACTGTATTTATGAAAGGTCCATGTCTGGATGGCGAGTTGCCAGTCTTTTTGCGCTGAGGATGATAAAGCAATAAAGAAAAAGCAGGCTATGAAAAGTTGTTGTCTCATATTAAAATTCACTGTATTTAAATCCCATTTTACCGTTTATATCCATGGGCAGGTTTTTGCTGCCGAAAAGTAAAATACACTTATCTAAAACAACACTAATTTCCCTTCTTGTTAATGCTCTGTCAGGATCAAAGTCTTTTAAGCTCCAAATAATCCAATGGTTCTTGAAATCTTCTGCACTTTGAATTGCCAGCAAGGTTTTAGACTTTACAAATGGTTTTAATCTTTTAAAGAATGTCAGGCAATTATTTAAGCTTATTTCACCAGAAGGTCTCGACAAACGATGATAGCTTTTGAAGTATCGGCCAAACCTAATCATCCCAGAAGAAAACTCGGCACCACTTGCCAAACTATCCGGATAAAAAAACATCTTATTCGCCCAGCCTTCTGCTTTGCCCACTCCTTTTAATATTCCTGTAGCACCCACTTTTTGTATAGCTTCCCAATGCGGGTCATCGGGTTTTACATCGGTAAAAGGCATCAGGTATGCTTTTGCTTTCAGCAGTTCATCCTGCACTGTTCTCACCGGCACTTCCCTTACTTTCTTTTTCAACTGAACTGTTTTGGTTGCCAGCACTCCTGCCGCCTGGCCGGTTAATAAAACAACAGGCTGTAGCCTTGTAGTACCATTTACTATATTGGTCACAGAAATTCCTTTTTCGCAAACGATCAGACCATCAATTTTTTCCGGTATCAATGTTCCCATTGGAATATTATAGGCAGGAATAGGCGGAAATTCTATCTCCGGCACTTTGCCCGGGTAGCGGGCATGATGATGATCTACCGGGTAATCGCCTACAGATATACCCGTTCTGTACAAAGTATTATCATACGGATTTTTAATATGGTTGATATTCATCCTTACCATTCCTTTTACTCTTCTTCCTTCCCGGTTATAAGGAATCAGGGCCATGCCACCATCCAGTTCATCATCGGCAAGACCGATATTTTTCAAGCCCAGTTCAGTCTGCATGAAATAAATGAAGCCCAAAGTATGTTGCTTCGCTAACTCATAACTCTTTACTCTCGACTCTGAACTCTCTTCTACTACGTTCAGGTAAATATCATTGCCAAACGGCGGCCAGTTGAGCATGTACTTATCCAGCTTTGCACCGGGACTTCTGGGCAACTTTCCATAATTCAGCATTTTCATTTTATCTCCATTCCACGGCTTTCCCTCGCAGGGGGCATCGGTACAGGTACAATAAAATTTTTTGGCATCATAGCCCTCCGGCTTTTCAATAGTTTTATCAGCTCCCACTCCATAATCTTTTAATACAGCAGCCCAGGTAAGGTCTTGTATGATATCATTCTTTTCCCTTGCTTCTTTTTCACCACTCACTGCCGGATCATCCATCCCCAAATCATAAGCAGCGCCGGCTGCAGCAAACACATCTCCCAGTTCTGTTCCATCAATCACCACTGTTGCTTTTATTTTTAACGCCTCAGAATTATCTATTTTTCGTAGTGTGGCGCCGGTTACTTTGTTTCCGGTTTTTTGTACCGATTCAAATTCGTACCCATAATAAACTTCCAGGTTCTTTTCATGGGCTGCCCATACTTTGAAAATGCTATCACCTACTTTGGGTTCAAAGTTGGTATTGCTTACCCAACCGGTATTCAATCGTTTTCTTCCATAATGCTTGTACAAAGCCTGCCGGAACTCTTCCCACATACCACTTGGCAACTGGTCATTTCCATCTGTGCAGCTTACTCCTGCTGCTGTAAGCATACCACCCAGCATTGTTGTAGGCTCCACCAATATTGTTTTGGCGCCCAGCCTGGCGGATTGAATGGCAGCAGCTGTGCCACCTACACCAGCTCCTATAACTAGTACATCAGTTTTCGTTGCCTTCACTTGCCGCTGTGCAACTGATAAAAGAGGAAAAAGAAAAACTACCAGTAAACAGTTACGCTTCATTTTGTCAAGTTACATGATTCATTGCTGAAAATAAAAATGCCCCGAAAATTCGGGGCATTTATATGTAGTTGTTGAATACATCAGAAGGGCAGATCGTCTACCGGCTCTGTAATATCACTGGCTGATGGGGTGTTACCACTGCTCGCAGAAGCAGAAGCCGGTTGCTGATAAGTACCGCTGGTGCCACTTTCGCCACGACCACCGAGCAACTGTACTTCTCTTACTCTGAGAGAAAGTGATGCTCCGGATGTTCCGTCCTGACGGGTAAAAGACCTTACTTCAGGTTGCCCTTCTACAAAAACCTGTTTGCCTTTGGTTAAATACTGGGCAATCGCTGTACGATCGGTCCAATAGGCACAATCAACCCAGGTAGTTTTTTCCTGGTTGTTACCTTGTGAATCCCTGTACTTTTCTGTGTGGGCAACGGTGAAGTTGATAACATTTTTTCCGTTAACGGTGTTAACCGAGCAATCCTTTCCCAGGTTGCCGATTACTTGCATTTTAATCATAGTGCTCAAATTTTAAGATGACGTAATTAATTAAGAGGTCGAAAATAATCTATTTACCCAAAAATATTTGTCTAACATATCAACATTTATTCAGACCTGCTTAAACTTTGAAACTCATCTATACGGCCGCTGGCTGCATCTATGATCCTTCCAAAGAAAATAGCATTCATAAACAGCTTGCTGCCTCCCAGCCAAAAGGCCCGGAAGTTGGGATTATCGGCTATATTGATCACCCTGCCGCTGCCCAATGTATTTACCACTACCGCCGCCGAATTTTTTATCGCATCAGCATTTTCTTTACTCACCCATCCGCTCTGCAATGGTTTAGCACCATAATAAAAAGGAGTGGCGTAAGGATTTTTGCTTTTCTCCATAAATACCCTGTTTGACTTAAAAAGGCTGACCGTATTGCTAGTATATCCATACGCCAGGGGGTGTGTTTTGTCTATTTCAGCGCCAAATATGGCACCCCTTACCTGTTGCGCCCCGTCCATTTGCTCCCGGTCGAGATAGTTAAGTTTTTTTGTGCTGTCAACAGGCGGTTTGGCTTTCTTGAATTTTATATCGCTGATGCCATTTTGTGCGGCCCAGCTCACGGCTTCTTCAGTAAGGATTAGAGTGCCGCCGGCCTGTACCCAAGCTTTTAGTTTTTCTTTATTGATCTCACTATAACTGCCTCCTACCATGATCAATGTATTGTAACGGTTCAGGCTGATCCGGTTGAACATTGTTGGCTCAAGGTGAGTAGCCTGCATATTCATCCGCTGATCCAGCAGGTGCCACACTTCTCCTGCATCAGTTGCATTCACTCCTGTACCGGTAATCATTGCCACAGATGGTTTGGTAATGGTAACAAACCGGCTACTGCCCAGATCACTTCCGCTTGATGAATTGCCACTGCTTACGGCAAATGTTTTGATACGATACTTTTCTGTAACTGCACTCAATTTGGTAAACAGCGTTTCGATGTCATCTCTTTGAAGCTTAACCGGAATAAGTATTGTACCATAATTGAACTTTTTCATAACACCCCCAACTGGCATTTCAAAATCATTGGTAGCTACTTTTGCCATGATCCCAGCATTCAACAACTCATTCAAGGCCGCTGGCGCATACAGATCTTCCCATTGTAATAAATAGGCATACTGGCTGCGGCCTCCGCTGATAGAGTGTTTTGGCAGTTTAAATTCTTCAATCATTTCACCCATAGCAAATCCCGGTGTTGTAATTTCTTTATAGGGCAGACCAAAAGCCAGGGGCATAGTCCATGATGTAATATCATAGAACAAACTGTCCCTGTACTCGAATGTTTTATCAAAAATGGCCCTTACCAGACTGTGCTGAGGCTGGTTAAGCGAAACCATATAGGCATTGCTTTTATCAAAAGTTGCATCGTTCCAATTATCGGGCAATGTATGTATCTGTATCTGGTGCCGTTTCAGCATTTCAGCAAAATGAAACGTTTTTGCCGGGTCATTCTTATCACCAAAAACAAATCCTTTGACAGCAAAGGCAGTGGCCCTGGCAGCAGCATCTTTATAGAAACTTCTTTGATATTCGAGAAATTCCTTTCGTAATACTTTAGCCCCTTCGAGAGTAGATAAGGTAGTTACAAATTGATTTTTGATAGTCGCCGGAAAACTCAGCAAGCCGTTGGCCGTTTCCTGCAAATGGCCTCTGGAAGAAGCCTGCTCAAACAAAATACCAATAGCGCCATTAATATCCGGGTAGGTGGATCCTTTGCCATAATAAAAATCATCATAGGCTTCTTTGGTGAAATACAAAGACCCGATACGATCAAGGAACTGCGCATGAAATTTTCCCAGCTTGGCCGTTAGGTCTTTATTTTTTTCCGGGGTTAATGGGTTGACCCTTGA
>DEHX01000183.1 GCA_002352145.1 Chitinophagaceae bacterium UBA2789
AGTGTCCTTTCACTTATGCCCAAATCGAGGGCAGCATCTTTTCGCTTTCCTTTGTGTTTTTTCAGGGCTTTAATGATCAGTTCTTTTTCCTTATCAATGATGTTGAGGCTTTCTTCCACTTCTTCATGTTCATCAATGTCACCCGGCATACCGATGGTGACTGGTGCAGGCTGTACATGCTGAACAGCTGGCTGCACCAGTACCGGCTGTAATACTTCATTTGTTTTCAACCGGTAGTTATCCGATTCCTTAAGTTCATTAATGAAAGCCTGATTTTGTGCTACCATATTGGGGTTTTGCAATATATCCAGAAACATCCTTTTCAGTTCTGTAACATCTTTCTTCATATCAAAAAAGAGTTTGTACAGTATCTCTCTTTCATTGGAGAAATCAGTTGAGGAACCATTGGGATGTGCCAGTACCGGTAACCGGTTATTGGAATAAGGCTGCAAAAACTTATTCAGGGTTTTTGCATTGATCAGTTTATCCTGTGAAAGAACTGAAATTTGCTCTGCAATATTCTTCAATTCCCGCACATTACCGGGCCATGGGTAGCTTATTAACAGGTTTTTTGCTTCCTCATCCAGTTGAACAGGTGAGGTTTTGTATTTATTGGCAAAATCAGCGGCGAATTTTCTGAACAGCAGATGAATATCTTCCGGCCTGTCGTGTAAAGCAGGCACCCTGATAGGTACGGTGCTTAAACGATAATAAAGGTCCTCCCTGAACTTTCCGGCCTGTACCAGTTGCAGCAGGTCCTTATTGGTAGCAGCTATCACCCTTACATCCGTTTTCTGCACTTTGGATGAACCCACACGGATGAACTCACCGGTTTCAAGTACCCTGAGCAAACGGGCCTGAGTGCCCAATGGCAGTTCACCAATTTCATCCAGGAAAATAGTGCCGCCGTTCACTGTTTCGAAATAGCCTTTGCGGGCATCTACTGCACCTGTAAAAGATCCTTTCTCATGACCAAAGAGTTCGGAATCTATGGTGCCTTCCGGTATGGCGCCGCAGTTTACTGCTATAAAAGGATTATGCTTTCTTGCAGAAAGGGAGTGAATGATTTGAGAAAACACTTCTTTACCAACGCCGCTTTCTCCGTTAATCAATACCGTGAGGTCCGTATTAGCCACCTGTGATGCCACCTGCAACGCATAGTTAAGGGCAGGGGAGTTGCCAATAATGCCAAAACGGTTTTTAATGCTTTGTATATCCATAGTATTAAGCCACTGATTCACTGAAACACTGAAACATCTCTGTGGTTCTGTGTTTCAGTGGCAATTTTATTTAACAATTTTTCCCAGTAATGTCGCCTGGGTACAATCTTCAACTTTCACATTTACATAATCGCCTTTCTTCAACGCATAATTTTCTTTTGCAAACACCACGACTTTATTTTGTGAATTTCTTCCCATCCAGTCCTTGTCGCTCCGTTTACTATCACCTTCAATCAATACTTTGAAGGTTTTACCCAAATCTTTTTTATTACTTTCCTGTGAAAGCCTGTTCTGCAATTCCACTATTTCCTGTAACCTTCTTTTTTTCACCTCTATGGGCACATCATCTGTATACCTTCTTTCTGCGAGGGTGCCGGGTCTTTCACTATAGAAAAACATATAGCTCATGTCATACCTGCTGTATTCCATTACACTCAACGTGTCTTTGTGATCTTCTTCCGTTTCGGTACAGAAGCCGGCAATGATATCAGAGGATATCCCGCAATCCGGCATTATTTGCCTGATCCTGTCCACTTTGGCCATATACCATTCTCTTGTATAGGTGCGGTTCATCAGTTGCAATATCCTGGAAGAGCCGCTTTGTACAGGCAAATGAATGTATTTGCAGATATTTTCATACCTGGCCATTGTATGTAATACATCATCAGTAATGTCTTTGGGGTGTGAAGTGGAAAAACGAACACGGAGTTCAGGAGAGATTAATGCTACTTGCTCCAAAAGCATAGCAAAAGTGACCGGAGTTTCAGGTGAGTTTATTTGAGTGGATTCGGGGGTGTAATAGTAGCTGTCCACATTCTGACCAAGCAGTGTAACTTCTTTGAACCCTTTCTCAAAAAGATCCCTGCATTCCCGGATAATACTGGAAACATCCCGGCTTCTTTCCCGGCCACGGGTAAACGGCACCACGCAGAAAGAGCACATATTATTACAACCCCTCATGATGCTGACAAAAGCACTTACCCCGTTGCTGTCAAGGCGAACGGGAGAAATATCGGCATAGGTTTCTTCACGGCTCAACAATACATTGACAGCTTTCTGGCCACTTTCTGCTTCTTCCACGAGGCCGGGTAGTGTTCTGTACGCATCGGGTCCTACCACAATATCAACTAGCTTTTCTTCTTCCAGGAATTTTGATTTAAGCCTTTCTGCCATACAACCCAATACACCTACCAGCATGCCTTTCTTTTGTTCTTTCAGTTTGCGGAATTCAGTAAGCCTTTTGCGAACGGTTTGTTCCGCTTTTTCACGGATGGAGCAGGTATTGATGAAAATCAGGTCAGCTTCTTCCAGGTTTCGGGTAGCCCCAAACCCTTCTTTATTCAGAATAGAAGCCACAATTTCGCTATCAGCAAAATTCATCTGGCAGCCATAACTCTCTATGTAGAAACGTTTTTTGTATTGGTTGGGATCACCGGAAAATGGGGCATAGGCTTCACCCTGGCGAGCCTCATTATGGGTCTTATCTGTCACGAAGTCAAGCATAAATGGTCGAATTGGATTGCAAATATAAAGCTAACTGCCCGATTTCTGACAGGATGGCAGCATTTGAAAAGCCATTGCAAACGTTTGAAAGAACCGTTCAGCCTGTTCTTTACCAATCGGTTAGCAAGCTATGAGGTATATTTGGCGTCTAATTCCCGATTTGAAAAAGCTTCTTCTTTTAATACCAGCCATTTTTTTGTTTTCTGCGGTTTTTGCCCAGGGCTCTGTTTTAGGTCTGCTTACCGGAAATGTAGTGGATGAAAAGAAAAAAGCACTTGAAGGGGCTACCGTTGAAATCATTTCTTTGGCGGATACTTTATCCAAACGCAGCACTTTAACTACAAAAACCGGGGATTTTAGCTTTAGTAATATCGTTTTTGGATTTTACCGGCTCAGGATTAGTTATGTGGGGATGCAGGTCATGACGATCGACAGCATCAATTTTCGGACGGAACGCTTTGATTTCAATTTGGCTGATATTACCCTTAAGCCCAAGAATTCAGAGAACCTTGGCGAAGTAATCATCTATGCTGAAAAACCGCTCATACAATCAAAGGATGGTAATATCACTTTTAATGCAGGGGAATCAGCCCTTGCTGCCGGTAGTAATGCCAGCGAACTGCTGACCCAGGTGCCGCTTGTTACTAAAGATGCTGATGGCAAAGTTTCGGTAAGGGGTAAAGAACCCAAGATCCTGATTGATGACAAACCTGTAGAGTTAAACATGCAGCAGTTGCAGGACCTGCTGGAATCGTTGCCCGGGAGTTCTATTGAAAAGATTGAAGTAATGACCAACCCGCCACCGCAATATGCCAATGAACAGGGCGGTGTGATCAATATCGTTACCAAAAAAGGTAAAGTAGGTAAAAGCGGACGACTATCCGTGACCGGGGGTACCAGGGGAGAAGCTTCAGTGGGTGCAAGTTTTAACTATCGTAAACAGGGGCTGGCTATTGCAGTAAATGCTGGTTATAGCTATAACCGCTATGCCGGTTATGGTTATTCCATCCGTAATAATATTTATAAAGACTCATCCAATTTTTTCAACACAACGAATAATTACACCAATAAAAGTAACCGGCCCAATTTCAGGGTGAATATTGATTATGATATCAATAAGAATAACCTGCTGAACCTGACATTGAATTATAATCAAAACAATTTTGACAATTATAACCTGACCGAATACCAGAATATTAACCGCTTTGATGAATTGTGGCGTCTGAGCCAGCGAACGATCCAGAGTACAGGTGTGAATAACAACCCTAACATGAGCCTTTCTTACACCCTGAAAGGCAAACCGGGAGAAACATTAAGGATCATTACCAGCTACAGTCTTTCCTTTAATGACAACGACAGGGATTTTTACCAGCAATATTTTAATCCTGATTACACACCAAACGGACTGGATTCTGTGCAGCGTCAGGAAAATACCACTAAGGTGAATGGTTATACGGTTCGGGTAAACTATGATAAAATGCTGGGCAATAAGAAAACATTTATTTCTGTGGGCGGATTGTATAACCGTTCCAACAATCATGTGATCATTGATGCCACCTATAAAAAGAAGCCGGAAGGTACCATGGAAAAACTGCCGTTGCTGAGTAATGATTTCTGGTTTCACCAGACAGTGAGTAACCTGAGGGCATCTGTCAAACATATCATTGCGGAGAATTTTAGTTTCACAGCGGGCACTACTGCAGAAAGGACAGATATCTGGTTTGAATTGCTGAAAGAAAGCCGGGATGTAAAAAATGATTACCTGACATGGCTTCCTTTTGCCAATATCAATAAAACCTGGAAAGAAAAACTGAGCCTCACTTTTGCGTATCGCCGCAGCATACGCCGCCCGGGTATCGGCGAACTGAATCCAACTATTGATTTTTCAGATCCTTATAACATACGGTTTGGAAATGCCAACCTGGAAGCTTCTACTGCTCATAACCTGGATTTTATTATTGGCAGAACAAAGCAGAAATATTTCCTGAATCTTGGTTTTGGATACAATATCGTTGAAGATGTATTCAGCCAGGTAAGAACCTTGCTGGATGAAGGGATCACACAAATTACCTGGGAAAACATCAGCGGCAGAAAGGAGTACGAAGTAAGCAGCTGGAATGGTATCACTCTTTCCAAAAAACTAAAAGCTAATGCCAGTGCCAGCTACACCTATAATGCGTACAGTGATTTTGATAAAACAGTAAGAAAGTTCAGGAACGGAGGTTCTTTTACTTCTACGGTTGGTTATAATTTCACACCTTCTGATTTATGGGGTTTTACCGGCAGCTTTAACCTGAACCGTTTTGCATCACCACAAGGATATGCCCGGTGGAATACCAGCATGAATCTCGGTATTCAGCGGAAGTTCTTCAACAAAAAATTGGTGATTACTGCCAATACCATCGATCCTTTTGTGAACCAGCAAAGGCGTATCTATACCTATGGACCCAACTTCAACCTGGAAAGCTTTAGCCAGACACAAACAAAGAATTACAGGCTGACCATTGCATACAACTTCAACAATCAACCCAAAAAACCGCCTGTTAAAAAATAGCCACGAATAGTTTAGAAAAATGCCCGTCGTACCTGCTGGCATTGCATTTTTGAATGCCGAACGGAAGACGGGACTCGAATTCGCTGCTTACAGTTTGGGATCTGCCAGCCGGCGTACTACCAGGTGAGCTACTTCCGCAATTAAGCAGAAGTTTATTCAACTTTCTGCTTTTAGATCAAATCGTTTTCGTAACCAGCTTTGTTGTATCGGTATGATCCAGTTATTTTCCAATTCTTCTTTTGTTTGCACCAGGTTGTTGAAGTAAAGTGTTCCTGGTTGTATAAATCCGTTGTCAAAAGCGTAAACAACCTGGGACAGGGGCAGCAATTGTATTTTATCCTTTATCACAAAGGCAAGAGTGGTTCGGTCAAACATATTCACAGCATAGCGCTTTTCTATATCTTTTATCAACCTTACAGAACTGTCAGTGCTGCATCCGCTAACACCGCTGGCTGTTTCATCCGCCATTAAAATGATAAACTGTCCAAAGAACAAATAAGCAGCGCCTTTTACCGGCGTACCATGGCTCTGCCATTTAGCCGTAAACTCTTTCAGCAACTCTTCAATCTCCAGGGCTTCACCCATTGAAAAAAGACGGCTGGACTGATACACCCAAACCCTTGATTCCGGGTGAAAATTACCGTCGAGCAGGTATTTGTATTCGAGGTTCATGCCGCTAAATTACGACCTATTTATAAACCCCAAATAAAGCAAAGCATGACAAAGGCCCATTGGACCTACAGCAGGCAAGAATGGAAAACTTATATGTTCAAAAAGCTGGAAAGAAAAAATTTTCTCTTGCGAACATGGAAAAAATTACTGTTGATGCTTGCATTTAAAACACCTGAAGTGAAGATTACCCCGTTTAGTATTGCCTTTGGTAAAGATCGAAGGGAAATTAACCAGGATCTTCGGGTCATGGATATCGAACTAATGAATATTGATGATATCAATATTATGACCGTAAGTTTTGATGGCGTCAAGTCTGGCAAAAAAGCAGAGAAATTGCTCATACCAGTTCCTAAGGGAAAACTAAGAGATGCATTCGAGCTAAGGCAGCGATTGCTCGCTGCTAATCAGGTTTTCTCACTGGATCAAGCCAAATGCTAACTATTAACCCCAGCAAAATGGACTTGCCGGTGAGTTTTAAAATCTCAAGGAAAGTAAAGGTATCAACAGCACTAATATTCCGATCGAAATAATCCCAGGTAATTTTGAAAATGAAATTGTAAAGAAGAAATATAACAGTAAACTTTACAAACCTCTTCCAGGTAAAATTTCTCCAAAACCCTTTTCTTGTTTCATACATATTTATTCCATTGACTGAGCCACTAATTCGGCCACATCCAGCACCTGTACTGTTTCCTCTTTTTCGGCCAGCTTTACTCCGTCTGTCATCATGGTATTACAAAAAGGGCAGGCCGCAGCGATTACAGCTACACCAGTGCCAATAGCCTCATTCGTTCTGTCAACATTTATTCGGGTGGTTCCTTTTTCTTCTTCTTTAAACATTTGTGCTCCTCCGGCTCCGCAGCAGAGGCCATTGCTTTTACAGCGTTTCATTTCTACCAGTTCGGCATCAAGGGCTTCCAGCACTTTACGGGGGGCTTCATAAATGTCATTGGCACGGCCAAGATAACAGCTGTCGTGATAGGTGATCTTGCAACCTTTAAAAGTGCCTCCTTCTTTTAATTTAATCCTTCCTTCATCTATTAGTTGTTGAAGAAAAGTAGTGTGATGTATGACCTCGTAATGGCCTCCAAGTTCCGGGTATTCGTTTTTGAGTGTATTGAAACAATGCGGGCAGGCGGTGATAATTTTTTTGATGCCATAATTATTAAGGATCTGAATATTCTGGTAAGCCATCATCTGGAACATGAATTCATTACCAGCCCTTCTTACCGGGTCACCGGTACACATTTCTTCTTTTCCAAGAATGGCATAATTAATACCAACTTTATCAAGGATGGTTACAAATGCTTTTGTAATCTTTTGTGCCCGTTGATCAAAACTACCGGCACAGCCTACCCAAAATAAAACATCAGGGCTTTGTCCATTGGCGAATAATTCAGCTACTGTACGAACCTGCATGGGGAATATTTATGGGCAGCAAATTACTGAATTTGATTCTTGATTAAGCAAACTGTTCCGAAAGAATCAGCCAAACCAATACCCTCCGCTGGTCAGCCATACCAATGCAATAATTAGCGCCAAAACAAAAAGACCTAGCGTTACCCAGCCGAGAATAACACCGGCTTTTGCCTGGCCATCATTTGGATTGATCTTTTTTGCCTGGTTACCGAAAATAATCGCCAGTATGGCGCATGGTATGGAAGCGATGCTCAGGTAAGGAATAAAAAGAGAGGCAATAGCAACAATACCTAATATCATGGCGGTATTTCCTTTTTTTGAATTTTCGGATGGCTTTCGGGGATAAAGTCCTTTTTTAATACTCCATTGAAAGGCTTTGAATGATAATTTTTCTTTGAGTTTCATTTTGCGGCCCAGTAACTTTTCCACTTCCCTGATCTTCATTGAGCTTAAATAAGTGTAGGGGTTTACCGGGTCTTTGGTTGCGATATCAGTAACTATTCCCGGCGAAGCAGGTATAACTGCGGGATGTGCTGATATGGAGAAAACAAAAAGCAGGAATAAGAACAAAATATTTTTCATGGCAGCAGGTTTAAAAAAACAATGATAAAAACCATTGTTTACTTGCAGGAAACCTATTTTTGTTTTTTTGCTGCATGAAGATGAAGAAATTTTTTCAGAAAATAACTAACTGGGAACTCTGGAACTTTTATGTACTCTATTTTCCCATCAGTTTCGTGTGGCTGTGGTATTGCATACGCAGCGGCTCTTTCTGGTTTTTCAGTTCATCCAATCCCACCATTACCTTCGGTGGATTTGAGGGGGAAGGCAAAAAAGAAATGTATGATCAGTTGCCCCCGCATCTGGTGCCAAAGACCATTTATGTTATGCACGACTGGCCCATAGAAGAAGTGAAACAAAGAATACAGGATTCAGGTTTTGAATTTCCATTTATTGTAAAGCCCGATGTAGGGATGAAAGGTATTCTCTTTCGGAAAATAGAGAATGAAGAACAATTGACAAAGTACCATGAGAAAATACCTGTTGAATATATTGTACAGGATCTTGTTTTACTGCCGGTAGAGGTAAGTGTATTCTATTACCGATATCCGTGGGAGCCAAAAGGTACGGTAAGTGGTTTTATCGATAAAGAATTATTGCAGGTTAAAGGGAATGGCCGGTCTACCTTGAAAGAACTGGTAGAAACCCATCCAAGGGCCAAATTCAGGATGGAGGAAATGAAACATCGTCACGGTCACCGTTTTGAACGCATTATTCCTGAAGGAGAAATATTTTACTTGTCTTATGCCGGCAATCATAACCGGGGTGCTCATTTTACCAACCTGCATAAGGAAATTGATGAAAGCCTTCATAAGGTTTTTGATGAACTAAGTCATTATACAGACAAATTCTATTATGGACGGTATGATATTAAAACCACCTCTATAGAAGATCTGAAACAGGGTAAAAACTTTTTTATCCTTGAATTCAATGGCTGCGGTGCTGAGCCCAATCATATTTATGATTGTGGTATGAGCATCTGGAAAGCATATGCTGTCATCCTTCATCACTGGAAAGCCCTTTACCGTATAAGCCGCTACAATCACAAAAATGGGACTCCTTACTGGTCCTTTGTCCGGGGTTGGAAATACCTCAGGGATTCTGCAAAGCATTTTAAAATGCTGGAGAAGTACGATTAGGCGAATGATGAAGTCGGAGGTTTGACTTCCGACCACCAATTTCCTGCTTCCTGCCTTAACTTCGTAGCATGCGTCCGTTGCTTAAAATCTTTTTTACAGGTATGCTTGTCAGTTTCCTGGGCTCTTTGCCATTGGGAACACTAAATATTGCAGCGATGCAGATATCTGTATCAGACGGGGTAATAGCAGCCATGTTATTTTCATTAGGGTCTTTGTTGGTTGAAATCATTTATGTCCGCATATCACTGGTAGCGATGGACTGGATACGAAAGCAGGAGAGGATTTTAAAAGCACTGGAGTGGGTTACACTAATCATCGTTGTAGCACTGGCAGCATCTAGTTTCTACGCAGCCCTGCATCCTAAAGTGGAAAAGAACATTGTATTGGACAGTCCGCTTCCCAAATTTGTACTGGGCCTTATCATGAGTGCAGTTAACCCCGTGCAAATACCTTTCTGGTTTGGGTGGAGCACTGTTCTTTTTACCAAGAAGGTTTTATTACCGAGAAAAGATCATTACAATTCATATATACTCGGTATCGGTATTGGAACCTTTATCGGGAACTGTATTTTTATTTTTGGTGGTTTATTGATTGCCTCAAAGATCAATAACAACCAGCATATCTTGAACTGGGTTATCGGCGGCATATTTGCGATTACAGCTTTGTTGCAGCTATGGAAAATACTAAAGAAAAAAGATGCTGTTCACCAGATGGAGCACCCGGAAGAACTTACCCATAAGATAGAGGAGCAAATGGACAAGATCGAAAAAATAGAAGAGGGGATCGAAAAGTTAACCCAACCTGATAAACATTAAAACCGGTAGCCTGCCGAAATAGAAGGAATGAATCGTTTTCCCACATCTTCATCCAGCGAATGAAAATCCTTACTGAATTTAAAACTATAGCCAAACCCGGCTGAAGGCGCTGCAAAAAACCGTTTGGCAAACACTAAATGATAGCCAGCTTCAGCCCATGGCGTAATGAAAAGACTGTTACGGTTTGTTTGACCTTCGAAATTCTCAAAAGAGAAGAGTACCCTTGCTCCGGCAAAGGGGTTATTGCCGTTGGTGTTCTTTCCAAAAGCGTAGCGGTAACCAAAATAGACACCAAACCCTCTTGATACAGAATAGGATTTACCGGAAGCCAGCTGGTAAGTGATCCCGGCGCTGTAACTGTTCCTCGCATCAAATCTTTCACCTCTTGCTGCTACTTTGGTGGTGTTGTAAACCTTTCCAATAGATCGGATATACTCTGCGCCCAGTTCTTTTGGAGATTGGGCATGTATTATCAGCGGTATGTTGCTAACAATAATAAATATTAAAATTCTTCTCAGATGCATTATGCTTATTCTTTTTTAAGTCTTGCTTCGTTTGTTTGTACAGCTAAGGTATCCTGATTGGAGAGCTGACTTAAATCTGGTTCTTTAAATGTGTTCATAAAGCCCCAGTTACTTGTAACGCTATAATATGATTTTACTATAAAAGCTGTAATAGGAAGAAACAACTGGTCATTGCTGATCTTTAATGGTATTATTGGATTAAATGAACAATACTCCATGCCGCCAATTGTGGGACCACAATTTCTGTTTGGGTAATATGTAATACTTTTTTTGACTAAGCTATAATTATAATCTGTCAAAAAAATCCATGATACACTGTCTCTGTCCCTTAATAAAAGTCCATACTGTGTAGCAGAAAAACTTGCTTTTTTATTAATAGAGATAATCGCTGTGTCTGGTGCCAGACCCGCAGAAGTCCTAGTCATCGTTGCCGAGTCGTTGGAATTAAAAGATATTCTGAAAGTAATATTAGCAGGGAAACTACTCATGTTCATATAAAAAGGACTATTAAAACCAATTCCAATTGTGTTTCTGCGAACAAAATCATGAATTACTAAGGTGTCATTTATTTCTCCAGTTCTGGTAAATAACCTGATTGGATTAACTCTTATTGAATTGTCAATTGTGTATGTATTGTTGATATAAAACCTCTCCGCTTCATCCTGTTTTTGGCAACCTGATGTAAGTATTGCAAATAATGATATGGCGGTTAAACATTTCACTTTACTGCATTTCTTCCACCCATTTATCCCTTTCATCAGGGCTAAATTTCCAGGGGGCAAAATTATTCTCAACATTGCCAAACATGGCTGTCCATTCCTGCGGCGAATTACTTTCTTCCATTACCAGGTAACGACGGAGCTGAACGATGATATCCAGCGGACTGATACTGACGGGGCACTCCTGTACACAGGCATTGCAGGTTGTGCAGGCACGGAGTTCTTCTACCGAGATATAATCATGCAGCAGGCTCTTACCATCGTCTTTGTATTCTTTATTGATGTTAATATTTTTTCCCACTTCTTCCAGCCGGTCACGGGTATCCATCATGATCTTGCGGGGTGAAAGGAGCTTACCGGTTTGGTTGGCGGGGCAGGAAGCCGAGCAGCGGCCACATTCTGTACAACTGTAAGCATCCATCAGGTTCTTCCAACTCAAATCCATTACATCCTTTGCGCCAAATTTGTGCGGAGAGGCTGCCTGCTCTCCGGTTGGGGCCAGTTCAGGTTGCATAGCATACAACACTTCTTTCTGGATAGATTCCATGTTTTCCATCTTTCCCATGGGTTGCAATCGGGCATAATATGCATTGGGAAAGGCCAGGATAATATGCAGGTGTTTGGAATAGGGCAGGTAGTTCAGGAAGGCAAAAATTCCAACTATGTGCAACCACCAGGAGCCCCTTTCAATAATCTGAAGACCGACATTACTCATCCCGTTAATCATAGGATGCAGGTATTGAGAAATAATGAAATTGCCGGTTGGATGTGCTGCATAATGTTCAACCCCTCTTGCCTGCAGCAAAGTATCACTTGCATTCAGCAAAAGGAAAAGAGACATTAAAACAATCTCTGTAATAAGAATATAATTAGCATCGCTCCTTGGCCATCCATCCAGGTCTTTGCTGATGAACCTTTTTAGTTTGATGATATTCCTTCTTATTAAAAAGATAACACAGGCAATAAGTACTGTTAATGCCAGTATTTCAAATGCATTGATAAGGAATGTATAAAGTCCGCCCAACGGGGCTGCAAACAAACGATGTTTTCCGGTAATGCCATCCAGCACAATTTCCAGTACTTCAATATTGATAATGATAAAACCGGCATACACAAAAAAGTGCATAACAGCCACCAGGGGATTTCGGAACATTTTTTTCTGCCCAAATGCCAGTAGTAATAAATTTCTCCAGCGCTGAAATGGATTGTCATTTAGGTTTTCGTCTCTTCCCAACCTTATGTTACGGCTGATCTCTTTTACTTTTCTTGTAAAAAGAAAAATGGAAACAACGCTGATTATTATAAAGGCAATTTGCTGAAGTATTTGCATGGCAGTCAATTACAGCTGCTAATTTACGGGAAGCCCGTCTCATTCATGCCAACTGTCCAAAAAACTAAAGCCAATTAGTCGATTAGTATTACCGGAATATCTTTTGTAACCTGGTTATTGTAGCGGTCGGTAACAGTGATTTTTACCGTAGCATTCGTGGCCGATGTGATGCCGGTTACTGTCCAGTCCCAGTTCAGATCGTAATAAGTAACATTACCGGTAGATTGGTTTTGTTGATAAAGAATGGCATTGGTTGCATTATTCTTTATCTCAACCCGGGCAGTGGATAAACCATTATTATCTGTAACATTTCCCCGTACCTGTAAAATACTGCCATTAATATAAGTGGTATTGGCAGCTGGAACCGTGGTGGTAATTACCGCAGGGCTGTCTGCTGGAGTAGTATTGTCATCATCTTTACTGCAACCTGCAGCGAACATAGTAATAGCTGTAATTGAATAAAGAAAGGATGCCCGAAACTTCATACTATCAATTTGATTGAAAGGCAATTTACAGCAAAACGATGAAACGATCAGAAATGCAGCGCATTAAGCCTTAGCTTTCCGTTTGAAAGTTCCAGTGATGGGGCAGGAAATTTAAAGGCGCTTAATACTGTGAACAGGAAACGCAATCCTTTTTTATTAGTTTTGATTTTTGTCAGGTCAATATCAGGAGCGAGGAACCATTGACGGTAGCGTTTGATATCAGGACGGTTAAAAATTATATTGCCATCATCATCCTTTGCGATATTTTCTGTACCGCCGAACATACCTTCTGCACCATATCCGATGGAAATACAAAGCCATTCGGGCAACTTGCTTTTCGGGAGAAGAGATTTAAGGCTCATACTGGCCCAGTAAGTTTGACCATTATAATCTTTTAAAATTCGCTCAGGAGTGCTTTTTCCAAACAAATCATTACTTCTTTGATTGAGTAACGGATCGCTGTAGTTTTTCCGGTGAAATGACCATTTTAGTTTGATACGTTGCTCGTCCCAGGCCAGTTCCTGTGCAATGAATGTTCCGCTCCCCAGGATATTGGCGCCAAAATCGGCCCAGCTCCAGCCCCATTCGGCACTACGGCCATCTAAATACTCAATAGTCGTTTGAAAAACAAACGAGGTAAGACCGCTGATCCAGATGCGTTTTTTTCTTTCCATACCCGTCCATTTCCACAATTCATTATTGGCCCGGCTTTCTATCCAGGTGCCGTAGAAATGCCCGACTTTATCCACCTGTAACCACTCCCGGCTGTCATCAAAGGAGTGTAGTTTGGTTTTGGTATAATCATCATACCAGGCTGCTGCAAGGGCTGCCATTACCCCGCCATATCCGATCACATTGGTGCCGGTGATAAGCCAGGTACGGGACTTTATCTGGACTGAAGTGAGTGGCTTTTTTATAAAAGAAGTGGAGTCCGAAATTTTCTTTGCCAGTGGTGTGGCGAAAATTATTTCGCTATTTTCTTTTATTGCAGAATCATTCTGTGAAAAGGAAAATACCGGTATTAATAATGTAAATACTAGCCTGACGAACAGCGATCGGAACGATGAAGTGTGCGACGCAAGGAATGATGAAAGTAGAACAGGTGATGACCTCATAAACAACAAATTTACGTTTACAAAGCTCATGTGGATTGAAAAGGTGAAATTCAATAACTTAGGGCTTCAATTATAAACACTTTTATGACTGAGATAATCGAACAAAAAGTAGCAGCCTGGCTGAATGGAAATTTTGATCAAGCAACCAAAGAAGTGATCCGGAAAATGCAGGCGGAGCATCCTAATGAACTGGCAGACGCATTTTACAAAAATCTTGAATTTGGAACGGGCGGACTTCGTGGACTGATGGGTGTAGGCACCAACCGGATGAATAAATACACTGTGGGTATGGCCACACAAGGTTATGCCAATTACCTGAAACAATGTTTCCCTAACGGAGTTAAAGTGGCCATTGCACATGACAGCCGGAACAACAGCCGTTTTTTTGCAGAAACAACCGCCAATGTGTTTGCGGCAAATGGTATTAAAGTGTATTTGTTTGAGGATATGCGGCCTACTCCTGAATTATCCTTTGCTATTCGGGAATTAGGTTGCCAGGGTGGTGTGGTTTGTACTGCTTCGCATAATCCTAAAGAATACAACGGCTATAAGGCCTATTGGGATGATGGCTCTCAATTGGTACCACCTCATGATAAGAATGTGATCAAAGAAGTTGACAAGATTGCTTCCGTTGACGATGTGAAATGGAGTGGCGGTGAAGGCAACATCATCATCATTGGAAAGGAACTGGATGAAAAGTATATGGAAATGGTAAAAGGGCTGAGTGTATACCCGGAAGTGATTGCCAAACACAGTGACCTGAAGATCGTTTACACACCGATACATGGCACCGGTATTAAGTTAGTGCCGCCTGTATTGGAAAAATTTGGGTTTAATANNAAGCAGGCAGAAGAACTCAATGCAGATATTCTTTGCGGAACAGACCCGGATGCGGATCGTTTAGCTATTGGGGTTAAAGATTCACATGGCAAATGGGTGCTGATGAACGGCAACCAGACAGCGGTACTGGCCTTTAATTACCTGATTGAAGCTAGAAAAACAAAAGGAATTGCAAAGCCCAATGATATGGTGATTACTACCATCGTAACCACCCCGATGATTGATGCCATTGCTGCCAGTAATGGTGTGGGTTGCTACCGGGTACTGACGGGTTTTAAATGGATCGCTGAAATGATCAGGCAGAAAGAGGGAAAGGAAAACTATATCATCGGTGGTGAAGAAAGTTTTGGTTTGATGATCGGCGATAAGATAAGGGACAAAGATGGCATCAGTGCAGTAGCCTTATTATGCGAAATGGCGGCTTATGAAAAAGAAAAAGGGCGCAGTTTGTATGAAAAGATGATTGACCTTTATGTGCAGTATGGTTTTTACAAAGAGCACCTGGTCTCTATTACCAAAAAAGGAATGGATGGCCAGCAGCAGATCGCAGCTATGATGGAAAGCTATCGTAATAACCCGCCCAAAGCTATCAATGGGTCGGCAGTGGTAAAACTGCTGGACTATGAATTAAGAAAAGGTTCCAACCCGCAAACAGCAGAGGAGTGGGCTATTGATCTTCCTAAATCCAATGTTTTACAATTTATATTGGAAGACGGCAGCAGTATTTCTGCAAGGCCAAGTGGTACTGAGCCGAAGATCAAGTTCTACTTTAGTGTAAATACAAAGCTTGCCAATGCGGCTGAGTTTGATAAAGTGAATGCAGTACTGGATGAAAAGATCAAGGCAGTAATTGCTGATATGAAATTGTGATCACCGATAATAAATGATTTGCAATAAGCAGCATTTCGATGCTGCTTATTTATTTTTGTTCAGCTTATGAGACCAACAGAAGATACGTATCGCCATAAAGGCCTTCGCAAGAAATTAGTGCAGGGTATACAGGCAAAAGGAATTACAGATGATAGAGTGCTGGATGCTATTTTGGAAGTTCCCCGTCATTTCTTTCTCGACTCAGCTTTTGATGAAGTGGCTTATGAGGACCGGGCATTCCCCATTGGAGAGGGGCAAACTATTTCACAGCCCTACACAGTAGCCTACCAAAGCCAGTTGCTGGAAATAAAACCCTTTATGAAAGTGCTGGAAATTGGTACGGGCAGCGCTTACCAGGCAGTAGTGCTTGCGGAGATGGGAGCAATGGTTTATACGATTGAAAGACAGAAAAAACTTTTTGACTCGAACGATGAATTTAAATTCTTAAAGAAATATCCCACAATCAAATTCTTTTACAGAGATGGGTATGAAGGGCTTCCCACTTTTGCTCCGTTCGACAGAGTCATCATCACCGCGGCAGCACCGTATGTGCCCCCCAAATTAATTGAACAGATGAAAGTGGGTGGTATGATGGTAATACCGGTAGGCACCGGTGATATTCAACAGATGAAAAGAATCACCAAACTGGAAGGTGGCGCTTTAAAAGAAGAAGTATTTGACCGTTTTTCGTTTGTACCTATGCTGGGAGGGAGGGAGTCTTGAGTAATAAGTTTGGAGTCGGGAGTTCAGAGTCTGGAGTCTGGTAATTTTTTATTTTTCAAATGCTAATGAGGTGAGTAATCTGGCTTCTGACTATTGACTAAAGACTGCCGACTGGTCATACAAACTGCTCCAGTAATTCAATCCTTTTCTCAATCGGCGGATGGGTGGCAAACATATTATCCCATGAGGCTGATTTGTGGGTAGAGGGTTTGGGGTTGTCGATGAACAGTTGCGCCACATCACGGCTTTCTACCGCTTCTATCAGCGGGTCATTGGAAATTTTTCTCAACGCATTAGCCAAAGCATAAGGTTTTTTTGTCATTTCAGCGCTACCTGCATCCGCCAGGTATTCTCTTTTACGGCTAATACCAAAACGAAGCAGTATTGATAAGAAATAAGCAATTGCCGTTACTACTATTGCAATAAGGATAATAGCGCCGCTTCCTTTGCTATCCTTACTCCTCCTTCCTGAGCCGGCAAAGCGGAGGGAGCGAAAAGCCATTTCGGCCAGGAAGGCGAAGATGCCTACGAAAATGATCGAAACGATCAGCAGCCGGACATCCCTGTTTCGGATATGCGTCAGTTCATGGGCGATTACAGCTTCCAGTTCGTCATCATCCAGTTTATTGATAATGCCCCGTGAGAGGGAGATGGAATAAGTACGCTGATTTATTCCACTGGCAAAAGCGTTCAGGGAATCATCTTCGATGATATACAATTTGGGCATTTGCATACCCTGTGCGATACAGAGGTTTTCTGTAAGGTTGTACACTCTTTTGTTTTCCATTCTTTCCAACGGCTTGCTGCCGGTGGCCATGCGGATAAAAGCGGAATGGCCCGCCCAGGCAATCAGGAACCAGATTCCTACACCGATTAATACAAACGGCATTACCTGTGCAAACAACAGGTTGGGGTCTTCGTGGTGCTCGCCGGTGGTGAAATAAAAAAGTAAATAGAACATTAACAGCAGCAGTGCCGGAAATGCTATTAATAACAGTATGGAATTAAAATTATTCTTCCGAATCTGTTTATCCAGTCCTACGTATTGCATTTTCTGCTATCCCCTTCAGGGGTGGGGTTAAAATTGAATTTTGGGTGGTTCCTCCATGGTCTTACGGTTATCCGTGCCAAGGTCAAACATGATTTCTCTTTTGAAACCAAAGTTGCGGGCCACGAGGTTACCGGGAAATGATTCAACTGCATTATTATACTCCGTAGTAGCACCGTTAAAGAAGCGGCGGCTGGCTGCCAGTTTATTTTCAATATCACTCAATTCTTCCTGAAGCTGAAGAAAATTCTGGTTGGCCTTCAGGTCTGGATAGGCTTCTACCTGCACTTTCAGTCCCTGTAAGGCAGCTGTCAGTTGCTGTTCAGCTACTATCTTATCATCAATAGCAGTAGCAGACATCGCAGCTGTGCGGGCCTCCGTTACTTTCAGTAACAGTTCTTTTTCATGTGAAGCATAACCCTTTACTGTCTCAACAAGCTGAGGTACCAGGTCATGGCGTTGCCGGAGTTGAACATCTATATCTGCAAAAGCGTTTTCCCTGCGGTTGCGTAAGCGGACCAATCCATTATAAAGACTGATTATCCAAATGATGATCAGGACGATAATTCCAATAACAATTAATAGTGGCATAATCCTGTAATTTATTTCTAAGTTAGGCAAAAGATCAGTTCACTACTTAATTTTTAATAAACAAAAAAGGGTTGCCAGGCAACCCTTTTTCATTCTTTTCAAAAAAGATATTATTGTTTGACAAGAAAGAATTGTCCTGCCCCGCTTGTGGCAGCGCCAGATCCGTAAGTGCCTTCCATAAAAGTATAAATGGAGTTAAAAGTGGCACTGGTAGAATAAGTATTAGGCGATGACAGATAGGTATAGTTGGTAGTTACTGTTGTTCCGCTGATACTATAAGTACCCTCCGCCTTACTGGCAATTGTTGTATCAGTTCCGTCAAATACACGAACGGTGCCATTACTGCGGAAAAGCATAGTGTAGCCAAGCGTAGGATAGTCGGAAACAGCACCATATTTACCTTTCCACAGACCAACAATAGAAGGAGGCGCAGGTGCAGGAACATCATCGTCTTTTTCGCAGGATGCAAAAGATAAGATAGCGGCCAAAGAAAGCATGACCAGAGCCAGGTTTTTGAAACGTTTCATGGTTTAGTTTTTTAGTTAATGATTAATGGTATGCAAAAAAACAGATGCTTAGAATCAAAAACAATACCACTAACTGGTATTTTTTGCTGTTGCCGTGAAAATCACTTTGAATTATTGTGTATTTTCCGCTTTTAATAGATTCTCAATGCGTATAATTCCCTTTGCCATTTCTGCAGCTGTAACAGCTGGATTAGTTTTTGTTCTTAATAAACAGTGGGGTACTGTACCGCCTATGGGTAAGTTCCTGAGCCCGCAGCACGGATTCTGGCAGAATGCAGAACCTGCGAATGCCAGTTTTGATGCAGAGCTGAACCTCGAGGGCTTAAAAGGTAAAGCAGAAGTATACTTTGATGACCGCCTGGTGCCGCATGTCTTTGCAGATAATGATGAAGACCTCTATTTTATTCAAGGTTACCTGCATGCAAAATTTCGTTTATTCCAGATCGATCTGCAAACCAAGGCTGCGGCTGGCAGGGCTAGTGAAATAGCCGGGCCAAAAGCTATTAATTATGACAAAGAGCAACGAAGATTAGGAATGGTATATGCAGCAGAAAACGCCATGAAGGAAGTGGAGAGTGAACCTGTGTCGAAAAAGATATTTGATGCCTATACCAACGGGATTAATGCATATATAAATTCTTTAAAAGATTCTGAAATTCCGGTTGAATACAAGTTGCTTAACATTAAACCGGAGAAATGGACAAATCTGCGTACAGCATTATTATTAAAAATGATGGCAAAAATGTTGTCATCCGGTACGGAGAGTGACCTTGCCAATACCAATGCCAAATCAATTTTTCTGCCGGATGAATTAAAAATGCTCTACCCGCAGGTACATGATTCCTTGATGCCGATTGTTCCGAAAGGAACTGTTTTTGAAAAGCCCGGAATCATTCCGTTAAAGCCAGCAATAGCTGATTCATTATACCTCGGTAAAAAGGATTCGGTGCTGGCACAGGAAATTTCTAAACCCGATATTAATAATGGAAGCAACAACTGGGTGGTAGCTGGTAGTAAAACTCAAAGTGGCGCTCCAATCTTGTGCAATGATCCGCACCTTGAATTATCACTACCTTCTATCTGGTATGAGATGCAATTAGTATCGCCCACCAGTAATTCTTATGGTGTTTCTTTACCGGGTTCACCCTTTGTCATTATCGGGTTTAATGACAGCATTGCGTGGGGAGTGACGAATTCACAGCGGGATGTAAAAGACTATTACGAGATTAAATTTAAAGACAAGACCAAACAAGAATATTGGTTTAATGGAAAATGGGAAAAAACGATTTTGAAAGAGGAGATCATTAAAGTTAAGGGAGGAAAAGATGTGCTGGATACAGTGGCGTATACAGTATTCGGGCCGGTGATGTTTGATGAAAGTTTTTCCAATGATTTTTCTGCCAAGCGTAACCTGGCAGTACGCTGGACAGCTCATGATCCAAGCAATGAAGGAAAAACTTTTTACAAGTTGAACCGGGCAAAGAACTACGATGACTATACAGAGGCAATAAAAACATTCCAATGCCCCGGGCAGAATTTTGTCTTTGCATCTAAATCAGGTGATATTGCCATATGGCAGCAGGGAAAATTCCCGGCCCGCTGGGACAGGCAAGGCCTTTATGTAATGCCCGGCGAGGACAGTAGTTTTATGTGGCAGGGCTTTATTCCACAAGCAGAGAATCCGCATGCAAAAAATCCAGAAAGAGGGTTTTTAGAAAGTGCTAATCAGCGTCCGGCAGATTCAACTTATCCCTATTTTATTCCCGGCAGTTATATTACACCAAGAGGTATTACCATTGAGAATAAACTGGCCGGCATGACAGGCATTACGGTGAACGATATGATGGCATTGCATGGCAACTATTTCAATACACTGGCAGAGGATGCCAGGAGCACCTTGCTTACTTATGTGAAGGAAAGTGAACTGGATGCCTCTTCCAAAAAATTCCTGGACATATTCAAGTCATGGGATCTGCAGGCAAGCCCGGATTCCAAAGGTCAAACAGTATACCAGTGCTGGTGGGATAGCCTGGAAGCAGAAATATGGAAAGATGAACTGACAAAAATTAATCCGCAGGCACCATGGCCGGAAGAACAAACAACCATGGAACTCTTGAAAAAGGATTCTGCACTGAAATTTGTTGACAATATCAATACAGCAGAGAAGGAAAACTTATTTGATGTAGTAACTACGGCTTTGAAGAAAGCTTCTGCGGATCTGGCCAAAAAAGAAACAGAAGGAAAACTGGAATGGGCCAAATTCAAAAATCCAACAGTCTACCACCTGATCAAGGACCTGAAAGGATTTGCAAGACCCGGATTGAATGTGGGCGGTAATGGTAATATTATCAATGCTATCACTCACAGCCATGGACCCAGTTGGAGAATGATTGTGCAGTTGACTACACCGACAGAAGCTTACGGTGTTTATCCCGGCGGACAAAATGGAAATCCCGGCAGCCGCTTTTATGATGATTATGTAGATACATGGGCGGAAGGGAAGTATCATAAACTATGGTTTATGCGGGAAGGCGATAAAACCGATAAGACTATAAAGTGGGTGATGAAATTCAATAAAAAATCCAGCTAACAGTTCAATTAATCTAATATGAAATTTCTTACTGCAACGATACTCACAGCAATTTTGGCTTTTATCAGCGGTTTGTTTCTTCCGTGGTGGGGAATAGCTATCACTTCACTCCTGGTAGCAGTTCTTGTACATCAAAAAGCAGGGAAGGCCTTCTTGTCAGGACTCCTGGGTGTTTTTCTATTATGGGCCGGACTTGCCTGGTGGATAGATATGAAAAACAATGGCATCCTTTCAAAGAAAATTGCCACTATTCTTCCCTTAGGCGGTAATACAATTTTACTCATTTTGGTGACCGGGCTTTTTGGCGGGCTGATAGCCGGCTTTGCAGCCATGAGCGGTAGTTTTCTGCGGGCTACTCCAAAAGGACGTTAAAATTTTCTTTCCCAAAGTTGTATTGATACCTGTTTGGTGTTTCATTGTTATCTTGAAGCACCGCTGTACTATGAGATATACATTTACCACCTTACTGGCATTGTTGGCAACAGTCATAGTTTATTCTCAAAAAATTAAAGGTATTATTACAGATAAAGAAGGGAAACCGCTTTCTTACGCCACCGTTTTTGTAAAGGGAACAAACAAGGGGGCGAATGCCAATAACGAAGGCAAGTATTCTTTAAAACTTCCTCCCGGAAAGTATGTGCTGGTTTGCCAGTATGTTGGATATAAAAAGGAAGAACTTCCTGTTTCGATAGATGAAAACGACAAGGAAATAAATTTTGTGCTGCAACTGCAGGAAATGGTACTGAGTGAAGCGGTGATAAAGGCAGGAGAGGACCCAGCCTACTCCATTATCCGGAATGCAATTAAAAAACGAACCTATTACCAGGATCAACCGGAGAAATTTGAATGTAAAGTATATACTAAGGGTCAGTTGCGCTTACGCAGTTATCCTAAAAAATTTCTTGGTCAAAAAGTAGATTTTGAAGACGGCGATACCAGTAAACAAAAGATGATTTACCTCTCCGAAACTATTTCGAAATATACAGTGAACCGGCCCGATAAAGAAAAAGTGGAAGTCATCTCATCGAGGGTCAGTGGTCAGAGTGACGGCTACGGTTTGAGTGCACCTCAGTTTTTTTCTTTCTACAGCAACAATGTATTTATCGGGAACAACCTGAATCCAAGAGGTTTTATTTCGCCGATCGCAGAAAATGCACTGAGTTATTACCGGTACAAACTGGAAGGCACTTTTTTTGAAGACAGCAACCTCATCAGCCGGATTAAAGTGATTCCCAAACGTAAATACGAGCCGCTTTTCAGCGGTTACATCAATATTGTAGAAGAGGATTGGAGAATACACTCTTTACAATTGCAGCTGACAAAACAATCACAAATGGAATTGGTGGATACACTCCGTATTGAACAATTATACAGGCCCTATGATAAAGACACCTGGTTTATCAGCAGCCAGGTAGTATACCCGGCTGTAAAAATTCTTGGGTTCGATGCTATTGGCAGCTTTGTTAATATTTATTCAGAACTCGAAACAGAACCTGTGTTTACTAAGAAGACATTTACCAATACTATATTAAAATATGCGGATAATTCCAATAAGCGAACAATAGACTATTGGGAGAGAAACCGCCCAATACCTTTAATGGCGGAAGAACAAAGGGATTACCTGAAAAAAGACAGCCTGGAGCTGGCCCGCAAAGATCCCAGGTACCTCGATTCGCTGGAAAGAAAACGGAACAAGGTAACAGTACCTTCTCTTGTATTAATCGGGCAATCATTCACCAAAGAAAAAAAGAGAACTTCTTTGAGTTTCGAACCGCTGCTAAGCCAGGTTAACTTTAATCCGGCCGAAGGCTGGGTAATCAATACAGGGTTTACCTGGTCAAAGCGGTTGGATTCGGCAGGTGCCGGCCGGAAAAGAATATCAGTAGCTCCGAATTTCCGATATGGCTTTACCAATAAACATTTTAATGCTCATTTGACGCTGAATTATTCTTTTGGAAAGAAATATGCTTCATCGGTAAGCTTATCAGGCGGAAAACGGGTTTTCCAGTTTAATAACAACAGCCCGATAGGTGAGAGGGGTAATACACTCAGTTGCCTGCAAAGTGAAGAAAACAGGATCAAGAGTTATGAAGCAATTTATGTTAGGGGAAGCTACCGCAAAGGTATTGGCGATGGTTTTACATGGACAGTAGGTTTTCAATACCAGGACAGGTTGCCGTTGGATAACCGGACAGATTACACCTGGCGGGATAAAGCTGACCGGGCATACACACCCAATTATCCTTTCGAAATTGTCAATGAGAATATCAAACGGCACCAGGTTTTTGTAACATTAGTCGGTTTAACATGGCAACCCGGTGCAAAGTATATTGAACTGCCAGACCGGAAAATTAATATCGGTTCCAAACACCCGGTTTTTTCGTTGACCTATATACGTAACTACAGTAACCTGTTTGGCAGTGATGCAGATTTCAGCAAGTGGAAATTTTCGGTCAGGGATGATATCAATCTGAAATTGATGGGAGTGTTTCGCTACCGCTTAGGTATGGGCGGATTTTTGGATAACGACAAAGTAGAACTGCCGGATTACAACCATTTCAACGGAAATATTTCCAGTTTTGCTACTGAATACCTCAATAGTTTTCAGCTCCTGCCGATATACCGGTTCAGCAACACATCAAAGTTTTATGCACTGGCACACCTGGAGCATAATTTTAAAGGTTTTTTAACCAATAAGATTCCGGGCATTCGGAAATTAAATTTGTACCTGGTAGCTGGGGCCAATGGGTTTTACCTGAACAAAACTCAAACTACCTATGTTGAATTATTTGCCGGCATTGATAATATATTCAAGCAGATAAGAGTAGATTTCGTTCAAACCTATGGAGCCGGTATCCCCAGGCAAAGTGGATTTAAAATAGGGTTAACAAGGTTTGCCGGGCAAAGAGGTGATGATTGGCCGTGAGTAAATGGACATCAGGAACTCAACCAGATATTTTACGTAATTTGGTTTCAATAACCCCGTATGAAAAAAATCATTCTATTCCTTTCTATATCGCTGAATCAGTTTATATCAAATGGCCAGGAACTGGCACAGGTAACATTTTCCGGGGGAAGCAATTTTTCTTACTTCTCACTGATTACGGATCGCACTGTGTTGATAAGGATCTCAGATAATGGCACTGTGCTGGAATGGGGCACAGAAGAATCCTCCTTCCGGAACAGCAACTATTATTCGCCAAAACTACAGCCTTACCCGGGCAGGGTGGAATATTATACCAGGAATGCCGACTCCTTATCAAGAGGTAAAGTGAAAAGTATCGGTTCAGCCGTTATTACCTACTATGATTATTATGAATCAGAAGAGAGAAAGGGAAAAATAAGATCGATAGGCTCACAGTTTTTCGATTACTACAATAATTTTTATGATAAGCTGCTCAGGGGGAAAATTAAATCAATTGGTAACAGCCTGATTGATTACTATCCTTCCTTTGATAACGAAGCAGTAAGAGGGAAACCTAAAACAATTGGCAGTACCAGCATCACTTATTATTCTTCTTTTGATGACAGGCTGATAAGAGGCAAGGTGAAGAGCATCGGTACGCAGCAATACCAGTGGTACACTTCAGTCGACAGGGTAGGATATGGCGGAGGTTTGAAGACCGGCTCCTTCCGGCAAAATATTGGGGGTGTGACTTACATTCTGCAATAGCATTTAACTATAATATCCCTCGCTTAATCCAAATTTTCTTTCAGGTGCATTGTTTTCTACTTCATGAAAGGCTATAGGAGACATGCCTGTAAAGTCTTTATACTCTTTTACAAGGTGCTGGTAATCGTAATATCCACAGTCCACTGCAATACGCAGCCAGTCAAATTCCGGATGTGAATTTTTCAGCCGGAAAGCTTTGTCAAACCGAATAATGCGCTGATATAATTTAGGGTTGACGCCTGTTCTTTCTTTAAACTTTCTTTCCAGTTGTTTGGCACTAAGACAGGCCTCTTTGCTGAGCTGGCTGAGCGTCATACCCTGATCGCTGTTTAGTAATAGTAAACAAGCATTGTCAATTAACAAATGAGGCTTCTTTTGGCTGCTGATAAGCTTACGGATGAAGATGTTGGCGATTTCCAACATAGCGGAATAGTCAGTGGCATAGTATAATTTTTCATTAACCTCTCTGAGTTCGATCGAAAAAACATTTTCCGCATCCATATACTCATTGGTAAGTAGTGAGGATGGTATACCGGTAAGTCTGTAAATAGCGCCAGGTTTAAATATGATCTGAAATACCAAAAAATTATGACCAATCAAACGGTGGGTCACTTCATTAAATTGACCATATAACACAACAGGAATATTTTTGACCCGCTTGCCATTGTTTTTATATTCTACAGTTTCTGTATCGTAAGGATAAAAGGCAAGACATTGCTCCGGTCTTGGGGGATAAGCCTTGACTGGAACCGGATCGTTGTTTTTAAAATGCAGGTGAACGATCCTGTACAATTGTACAAATTCCTGTACATCAGTTGCTGGTATGAAATCTTTTAGCAGCATTGCTATGATGTTGTTGGAAACTCAAATTAAGTTAATTATCACAATGTTAGCGGTGGCCCGACTACTTTCATTCCGTGTGCTGCATGAATTTTGTCCATTTCTTCCTCCGTAGGCCTTTCTTTCAGGGAATTCATATAAGAAAAGAATTCTTCCATTTTACCTGCTGGCTGAAGCAAGTAAATCAATTTACCCAAGTCACTCAATTGAATCCAGGTATGAGGAATGCCACGGGGCAGAAAGATAGTTTGACCTGCTTTAAGGTGATGGGTGTCTTTTCCCACTACAAACCGGTATTCGCCTTCAACCACCGTAAATATTTCATCCTGGTACAGGTGAACATGCAGCATGGGACCTGTTTTGCCAAGTCCTGTATACTCGAACATAGACAATTGGCCATCTGTATCCTTTGAGGATATTTTCAGGTCATTTGGGTGTACCCCCAAAAATTTTACAACTTCACCGAAACGGGATTTTCCCGCATCTACAATAAACGGTTCTGTATTGGAAAGCTTTTTCTCTCTGTTGCTGATATTGTTGGAAAAGGCTAATGCCGGCGCTGCCAGCAAGGAAGTAAGTAAAAAGTCTTTACGTTGCATATTGTTGGAGTTTGTGCTGTAAAATTCGACCCGCAGCGCTACTGCTTAGTGGTAAAAAATGGACATTTTCATGTACTAAAGAAAATCATACCGGTATCTGCAAAAAATCAGCCGGCAGCTATGCCGCTTTTTCTATTTTTATTTAAACACACAGAATTATGCCTAACAAAGCTGGTGGTAAAGCATTTTTATCGAACACTCTCCGGTATTATACAGCCTTAATTCTAGTATTTGTCTCTGCTTCTTTCGCCTCGTTTTCACAAGGTTCGCCAGAATATGGCAGTGGTATTAAGATCAACCTTAACCAGGAAGGTACCCGCTATATCCGTTTTATTAACTGGGGACAGATCTGGTTTCGCAGTCAGCAAAATAATCCCGGTTCACTTATTAATGGGGAAGTAAAAAACAAAACATGGGACATCGGTGCAAGACGGCTGAGAGTTATTACCTATGCACAGATTTCACCCCGCTATCTTATATTGGCGCATGTAGGTATCAATAATCAAACCTTTGCCACAGGAGGTGGATTCAGTTCTTCAGGTACAGGACCATCAGGTGCAGGTAAGAAGCCGCAACTTTTTTTTCATGATGTTTGGAATGAGTACGCTGTAATACCTGCAAAAAATGCAAAGACCGGTAAAAGCAATAAGTATAATCTTTACGTTGGCGGAGGTTTGCATTACTGGCTTGGTATCAGCCGTATGACGAGTGCCAGCACCCTTAATTTCCTTACCATAGATGCGCCTATTTTTAACTGGCCGCTTATCGAAGTCAGTGACCAGTTTATGCGGCAGTTTGGTTTTTATGCAAAAGGTAAGTTGGGAAAGCTCAATTATTCAGCCGCAATCAACAAACCGTTTGCAACAAACAACACACCGGCCTATGATACCTGGAAAGGAAGAGTAGCTACTGATAACAACGGAGACGCTAAAGCTTCTTTGCAGGGATATTTTGATTACCAGTTTTTGGAGCAGGAAGCCAATGTATTACCCTTTCGGGTAGGTACTTATGCAGGAACAAAAAAGGTTTTCAATATTGGTGCAGGTTTTTATCACAACAGTGATGCTACCAAAAGTGTGGATGCCTCAGCAAACATTCAAAAACACGACATTACTTTACTGGGTGTCGATGCTTTTGCCGATCTGCCAGTTGGGAACAAATCAAAAAATATGGCAGTTACAGCCTATAGTGTTTTTTATAATTACAATTTCGGCCCTAATTATTGGCGAACCCTTGGTATCATGAATACGTCTACCGGTTTTGATCCTGCTATGCCTGTAGCTGACCGCACTATTAACGGTTTTGGTGATGCCCGGATGTTCGTTGGAACAGGAAATATTTTCTATACCCAGGCCGGTTTTTTATTGCCCAAAGGGAAGACTAATAAAATGCGGGTTCAGCCTTTTGCTGCTTATACTTATAAGAAATTTGACTTTTTGGATGAGGGCGGCAGCTATTTTGACGCAGGCAGCAATTTTTTTATTGACGGACACAATGCCAAGATCACTGCACAATACAGTACCCGGCCTATCTATTATTTACGCAACGGTCAAAGGCTTAAGGATGGAACAAAAGGAGAATTTTTGCTGCAACTGCAGGTTTATTTATAGTACAAACATAAATCGTGACATTGTCAGTTTTTATCCTCTTTATGATGATGTTTATGGTGTACAGACCTGATAGATAAATTGCATATGAGCCCAATTGCCAGTAATCCTGCCATAACATACATGGTCATAGAGTAAACCTGTGCTTTAGGTAGTTTATTCACTTCAATCTGGTATTGCCGCATGTAATTAATAAGAACGGGACCCAGTATGGCAGCCATGCTCCAGGCCAATAATAACCTGCCGTGAATAGCGCCAACCTGTCTGGTGCCGAACAAATCTCTCAGGTAAGCCGGAACTGTAGCAAAGCCGCCACCGTACATACTCATTATAATGGCGAATGCAGCGATAAACAATACTACAGAACCCGAAGAGCCAATAGATGGAATGGCAGAATAAAGGATTATACCCAGTGAGAAGAAGATGATATAAGTGTTTTTTCTGCCAATCGTATCGGAAAGCGACGACCAGAAGAAACGGCCAAGCATATTGAACAAACTAAGCAGCATTACAAACTTTGCTGCTTCTGAAGCATCAATAGCTTTTGCGGGACCTACCGATTCAACAGAAAATAGTTCCTGTATCATTACGGATGCCTGGCCCAGCACACCAATGCCGGCGGTTACATTCAGCATCAGAACAAAAAACAAGAAATAAAATTGCGGCGTTTTAATGGCATTATCAGCTAATACATGTGCATGGGTCACCAATTTCTTTACCTTCTGCTTTGCAGGATCAAAATTTTTAGGCTTCCAGTTTTCCGGTGGTACCCTTACGATGATGGCACCAATCATCATTACTAAAAAATAAATAATACCCATTACAAGGAAGGTTTGTGCCACACCTGTTGAAGTTTCGCTCCTGAATTGTTTCATCAGGTAAACGGAAAGGGGAGAAGCGATCATACCACCGCCGCCAAACCCCATAATGGCCATACCCGTTGCCATGCCCGGCCTGTCAGGAAACCATTTTATAAGTGTGGATACAGGAGAAATATAACCTAGCCCAAGTCCGATACCTCCAATAACACCTGACCCAAGGTATAATAACCAAATCTGGTGTAATTGTACACCCAATGAAGAAATCAGGAATCCGCTGGAAAAACAAATGGCTGAGGCAAACATGGCCATCCTGGGGCCGACCCTTTCCATCCACTTGCCAAAAGTGGCGGCTGAAGCTCCCAGGAAAAAGAGCGCAATACTGAATATCCAGCCCAGCGTAGTCAGCTCCCAATCTTCAGGAGCAGATTCTTTGATACCTATAACTTTTGTCAGCGGTTGATTAAAGACACTAAATGCATAAATCTGCCCTATACACAAATGGATGGATAAGGCGGCAATAGGAACCTTCCAGCGGTTATAGCCGGCAGGTGCAATCGTTTTTTCCCTTGAAAAGAAGGACATAGTTGTTGGGTTGGTGGCACAAAATAGAAGTTGTCTTATTCAGGCAGGATGATTTTCGGCATGTAAGGGGCAGCTTTTGGTCAGGTGAGTGTATAGTATCAGCCAACTAATATCATTGTTCTTACAAATTACTGCTGCTAATTTTGATAACGGAGGTGTAAAATGTTAGCATTCAGAATAGCAACCGTACTTCTACAGTGGATCATGGTAGTAATTTCCGTGTCTTGTACAAATAGTGAAACGACTCCGGCACCGGCTCAATTTAAATATGAAGAGTTTAAAGATTCCGTATTAAAAAACAATAAGGATACTGTTCCTGATGCCACCAATATATTCGACGCCCCTTCCTTTACACCCGGCAAAGATTCTGTCATTTTATTACTTGAAAGAATCGACACTATGTGGAAAAGGCAGGCAGCCCTGCTGGCAAGACTTGATACAATGAAACGGGGACTGAAGCAAGGACCCGGCTATTCCGAAGAAGAAAAAAAGATTATTCAGGAAAACATAAAGATGGTTGATTCATTTCTGCTGGCAAGAGATTCTGCTGACAAGGTATATTGCCGGGATAAAGAATGTATGGTCTATGCCGAGATTGACAAATCAAAACAGGTGCTTTACCTGTACATTATGGGGGAATTAAAGGATACTTTTAAAGTATCTACTGGCAAAGGAAAGAAATATGAAACACCCGAAATGAGCCGGCACCCGGAAGGACCTGTACTTACAAAATATACCTCCAAGAAATTTCCTGGAGGAAACTACATGGGATTGGGAAATATGCCTTACGCAGTATTTATAAGTAATGGATATGCCATTCATGGCACTACTCCCGGCAATTTTTCCAAACTGGGAAACAGGGCATCGCATGGATGCATCCGCCTTCACCCGGATAATGCGAAAGTGTTTAATGCACTGGTAAAAACGGTAGGTTTGAAACAAACCTGGGTCAGTGTAAAAGACTCATTGCCCTGAAGTATTGAATAATTGTACTTCATCTTTTCGAATCATTTTCATCCATAACCCGCATTGGTTAGAAATGCATTATGTGATCAAGTTTGTCCGTTTCTGACAGTTTCTTGTCTTTAGTATTTCTTGCTCCGGAGCCATCTTTGTGCTCAGAATACGATACTGACCCGGCTTATACTTCACCTTTAAATAAAACCAGCATGACAGAAACAATATTCGGAATTATTACCGCAGTTATAATAATCTTTATTTCGAGGTTTAAACCACAGTATCTGACCCAAAAGTTATTTGCTGCAACAATATTGGTGGCAATAGCTTTTATTTATGTAGGGTTCTCACTCAAAGAAAACCAGGTTAGTATTATCGTCCTTGAATGCGGATTTGCCTTACTGCTTTATATCCTTGCTATTATCGGATACACAAAAAATAATTCATTATTGGCATATGGGATTATGCTGCATGGAATTTGGGATATACTTCATCATAATTCTTTTATTGTAACAACTAATGTGCCCGGATACTGGCCATTATATTGTTTTGTTATTGACATTATAGACGGGATTTACTTTTTAGTGATTTTCAAAAGCCAAAAGATGACCGAAAGCTTTGATAAAAAGTGACGAAATAACGAAGCAAAAAAAAGTTGAATTTATTATCCACTAATAAACAGGAATACCTCATAATTAATAGTTCGTATATGGAGCAGAAAATTGCAATATTAATGGCCGATCTGTCAGGATATACCGCCCTTACAGAAATACATGGTGCCTCATCCGCAGCGGACCTGGTAGATAAATATGTAGAAATTGTAGAAAAATGTCTTGTGGGCGATAGCCAGCTTAAAGAACGTACAGGAGATGAGGTAATGATAGTTTCTTCATCTCCCGACTTACTGCTTGCAACAGCTGATATGATAATGAAAAATACAACCAGGCAAGAGTATTTTTTGCAGGTTCATGGTGGCCTTCATTATGGGCAGGTATTGATTAGAAATAACAGCTATTTTGGGTCTGCTATTAACATTACAGCAAGAATAGCTGCAAAGGCAAGTCCCGGTACTTTTTGGTGTTCCGGCGATTTTATTAATGCTCTTGCTGACAATACGACAACTAAGTTTCATTCAAAACAAAAGTACAGGTTCAAAAATGTGAGCGAAGAAATGGAAATAGCTGAAGTATTAAATGTATATGATCAAACTGTTTTTATTGATCCCGTTTGCAGAATGCTGATACAGGAATATTCAGCAGGGATACAGCACCCGCAAATGAAGCACTCTTATTTTTGTTCCCATACATGTCTGGATATTTTTAATAACAACCCGGATGCTTATGTTGCAACCGGCGGGCTTAATTAATCTACATTGAGAAATTTATATTATGGCAGAGAGCATACTGTTGGTCAAGAACATGGTTTGTCAGCGTTGTGTGATGGCGGTCGAAAATATGCTGACTAAACTGGCAATTAAATTTCAAAAAGTTATTATAGGAGAAGTTCACCTGGCCGATACAATTACTGCTGAACAAGATACATCTTTAAACTCCGGTCTGGCCCAAATTGGTCTTGAACTGATTGACAATAAAAAAGGAGGTATCATTGAAAAAATTAAACAGCTGGTAATAGAGAAAGGCCGGAACGAGGTGAATGACGTAGAAAAGAAAATGAAACTCTCCGTCTATTTATCAGGAAAATTATACCATGAATATACTTACCTCAGCAGCCTTTTCTCATCTATTGAAGGCCGGACCATTGAAAATTATTTTATTGAACAAAGGATCGAAAAAGTAAAAGAATTGCTGGTGTATAATGAAATGACATTGCTGGATATTTCCGTTGAAATGGACTATAGTAGTGTGGCACATCTTTCCAGCCAGTTTAAACAAGTTACGGGACTTACTCCTTCTCATTTCAAAAAAGTCGGATCCGTCAGGCGAAAGCTTCTTGATAAAATATAATCCCAAAATTCTGTAAGCTTTACCCAAATTAATGTAACAACAACTCCTCCTTACGGTTCTACTTTTGGTTTAACAAACCCGGTCTTAACGGGATATTTAAAAAACAAAAAAACAAAAAGTATGAAACCAGAAATCAAATTGAGTAACAGTACTCAAAAAGACGGACAAAAATGTGGTAACCCTGATTGTGCCTGCACCAACTGTAATTGCGGCAGCAATTGTACATGTAAAGGATGTAGATAATCAGTTTTATTTCATTTAGAGGCTGCCCTGTGAAGGGTGGCCTTTTTAATTTACAAATTGCCTTTAAACATTAGAATAAAAAAGTAATTGTGCTGCATTTTTTTGATTTCTATAACCGCTGTGTTCAGCCCGATAATTCAATAATTGTACAATAAACTTGTGTAATATTTGTCAGTGGCTTTCCGGTAATAATGGAAACAGTCCGTTTTTGACATCTCAACGTCTTTCTGAAGGATAATAGTCAGTCTACTTTTACAGTATCAAAACAATAAACATAATACAATGAAAAATTTTCTTTTACTCGCTGTCATTCTAATAACAATGACAACCCATGCACAAATTACAAAAGTATATTTCCAGGCAAGCGGTCTTACCTGCAGCATGTGCAGTAATGCTATCAACAAAGCTCTGAAATCACTGGATTTTGTTGATAAAGTAACGGCAAACTTTAAAGATTACAGTTTTGAAGTATCCTTCAAATTACCTGACAATATTGACTTTGACAGGATGAGAAGAAAAGTAGAGGATGCCGGGTTTTTCGTTTCTGCTTTTTTTGCTACGATTAATTTTAACAATCTGCAAATCAGCAGCGGACAACCTGTAAAGGCGGGTGCTACTACATTATTATTTGTCAATAGTAATCCGAGGTTACTAAACGGTGAGATAAGAGTCAAGGTACTGGACAAAGGTTTTGTTAGCTCAAAGGAGTATAAAAACAATGCTATATCTCCTTCTTTATCCGGGCCCGGAACCTACCATGTATCCCTGTAATAAACATTTTTAACCGCCTAATTACATTATCATGAATCGCTTTCTAACTATTAGTCTATTACTCTTATCTGTATCTGGCTGGTCACAGGAATTGTTTTCCGTAACGGAACCGGCAAGTAATAAAGCAGCCCGTAGTATTACATTCAGGCTGGATAATACGATGATGGATGATTTATCCTCAACAAAAGTCAACTATCACATGATCCCGGAAATTATGTTGGGAATTTCCAAAAAACTGATGCTGAGTGGAAACCTGTTCTTCAGCAACCGTAGCGAAAAGTTCCGCTTTGAAGGAGGCAGTGTTTATGCGAAGTACAGGTTTTTGAGTAATGATGCGGTACAAAAGCACTTTCGTATGGCATTATTTGGCAGGGCTGGTTATAATAACAGTGATATTCACCAGGAAGAAATTAATATGAATGGCCATAATACGGGAGTGGAAGCAGGAATTGTTGCTACCGGCTTGCTGCGAAAATTGGCCCTGTCATCTTCTTTTTCTTATTTAAATGCGACAGATAACGGGAATAACAATAAGTTCGTATATGGTTTGGATAAAAGTAATGCCATCAATTATACATTTTCTATCGGTAAATTGATGTTGCCACGTCAGTATAAAGATTACAGGCAAACAAATCTGAACCTGATGGCGGAGTTCATGACCCAGGTGAATACGGGATCCGGAAAATATTATATAGATATTGCCCCATCGGTCCAGTTTATCTTTAACAGCCAGGGCCGGCTGGATATAGGTTATAGAAAGGAATTAAGTTCAACGCTTTTAAGAACTGCCCCGAATGGTTTCTTCGTACGCCTTGAATACACTTTGTTTAATGCATTTTAATGGGTTAGTGTTGAAAGCAGCTAATTCGAACTTAAATATTTAAAATGAAAAAATTTGCCTTTATCATCCCGCCAACAGTTGAACTTTTAGACCTGGCAGGACCGCTCCAGGTATTTACAGAAGCCAAATTTTATGGCTATGAATTATCACTTGAATTTTATTCGTACAAAGAAGAGATCATAAGTACATCGGGACTACCCTTTAATAATATTAAAAATTACATGGAAGCCGATTTGCGGGAAGGGGACTTTGTATTTATGCCCGGTATGCATAACGAATATGTAAGCAGTATGGCTTTTAAAACGGAGAAGAGTTTCTTTAAATGGCTCAAAGATTGTTCAGAAAAAAAAGTTTTTGTTTGCTCGATATGCAATGGGGCATTTGCACTGGGCCATGCGGGTTTATTAAAAGATACAGAATGCACTACCCATTGGAGAAGAATAGAGGAAATGCAGCAGGAGTTCCCAACGGCTAAAGTAATTACAGATATACTTTTTAAAAAAAGCAACAATGTGTACACCAGTGCGGGAATCAGTGCCGGAATTGATCTTGCACTTGCTATACTCGAAGAGTTAAAGGGCCCGCTGTTTACGCATAAGGTGGCCCGGGGCCTGGTAGTATATCACCGAAGAAGTGAAAGACATACACAACAAAGTATTTATCTTGATTACAGGAATCATATCAATCCGGCTATACACATCGTTCAGGATCACATGATCGAACACCTGTCGGATGAAAACTCAATTGAAGATTTGGCTTCGTTGGTTTCTATGAGTCCCAGAAACCTGAGCAGGATTTTTAAGGAAAAGACCGGAACAACCATCCTGGAATACCTGACACAGTTGCGGCTGGAGCTGGCAAAAACAATGCTTAATAATCCTGATTTTACTATTGAATATATCGCATCGAAATGCGGGTTTAAAACCGCCAGGCAATTGCAAAGGATCTTAAAGGCCAATAAAAGCGGCAAAAGAAAACCTGCTGATGGTTCGGGTAGTTAAACTAATTTTTTATTTAAAGGCAGGGAGTAAGTATTCACATAAAGAGAATAAAAATGAAAGCAGCATGTTATAGTAAATATGGCCCGCCGGAGGTACTTTATGTTAAAGAAGCAGAAAAGCCAGTTCTTCAAAAAAATGAGATATTAATTAAGATTAGGGCTACCGCAGTAAATTCAGGTGATTGCCGGTTACGAAAAGCTGATCCTTTCGCAATAAGATTTGTTTTTGGATTGACTAAACCTAAAATTAATATCCTTGGGAGTGTTTTTTCAGGGGAAGTGGAAAATGTAGGTGAACAAGTTAAACGATTCAGTATCGGAGACCAGGTCTTTGGCCATACGGATATGCATTTTGGCGCTTATGCAGAATATATTGCTGTTCCTGAAACGGGTTCTCTTGCCATAAAACCTGAAAATATTTCACATAACGAAGCAGCTGCTATTCCTTTTGGCGCTGTCACGGCATTACATTTTATAAAAAAGGCAATAATAAAACCCGGGCAAAAAGTTCTTGTGGTTGGTGCTTCCGGGGCGGTAGGAAGTGCTGCTGTTCAATTGGCCAGGTCATTCGGAGCAGATGTTACAGGAGTTTGCAGCACTGCCAATATTGCGTTGGTAAAATCAATCGGTGCAAATAAGGTAATTGATTATACAAAGGAGGATTTTTCCCAAAACGGGGAAGTTTATGATTTGATTTTTGATACCGTCAATGCAGTATCTGTAACCCGCACATTAAAATCACTTAGCAGGGAAGGTCTGTTGGTGCTAAGCGCTGCCGGAATGTGGAAAATGCTTCAGGGAATATGGTTTTCGTCGACTAGTAAAAAAAGGGTATTGACAGGTTTAATCAGGCATACATCTGAAGATATTGTTTTTCTCAAGGAACTTATTGAAACAGATAAATTTAAACCGGTAGTTGATAGCATATATTCCCTGGAACAAATTGCGGAAGCTCATGCTTACGTTGAAAAAGGACATAAGAAAGGTAATGTGGTGATTGCTATATAATCAAAATTTAATGCACTGTTTTCTTGATGCCTTGAGGGAAGTTTAACTAAATTGAAATCATTCATATGGGGTGTTATCTCTGGTATAAATAAGGCGCTAATTTCAGCAAATAAAGATTATTTACGCTGAGCAAGCACCTTATTTCTAAACTGTTTTCTTGTTACGGAATGTCAAAATGGTAGACAGTTTCGATCAAGGATGCAAAGTATGTGCTGTTTTTTTACCAAATGTCCTGACATAGTTTACTATATCACCGGGTATCCTTGTTTTACCAAAGCTGCCATCCATCGCATCCTGGTTGCCCGGCATTCTTTTCTTAAATGCTGGCATTTCTTTATGACCAGAATAAATCTTGAACAGTAATGCACCATCAGACTGCTTTTGAAAAGCTTCTGTTGTAAAATCTGTGGGAGATTGATCAAGTTTCAATGCCCTTTTGCCAGAACCTTTTCCATCAGTTCCGTGACAGGACAGGCAGAAATAGTTATACAATTCTTTACCAGAAGCAATTGAAGCTTCATCGGCAGGTACCGGGTTCTTTAATTTTTCATACTTCTCGGGAACTTTCCAGGGATCTTCGTTTATCAAAATGCGGAATGAAAGGGTAGTTGTAATAAATGCAACCACACCCAGCAATACGATTATTTTTTTCATGTTGATTACTTGAGTGGTTACTAAAATGATTCCTTTTCAATTTACAACGGATCAACACCCGAATGTTATGACGGCTGTCAGTAAACGAAGAATTGTTCACAAGTTTTCTTTTGTATTATTTCGTTGGTAAACTAAAAGAAACACGGGTATCTCATTTGACATCCCGGTGACAAACAAGCAATAACTATGTTCATAAAGATGATCTTTAGATCTCATACTCCCATGCAGTTTGGTAAGTGCCGTTATTTTCTACATAGGTAAGGAACTCACTGTAGAACCTGTCGGCACCTATCGTTGCACAGTCTCCAATAACGATGAGTTGTTCTTTGGCCCTTGTGATTGCAACATTCATGCGGCGATAATCTTTTAAGAAACCAATATCGCCCTCATCATTACTTCTGACCAAAGAAACAATTATGTTTTCCTGCTCCTGTCCCTGGAAGCTATCAATGGTACTGATGCGAAGCCCGGCAGGTAAAATTTCTTTAGCAGCTGCCACCTGCCCTGAATAGGGGGATATAAATGCAGTGGAAGCAGTATTGAAATTGTTTTGTTCAAGTACTTGCTTCGTTATATTGAGTTCTCCCTCATTTTGCAAACTAATTCCGTCCGGCCCATGCATTTCATGATATCCTGTACCGGCGGTATCAATAAAAGTGATATGAGTGCCGGTGTCATGCAAATGTTCGGCAGTATGCAAAAGACTATTATAAAAATACTGGCTGCTGAATCCGGCAATTGTTTTCCGCATCCTGTATTGTGTGTTCAATAAATAAACTTCTGGTACATGCCGGATAGCCACCTCCAGTATGGAGTTATTCAGGCCCAATACGGCGGCTTCATTGCTTAAAACCGTAGGAGGCAGTTGCCAGTGATCACCCGCCAGCACAATTCTTTCGGCAAAGGGAAAAATGCACCAGGCCAGCGGCTCTATACATTGCCCAGCCTCATCAATAAACAGGGAATGAAAGTGCAGGTTATTCAAATCCGCATCGTATAGGCCAATAGGTGTACCGGCAATAACTTCGGCTTCTGTCAATAATTTCTCTTCGTTGTAAGCCTGGATCTTTTTTATCTCCGCCCGGATACTCTTCACCTCTTTGAACAACAGGTTTCTTTGCTCTCTTTCTGCCTTACCAAAACTCCGCTTGTATTTCAAAGCCATACGGCGAAATTCTTCAGCCCGTATTTTCAGTTGCTTTATTTCTTTCTGGGCATTTCCATTTGCCAGATTGCCTTCGGGAGTGTGGCGGAAAATTTCCGGGTCTACTTTACTGGTATTACCCACCCGTAATATTTTTATTCCTTTTTTCAGCAGTGCTTTTGAGATATTGTCTACAGCCGTATTACTGGGTGCAGCAACCAGTACTTTNNTTTGTTCTGATCTTTCATTGATACCCGTTTCTTTTCCGTCATGAAGTTGTTCAAACAGCCTGAATAAAGGTTTATTATTTTCTATTTCAGTCACCACTTTTTTCATGATACTATTTGTCCGGGTATCTGGTGCCAGTTTNNAGGCTAAGCAAAAGACCTTTCACAGGTTCTTCTCCGGCAACAAAGCATTCAATAGCCGCCCCGTCCCTGAATAAACTGGCTTCAGGGGGAAATGGCAGTTTAAAACTTATTTCAGGGTAATCGGCATAGCCGAAGCTCTTGCGGGTTACAATTATGGGGTGCAGGGCAAGGCCTTCATTCCTGAGTTGCTTCAGGCTATGTTGCTGATCCAGTTTATAGCGATTGGCTTCTTCTCTTTCTTCCAGTTCTATACATTTCAGCAATTTCAGGATATGAGGATGCATAGCGGGCAAGATAACAAATAGTATATTGAAATTATTGCAGAGTTGATTGTAACCTGCCATTCATGTAATGCGTCCCAATAGCTATCGTAACTATCAATATCTTGACCCCGGATGCTGGCAGCTATTTTCAATACAAGAAGTTTCTCCATAATATCCGTTTTTGGACTGTGGTTATTATTATTTCCGCTGCTGGTAAAATCAACTCCTGCCAATAAGAACAGGATTTCTCCTGTCAAAATTGATATTCCGTTAACAGTTGCTGCAGATTCTTCTTCTTTTATCCTGCCCTTTAGCAGGGCCGGAAACCTGATCCTGGTCAAAGCAACAGCTGATACAACTACCGGCAACTTTGTTTTGGATACAGGTGCTCCCCACCTGGTGTTGAATATTACTTACTTCAGGAACTATCCTGTTCAAAGTAATGAAGGGGAGAGAAATGGCATTACAGGAAATGCATTCATGGCAGGCCAAACTACAGTTGCCGACTTTTCATGGGGCCCTGCACATTATTACCGGCTGAATGCTGACCTTGCAAACCTCGGTAATATTGAAAACAGCAAAGGGGTTAGGATATTGGGGCTTATCGGAATGGAACTACTCAGGAATTTTGAAATGATCATTGATTATGAAAAAAACCTGATCTACCTGCATCGTTTTCGCAGAAAAGTACCGTCCTCTTACCGCAACGAATTGCTGGCAGATACAGCTGCTTACAGTGTTGTTCCGATCACAATCACCGATAACAGGATCATGCTGCTGTCTGTATTGGCCGGCAAAAAAATAAAACTCATCATTGACAGCGGTGCCGAAACCAATTTGCTCGACAGCCGGTTGCCGGATAAAGTCTTTGAAAATGTATCGATAACCGGGAGAACCATGCTGAGCGGGGCAGGGGCCGGTAAAATTGAAGTATTGAAAGGTGATCTGCAGCAGTTGCAAATTGGCAATAGATCGCTGGCCAATCTGCCGGTACTGATCACCAACCTGGAAAGAACCTGTTTTTCTTACGGCGGTTGTGTGGATGGGATACTTGGGTTTGACTTTCTGATGCTCAAAAAAATTGGGTTTAACTTTGTAACAAATAAAATGTATATCTGGAAATGATTGGCAGTTTCATCCATAAAATAAGCAGATATCTCCTCCGGCCTTTTGTCGTAATGGCTATGCTGATCATTTCTCTGGCAGGCAAAGCCCAGGATGATATTAAGATCTGCACTGTCAAAGATGGTAATATGTTCATCTGGCTGAGTAAAAAATTACCGCCTGCCGAACTGGATGCTTTTATTGCGAAATTTGATCTGGGGCACCTGGCATTAAAACGCTTTATCGAATCAGGATATACGGATTCTATTAAACTGGCAGGCTGGGTAGTTGGATTAAATAATTCAACTTCTTTTACCCTTGCTAAACCTCTGGAGTCTTTCGATGGAATAAACGATCCGGCAAAACGGATCACTTTTATGGGACTGGAACCGCCTTTGGATCTGCAGTTTCCCTCTGTTAGTAACAGTGTCTTATTCGGGTACAATAAGTTCAGGAACAAACCATCCTTTACTATAAAAGATTCCTTAGTTACTTTTTACCTGCGGAATAACAGGAAGGCAGATAGAGTAATGCTGGCCGGCAGTTTCAACAACTGGGACCCTTCTGCCTTGTCAATGACAAAAACTGACAGTGGCTGGATTGCAGGTGTAACATTAAAACCCGGCAAATACTGGTATAAGTTTATCGTGGATGGAAAATGGATAACGGATCCTGATAATGGTTACACAGAAAATGACTATGCAGGCAATACTAATTCAGTGTATTTCTTTACAAACACCGTTTTCAGTCTTGCCGGTTATACACAGGCTAAGAAAGTTTTTGTAGCAGGAAGTTTTAATGGCTGGCAGGGGAATCAGCTGAACATGAACAAAAATGCAAATGGCTGGGAACTTCCGGCATACCTGGCAGACGGAACGCATACCTACCGGTTTGTAGTGGATGGAAAATGGATGACAGATCAGGCCAATCCTGTTCAGTATCCAAACGAGTACCATGAAACAAATGCCGTGATCACCATAGGGACACCTCACCTGTTTATGCTGGAAGGTTTTTCGGAGGCCAAAACAGTGATAGTAACCGGTTCTTTCAATGGCTGGAGAAAGGATGAGCTATACATGAAGAAAACCGACAGGGGATGGGAACTCCCTTATGTATTGGGTAAAGGGAACTATGAATATAAATTTATCGTGGATGGCAAATGGATTGCAGATCCGGCCAATCCGCCATACGGAAATAATAAGGAAGCCAACTCTTTACTGGTATTGAGTCCTAATTATACATTCCGGTTAAAGGGTTATGCCGGGGCCCAATCAGTTTACCTGGCCGGTAATTTTAATAGCTGGAACCCGTCTTCCATGGCCATGCGAAAAGAAAATGACGACTGGGTGTTCTCAGTATATTTATCCAAGGGGAAACACCTCTACAAATTCATTGTGGACGGTAAATGGATCATTGATCCGGATAATAAGTTATGGGAACAAAATGAACATGACAGCGGCAATTCTGTGATCTGGTTTAATGAATAACTAAACAAGGCTTTCTGCTATCCTCCAAAGCTTTTTTTGGAATTCTACTATACTTGTCGTACACTTATGTACTAAAATCAAAACTACTATGTACTCCAAAGTCACCAAAACTGCACTGCAGTTCATGATGTCGGTATTGATGCTGACAGTAATTGTTTCAGCCTGTAACAACAAAAAAGATGAAGAGAAAAAAGATGAACCGGCAAAAGACACTACCACCGCACCGGCACCAACTCCTGCACCTACTCCGTCTGACACAACCAAAGTGCCTGATTCAGCAGATACAAAACCGGTAAAGACTCCGGATTAAGGCTTTGTTGCAGAAAAATGTTGTTATCGTTTCGGCTTTTCCGGCTTAACCGGATTTTCAGCCGGAACGATTTTTTTTGGTTCAACTGCCGGTTTAGGATGTTGTTTTCCATGCCGGTGATGGAGTAATTTATGAATGAACCAGTGTTCCAGCTTGTGATGCAGCGGTATCAATATGGCAGCAATACCTACAAAAATGATGATCTCGTAAACAGGGGTATGATGCGTAAGTCTTGCAACAGTAGGGTGTAATAAGAGGGTAAGGTATTCAAACAGGAAAAGCAGTGATAAAATACCCAGCAATCGTATAAGCTTTACCGATACATTGATCCGGCTGAGAAAAAGAGTCAGCAGGAAAAAACCGGGAATGAATATGGCAATAAGCAACATCTGCAATTGCTGCATTCTTTCTGCCTGTGCAATTCTCCTATTCTCTTCCATTTCCAGCTGGCGAAATTGTTCATTACTGGATATTACCTGCATTTCCCTGATCTTACTTCGGCTGTTAACGGAATCGTTCAGATTTTTTACATAACTCACATAGGTGAAAGCACTGTCAATACTGTTGACCTTACGGTAATGTTCAGTCAGAAATTCTGCAGCCTCCAGTTCCTTCGATAAAAAACCGTCTGCCCTGGCAATGGTTAAGGAATAGCCGGCATACCAGGCGGCTGAGTCATATTTTTTTGTTTTCTCGTAAAGATTGGCAAGCCCAAGCATGGCTTCGCATAGAATTTCATCGTCGTTGGCTTCGGTCAGGTAGCCAATCGCTTTTTTATAATTATATAAAGATTGCTCATTATTTCCCATTTTCAGGTAGCTGTGGCCGAGCCCAGTCATGGAAGTGCCTATCAGATCAATATCATCCAGCTCTTTTGCCAGTTCCAGCGAACGGCTGAAATAGCTGAAAGCGGAATCTGAAATATCCAGCCGGTTGTATGCATCGCCAATATTCAATGCAGCATAATAGCGCAGGTCTTCTACTTTGTTTTGCTGAATGATAGAATCTGCTTTTGAATAATAGCTAAGTGCATTACGATAATCTTCCTGTAAAACATATACCACACCAATGTTCATCAATACACTGGCCATATTGCGGGGATTATTCCGCTTCTCTTCAAGTTGAAGTTTTTCAAGGTTCAGTTCCAGTGCCCTTGGGTAATTCCCGATTTTTACAAAGGTGTTAGCCAAAATACCCAAAGAGCGGGATTCGCCTTCCTTGTAGTCAATTTTTCGGGCCAGGTATAAGGCCTTTTGAGAAAGCCGGAGAGCGGAGTCGGGGTTATAAGTACCGATGTCCCTGGCCAGTTGCCACATGTATTTTACCCTGCTGGTATCATCTTTGGCAGATGAAAGCAAACGGGCAAGGCTGTCCACTTTTGTTCTTTGGCCATTAGCAATAGTATAGAGAAAAAATAAGCTGACGAAAATGATAAATCGTAAAAGAGAATGCTGGTAAATGTAGTGTTGGTTGCGCATTGGTTCAAAAAAAGACAACGGCTTACAAATTAGCTAATTAACACATGCCATGCAAAAACTGTTTATGCTGCCGTACAGTTGATTTTAATCAGCCGAAAGGTTAGTTTAAATGTCGGGTTGCTGAATTAATTTGCTATTACTAACTAATGAATTGAAAAATGAAATGGCATTGTCTCGACATTAAAGAAATTCTGACGGTTACCGGTTCTGACACTGAAGGGCTGACAGAAGATAAAGTACTGCAGAAGCAAGCCGAACACGGCTTGAATGTATTGGAAGAAAAAAAGAAAAAACCGGCCTGGTTGCTTTTCCTGGGCCAGTTTACCGACTTCATGATCCTGATCCTGCTGGCAGCAGCTGTCATTGCAGGTATAGTAGGTGATCTAACCGACACAATCATCATTGTCGTTATTGTACTGCTGAATGCAGTGGTGGGTTTTGTCCAGGAGTACAAAGCAGAAAAGGCTATGGATGCACTCAAGAAGATTGCCGCACTGCAGGCAAAAGTTATCCGGAATAACCATGTTCAGACTATAGATGCAGCAGAACTGGTACCGGGTGATATAGTACTCCTGGAAGCTGGTAATGTAGTACCGGCCGATCTCCGTCTGGTTGAAAGCCATAGCCTGCTGGTAGAAGAAGCAGCATTGACTGGTGAATCCGTTCCGGTAGAAAAGAGCACCCAGCAACTGGATGACCCTGAACTGCCTGTTGGCGACCGTATCAACATGGCTTTTAAAAGCACATTGATCACCAACGGAAGAGGAAAGGGAATAGTCATTGCTACCGGCATGCAAACCGAAATTGGTATGATTGCCCGCATGCTGCAACAGGAAGAATCCGTTACGCCTTTACAAAAAAGAATGAGCGACTTTGGTAAAAAGCTTTCCTACATCATCCTGCTCATCTGTGTGCTGTTGTTTGCAGTAGGATTATTACGGGGTGAGAAGCCTCTGAATATGTTGCTGATCTCTATTTCACTCGCAGTGGCTGCTATTCCCGAAGCACTGCCGGCATTAATTACTATTGCACTGGCAAGAGGTGCAAAAAGACTGGTAAAGAAAAATGCACTGGTCAGGAAGCTGCCTGCAGTGGAAACGCTGGGTTCTGTTACGTTCATTTGTTCCGATAAAACCGGTACGCTTACCCAGAATAAAATGGAGGTTACAGACTGGTTTTCGCCGAAAGAGAATTTCTTTTTACACGATAACATCAAAATGCTGGATGGGCTGCTGGCCCTGAATCATGATGTTAAAAAAACAAATGACAAAAGATGGCAGGGTGATCCGACTGAGATCGCCATGGTGGAATACTTTTCAGCCAATTACCCGGACGAATGGATGATGCATATAAAAGAACATTTTCCAAGAGTCGCAGAACTGCCTTTTGACTCTGACAGGAAATGTATGACCACTGTTCACCAGCAGAAAGATCGTTTGCTCGTTGTTTCCAAAGGTGCTGCCGAATCTATTGCAGAAAAACTCACTGACAAAAATGAAGCAAAGCAATTGCTTGAAAAAGCTGAGAACTGGGCAGCAAATGGTATCCGGGTCATCGCATTTGCGTACAAATGGGTGGATAAACTTCCGGAGCCGTTTAGTTACGATGTGGTAGAGACTGATCTTTTATTTGCTGGGCTGGTAGGAATGATAGATCCGCCAAGGGAAGAAGCCAGGCAGGCTATTGCAGAATGTAAGACCGCCGGCATCCGCCCTGTTATGATCACAGGCGACCACCCGGCCACTGCTGCAGCGATAGCAAAACAGATAGGTATCCTCACCGGTAAAGAACTGGTACTTACAGGTAGGGAAATGAAGCAAATGGATGCAGAAGAGTTTGAAAGCAAAGTGGAACAGGTGAGGGTCTATGCCAGGGTATCACCGGAGCAAAAACTCGGTATCATTAAATCATTGCAGCGAAAAGGGCATTTTGTTTCCATGACGGGTGACGGAGTGAATGATGCCCCCTCACTCAAATCAGCCAATATTGGTGTGGCCATGGGCATTAACGGCACCGATGTGAGTAAAGAAGCTGCACATATGATTTTGCTCGATGACAATTTTGCTACTATTGTAAAAGCAGTGAAAGAAGGCAGAAGGATCTATGATAATATCCGCAAGTTTGTAAAATACATCATGACCTGCAACGGGGCAGAAATTTGGACTCTTTTTTTAGCTCCGCTGGTAGGATTACCCATACCGTTGCTCCCCATTCACATTTTATGGATCAATCTAGTTACAGACGGCCTGCCCGGACTGGCGTTGGCAGGGGAGAAAGCAGAAAAAGATATCATGCAGCGGCCGCCCAGGAAAACCGATGAGAGTCTTTTTGCAGAAGGGATCGCTTACCATATACTTTGGGTAGGTTTATTAATGGCGGGTGTTACCCTGGGTATGCAGGCATGGGCCATCCAGGACGGAAATGCACACTGGCAAACAATGGTATTTACGGTGCTGTCCATTTCGCAACTGGGGCATGTACTGGCGATCCGCAGCGACAGGCAGTTTTTGTATAAACAGGGTTTATTCAGTAACCCGATGCTGCTGGGAGCTGTCTTGCTTACATTGTTGCTGCAACTGGCCGTAATTTACCTGCCCTTTGCCAACCAGATTTTTAAAACAGAACCGTTGTCATTAAATGAACTTTTGATCTGCATCGGCGCATCTGCTATTGTATTTCATGCGGTGGAAGCAGAAAAATGGATCAAACAACAAATCAGGAAAAAGAAAAATCTGTGATTAAATTGGTAGTGACGGTTATCTTTGTTTCAATTAACATTAATAAACCAGGTATATGAAATTGTTTTTTTCTTTCTTACTACTTACACTGATCGGTACAGCAGTAAATGCCCAGTCAAAAACCGGAAAGATCGACTCTACTAAGAAAGTGATGACAGTTGATGCCTCCTGCGGGCAGTGCAACTTTGGATTAAAAGACAAAGGCTGCAGCCTGGCAGTTCGTATGGATGGCAAAGCTTATTTTGTTGACGGCACTTCTATAGATGATCATGGTGACCCTCATTCACATGATGGTTTTTGCGAAGCCATCCGCAAGGCTGATGTACAGGGCGAAGTAGTGAATAATCGCTTTAAAGTAACGTACTTCAAACTGCTGCCGCAACCGGCTAAAAAAGATTAACAGGTTCAATTGATAATAAAGAAAAGGGCTGATGAATCATCAGCCCTTTATTGTTAAGGAGAGGTTTAATCAGAAACTATAATTAATTCCAAACATGATCATATCTGTGGTCATGTTATATGATACGCTGCTGTTAGGAACAGCACCATAAGGGTTGGAATGATTCACCATCATCGGGCTTAGCATCGGGCCTGTAGTATTGCCGCTGCTGTTGCCATGGTGGTAAACAGCATTCAGTGTAAAGCTCTTGCTGAATTCATAACCCAAGCCCAGCTGGAATGCATTTTTGATAACAGCAGTAGCAGGAACAGAGAACATGGCCAGATCTTCATTGATCGGGTTGGCGCTGTAAGTGTAACCAATTCTTAAAGGAAGTTTTTTTACTCCTTTATATTGTACACCTGCAGATAATACAGAAATATTTTCCCAGCCAAATCCTTTTACTGATGCGGTGGATGTCCATCCTTTAGCTTCAAAACCTTCTGTCTTAGCGTAGTTGACCAGCCGGTAATCCAATGCCAGGTCAAAATCTTTTTGTGAATAGCCGATACCAGCAGAGAAGATAGCAGGATAATTCATTTTGAAGGTTACGCTGGGTGCTGCAGAACCATCAACATATTTGTTTTCGAATTCAAATTCTCCAAATGATTGTTCTGTTTTGTAAGAAATACCAAACTTGAACCCCATTCCTGAATTGAAGAACAAACCAACCTGTCCGCCCACACCCAATGCAGTGGCTTTGTCGCTTATAGGGTAACCTTTTGCAGGATCAGGTGAAGCTAGTGGATTGGGAGACAGTTCAAGTGAAGAGTAATTAAAGGTGGGTGCAACACCAATAGAGAACTTGTCAGAAAGTTTATACGCATAGGTAAGGCCTACCTGCAGCAACTGGTAATCTGATTCTATTCTTCCAAAGCCACCCATACTTTGCGGCATATTGATAGGGTTGCTGTTGCTTTCCGGGAATGTTACCCCAAAGCCGCTGATGCCAAAGGCAGAAATGCCAAATGTGCTTTTACTGTTCTTTTTACCCCACACCATGGCAAGAGCAGGCATTACAGAAACACCGCGGTCATCTTTGGTAACACCACTCATGGGGCCGCCGGGTGTAGGTACAGTAGAAGTTAACTCCGGGGCAGAAAAGAACAGGCCTGCATTAGCAGAAAATATTTTTGAATCAAAAGCGGAAATACCGGCAGGGTTCCAGTGCAGCGCACCATTGATATCTAAAGGCTGACCGGTAGCTGCGCCGCCCATTGACATATTATTGGCGCCAATGCCCTGCATGATATGACCGGCTTGTGCAAATATGAATAGGGGAACTAAACCCGAAACAATAATTGATAATAGCTTTTTCATATAAGTATGTTTTGATTAATTCCTGCTGATGCAGAAAACATGTAAAGCTATTTTTGAAACAGGGCGGGTATTTGTAACTCTTATCACATTGAATGAAAATCAGCAGCTGAACTGATAAGAAACATTATCAATATGACCTGCGTCAGTTAAAAAACTGTAAACAGTAAGGCTTTTCTATGAAAGAATAATAAGCCCTTTTGAATATCTTAGCTGTTTAAATATTAAACATGAATTTACCTGCGCTGCATCGTTCTTTTGTGAAATATTTTCTCGTTCTTTTATTTATTTCTACTGCAATAGTTGTCTCGGCACAATCCTTAAGAGTAGAACCTATGCATTGGTGGGTGGGAATGAAAAATCCTTCACTGCAACTGATGGTACATGCAGCAGATGTGGGAGAAACAGTTCCTTTTGTAAACTATCCCGGTGTAACCATTAAGAAAATACATAAAGCCGATAGTAAAAATTACCTGTTCATTGACCTTATTGTTGCAAAGAATACTAAGCCCGGCCGTTTTCCTATTCAGTTTAAAAGGAATGGTAAAGCTGTTTATACTTATGATTACGAATTAATGCAACGTAAACCCAATGCCAGCCAGTTGAAAGGTTTCACTGCAGCCGATGTGATCTATCTCATTACTCCCGACCGTTTTGCCAATGGCGATGCCAGTAATGATGTGGTCAGTACTATGCGGGAAACCACTATAGACCGTAAGAATGATTATGGCCGTCATGGTGGTGATATCAGGGGCATCATCAACAGTCTCGATTATATAGCTGGCATGGGGTTCACCGCTATCTGGCCTACTCCTTTGCTGGAAAATGACATGAAGCAATCTTCCTATCATGGTTATGCCATTACCGATTATTACAAAGTGGATCCTCGCTTTGGCACCATGGAAGAGTACAAAGAACTGGCTGATAAATGCCGGCAAAAAGGATTGAAACTTGTTTTTGACGGGGTGGTTAACCATAGCGGATCTCAATACTGGTGGATGAAAGACCTGCCCTTTAAAAACTGGATCAACTATCCTGATTCACTTCGCATCACCAACCATCGCAGAACAGTAAACCAGGATATATATGCAGCAGAATCAGACAAAGAACTGATGGTAAGAGGCTGGTTTGTGGAGACAATGCCCGATCTCAACCAGTCAAATCCATTTCTTGCTGAATTTTTGATACAGAATTCAATCTGGTGGGCAGAAACACTGGGCCTCGGCGGCATCCGCCAGGATACTTATCCGTATTCACAAAAGAAATTCCTGGAACAGTGGACCTGCCGCATCGTAAATGAATACCCGCAGTTCAGTATTGTAGGCGAGGAGTGGAGTACCAATCCGCTTATTGCTGCTTACTGGCAAAAAGGAAAAGCGAATAATACCGGCTACAACGGTTGTATGAAAAGTACTATGGATTTTCCTTTGCAGCAGGCCTTATGGCAATCGCTGACAGAACCTGAAGAATGGGACAAAGGCATTGTAAAATTATACGAAGCCCTCGCCAATGATTTTGTTTATACCAATCCCAAAGACCTGCTGGTGTTCGGCGACAATCATGATATGAACCGCATCCTCACTTTTCTGAACAATGATGTGGATCTTTTGCAAATGGCCATGACGTATATTTTAACCATCCGCGGCATTCCGCAGGTATATTATGGTACGGAGGCTTTATTGGAAAACTCTGCCAAGCCCGGTGACCATGGACTGATCCGTACTGATTTTCCCGGCGGCTGGCAAGGAGATAAGGCCAATGCTTTTACCGGCGTCGGTTTATCAGCAGATCAGCAACGCATACAGGCATACCTGAAAAAACTACTGAACTGGAGAAAAGATAAAAAAGTGATACACGATGGAAGTACTTTACACTTTGCACCATCCAACGGCATTTATGTGTACTTCCGGTACAGCAAGCAGGAAAAAGTGATGGTGGTCATGAATAAGAATACAAAAGAAGTGCAACTATCAACCGGCCGCTTCAGCGAAATACTTAAAGGCCACGGGCAGGCAGTAAATGTGATGACAGGTGAACAGGTTTCTTTGCATGATAAAGTTACACTTCCTGCCAGGTCTGCAACGGTATGGGAGATCAGGTAGTCTAATACCCTGCAGACGGTATAGGCTTTTATCTTTCTGCTTTTAGTTTCGCTAAAAATCGAATTATGAACTATAGAGTGCTTTTGGTATCTTTTTTACTGATCATTACGTCCTCCTCTTTTGCGCAGACCGCAAAAGAACTCTACGAAGAAGGAGTGCAATTGCGCAAAGACGGCAAATCCAAAGAAGCTATTGAACGGTTTAAAAGGGCTGTTGCGCTCAAACCTGATTACACAGAAGCCTATTATGAAATGGGCTGGTGCCAGAATGAAACCAAAGATTACACCGGGGCCATTGCTTCACTTCAAAAAGCCAGACAGGAGTGGAGCGCTGTAGCCAAAGTGCATTTTGAACTAGGCTATGCTTTTGAAAAAACTTCGCAGAACGATTCGGCAATGGCATCCTACAAAAGATGCCTAGCCATTAATAATGAATATTCGCTGGCATGGAAGCAACTGGGCTATATGGCCTACCTGAAAGATGATGCAAAAACAGCGTTGGAACATTTTGCCAAGTATGAAGCTGCTGCAAAAAATCCGATAACTGATTATTTGTACTGGTACCGCAAGGGTTTTTGTTTTAATGGTGTCAAAGATTTTAATAATGCCAAGACAGCCTTATTCAAATCTCTGGAGTATAAAAAAGATTACGTCAACACTTATCTCGAACTGGGCTTTGCTTGTTCCCGGCTTAAGGAAGATGATGCTGCAATCGGGTATTACAAAAACGCCATAGAAATAGATTCCAACAGCCATATTCCTTACAACGGTATTGGTGAAGTGTACCGTGACAATAAGAAGAACTTTTCAGAAGCGATGGTATGGTATCAAAAGACTTTAGCGCTGAATCCCAACGAACGCAAAGGAAATTACGGTATGGGCTATTGCCTTAACGCTACCGGTAAACATACCGAAGCGATAGACTACCTGAAAAAGGCCATTCAGAACGAAAAGGATTATGTGGCTGCTTTTGTAGAGATTGGTTACAGTTATTACAAGATCGGTTATTTTAAAGAAGCTCTTGCTAATCTGACTAAAGCCATCAGTCTGAACCCTAAGAATGAGAATGGCCGCTACTATGCCTGCCTCGTGTATATAAGCCTGGGCGAAAAAAGCAATGCCCAGCGGATGGTGGATGAATTGAAATCATTATCATCCAGGCATGCCGCCGGGTTGCAGGAGAGAGTTGATAAGATGTAGTGTTTTTTCTGTCATGCTGAGCCTGTCGAAGCATAGACAGAAAAACGAAACCTTGATTTTCATTAATCATCCTTCGACAAGCTCAGGGTGACAAAGGAGAACATAGCCACTCCCAACACTGATCTTAATAATATATCTAAGCTGAATTACAGGGTAATCACACTGTTGCTGCCGCCATACACATTCGGTACTTCTTTATCAGCTTCCGGCTCGTTCAGCCATTCTTTTTGGTCTACCAGGTATTTGAACTCATGGGTGCTGTCTTTCGGCAGGTTTACATCAGCGCTGAAGCTGCCGTCTTTCTTCCGGCTCATGATCACTGAATTCTCCCAGTCGCTGTTCAGGCCAAGTATTTCAATGGTCTCGGCGTTTTCTACCTTAAAAGAGAATTTTACTTTGCAATAGTCCTTCGTTTTGTAATAAGTCTTCTGTACCATAATCGTTGTTATAGGTTAACAATTTTTATTCACTATTTCATACGGGGAAGTCAATCGTCAGGAGATTTCCTGGGGCGGCAATTGCCCGTTAATACGCAAATGTAAAGAAAGTAACCTGCCGGCTTTGCAGCAGTTATTGACGGGCTGGGGAAAATGAAAATTGGGTACTGGCTTTCAACGTATTATGGCTTTGCCAGTTTTTGTTTCAGCACCATGGCGGCTCGGGTATAGCCTCCATCAGCGCCGTCTACAAAGTGTACATGTTTCTCATTCCGGCTGCGTACATAGCAGGAAAGCACCGATTCCCGGCTCACATACAGGCCGTACAGAATAGCCCCTTCGGTTTCCAGCCTGTCCAGTTCTTTTTCCAGTTCAGTTCTTTGCGCTGCCGTACCCGATATCACCGTACTGATCTTTCCATCTATTACCAGTGTGTCAGATAACTGCACCAGTTGGTTCAGGTAGCTTTTGCCGGCCCTTGTTTTAAAATACAGAGGCCCCAACAGCAGTTTTAGCCAAGTACCGGTTAGGTAAAGCAGGTTGAAGCGGCCAAACTTTCCCCGCATTTCATGGCTGATCTTTTGTAACGTTCTTTTCAGCTTCAGTTGCGATTCGGTGATAGGTTTTCTTTTTTCCGGTTCGCCGTATACGGCATCAATGGTATCGGCCACCTGTTTAAACACGGAGGCTTGTAGCGATGCATCCTTCGCCAGCACCAGCAGGCTCACCACTTCATCATACTGTTCCGGAGGTTTGATGCGGTCCCAGCTGCATTCAAAGCCGCTCATGTCCAGTAATGCTTCATCAGCCGAAAGAGGCGTGAGCAGGTAATCATCGCCCTTGATGATCTTTTCGGCATGTGCCAGCCCGTTGCCAAGCACCACCGGTATAGAAAACAGGTCGCTGGTCTTTAGTTTACTGATCAGCAACTGGCAGCCCATTTTGTAAATATCCTCCACGGCCACATGGCCTACCCGCAATTGCAGGTCAAAATTGGCATTTGTATTTTCCTGGTGCTGCAGCAGTGCTTTCAGTGCCGGTTCTAATATCACAGGGGGAACCAAAAACGTAGCGCCGTCGCCCCCGAAGAAAAAAGGAACGCTTATGTTTTGCTTGTAAGCGATATTCAGCACTGCCACTATACTGGCCGTGGCTACCATGTTCACCGTTTCATGCCGGCCCTGTGTTACGGCCTCAGTTGATTTCTTTACATCCGTAAGCAGTACATGCCAGTTGGCCGGTATGCGGTAAAATAAGTGTTCCTCCGTAAGCAGTTCACCGAGGCTGAGCTGGTTTACGGGCAGGCGGTTATAAAAAAGTTCGTTGCTGATTGTACTCATAAACAGCAGGTAATGATAGGGTAAGTTAGTAATTTCTTCCGGCAGCAGAGGAGTGGCAGCCGCAGCCCGCAATTTTCCGCTTAGCTTTCCGTTTAATAAAATATCCATCCCGGTAATCCTGCAAAGGACGGGACCTATATAAAACCAATATCCGTCGTATGACACAGCCATTCTACAACGACCAGGCATATATTGCCGAGGGTTTCCATTTAGATGAGGATTTTACAGAGCAAACTGCCCGCCTCGCATTTTTCAAGATTAATTCTTACAAGTTGTCACTGCTCAAATCTTCGTTTCGCCAAACCCGGCAGGAGTTAAAGCAAAGCCTTAAGGAAACTTTGTTCAATTACACTGACCCGGCCATCATCCTAGCCGATACGGGATTTTTTGGCGGGGAGTATGAGAATTAAGAAAAAGCTATAATGCTATTTCCGGCTATAGAGAGTTTTAATAAAAAAAATTGTAGCCACTGTTATGATGTAAGCCTAAGAGTCTAACAGGGCTTAATACTGCTTTTATATTTGTATGAAAAAAATTGAACTAACTACTGCATAAAATAATTTGATACGTCCACAATTGTCCTAACTTTATAACCTGCATGTTATTTATAGCGGACAGTTTTTCTGTTCGGTCTCGTTTTTGTTTATTGCCTCAGCCTCTAAAGTTCATTGATTGGTGTAAGTGTCAGGGCTGCGTCTCTGCCAACCACAGTTTTAGTAATTGCATTTTTTACCTAACAGTTTAAAACCGGCATTTATGAAACTATCTGAATTTATTGCGTTGTCCGAGGAAGAAAAAAGAGCTTTTGTTTTACAACAGGGTGTTGCGGTTGCAAAACGGCAATTACCTGGTTACCTGGTGTTCCTTTACCAACTCTCTTATTTTTATGTTGAAACGTATTGTTGCCAGCAGACCAAAGAGATCCTGGAGTACAGGACCATTTACAGTACAAAGCATTTAAAGCCGTACCTGGAATCTATCCCTATAGACCATTTACTGAATACTTGATATCGTCCGGCTTATTCCTCTTGAGTGAGAAATTGAGTAACAAGAAATATTCCTTGCTTTGGGTATTTCTTTGTGATTTAGCATCGGTTCCTGTTTCAAAGACCTGTTTGCTAATTTCATCGAATTGGCTGTGGGAAGACGCCTGCCGGTCGGATGCAGAAAATACTAACCATAACAAGCAGCCACAACCAAAAACCTGCCCTGTAATTTCTCCCCAATTTACCCACCACGCTGTGAATAACTGCCTGTCAGCCAACGGCAATTTTCTTCACCTTTGCCTTATATTCGCCGCCTGACTTAAAACTGAAAACAGTGAGATTAAAGAGCTTAGAAATCAAAGGATTCAAAAGTTTTGCAGATAAAACCATCGTCAATTTCGACGACAATATAACAGGCATCGTAGGGCCCAACGGTTGTGGAAAGTCAAACATAGTGGACAGCATCCGCTGGGTGATCGGTGAACAAAAGATCAGCCACCTGCGGAGTGAGAACCTGGACAGTCTTGTCTTTAATGGTTCTAAAACCCGCAGTGCTTCCGGCCTTGCCGAAGTAAGCCTGACATTTGAGAACACCAAGAACCTGCTGCCTACCGAGTTCAGCACCGTGACCATTACCCGCAAATTCTACAAAAGCGGCGAAAGTGAATACCGCCTGAATGATGTGCAGTGCCGCCTGAAGGATATCCAAAACCTGTTTATGGATACCGGTGTAAGTACAGACAGCTATGCCATCATCGCCCTCGACATGGTGGACGATCTCATCAAGGATAAAGACAACAGCCGCCGCCGTATGCTGGAGCAGGCTGCCGGAATTTCTATTTATAAAACCCGTAAGAAAGAAGCGAAGCAAAAACTCGAAGCCACAGAGCAGGACCTGGCCCGTATCGAAGACCTGCTGTTTGAGATCAATAACCAATTAAAAGCTTTAGAGAGTCAGGCAAAGAAGGCAGAGAAATACCACGAGATAAAGAAAGAATACCGGGAAGTAAGCATTGAACTGGCCAAAGCGGCATTGGAAGGTTTCAATCTTTCGTACAAAGAACTGAACGAACAGCAGGAGATAGAAACAGATAAGAAAGTAAAACTGGAAGCTGAAATAGCTACGGATGAAGCAGCAGTGGAGCAGGAAAAGCTGGCCTTTGTAGAAAAGGAAAGACTACTGCAGGCCATGCAGCATGCTTTCAATGAAATGGTGCAGCAGGTAAGAACAAAAGAAAATGAAAAGAATCTTTCCGCACAGAGATTAGAACACCTGAAGGAAAAAGAAAGCAGCCTCAGCGGCTTTTTACAAAAAGCAGAAGGCCAGTTGAAGGGTATTGATGAAAGCATTGGTTTTACCAACCTGCAGGTAGAGGAAGAAGAGAAGGCCCTGGCAGGACTGAACGAACAGTTAGAACAATTGCGCCAGGAGTCAGATGCCAAACGTACTGTGCTGGATGAAAAACGTCGTCACCTGGATGAACTGCGCAGCGAATACCAGCATATACAGCGCAACCAGTTTGATGCAGAAAAGAAAGTGGCCGTGGCTGATAGTTCTGTACAAAACCTGCAGCGCATTATTGGCCAGATAGAAGAAGAGAGAAAGCACAGGGAAGATCAGCGTCACCACCTGGACCAGGAAAGGATACTGAAGGAAAAAGAACTCAGTATTAAAAAAGTAGACCTGGAACAATTGCAGCAGCACCAGGAAAACACTAAAGAACAAATATTGCAGACACAATCTGTACTGGATAGCCTGCGCAATAACCTGGCGGAAGAAACAAGAAAGCTGGATGCCAAAAAGAATGAACATGATCTGCTGAAAAGCATGATCGATTCGATGGAGGGTTATCCTGATTCGGTGAAGTTTCTCCATAACAACAGCAACTGGAGCCATAACTCGCCAATACTTTCAGATGTATTGTATGTAAAAGAAGAATACAGAACAGCATTGGAGAATGTGCTGGAACCTTACCTCAGCTATTATGTAGTAAACAACCTACAGGAAGGTTTACAAGCCGTACACCTGCTGGATGAGAATAAAAAAGGAAAAGCGAACTTCTTTTTATTGGACAAAGTAAATGACGGCGCTTCTGGTGTATCGGCTCATCAGTTGGAAGGAGCAATACCGGCGTTAAGTGTGGTGGAAGTAGATGAGAAATACAGTAAACTGGCAGAGCACCTGCTGGGCAATGTTTTTATTGCCGACAATGAGGATGCGCTGCAAAACAGCAATGGTTTTGTAGTGATAGAGAAGCACGGCAAGTATGTAAAAGGAAAATACTCACTTACTGGTGGCAGTGTCGGTTTGATAGAAGGAAAGAAGATAGGCCGGGTAAAGAACCTGGAAAAACTGGAAGAAGAGATCGCTGCACAGGATACCGTAGTAGAAGCCCTGCGTTCAGAAATACAGGCTAGGCATAATGAAGTGATTGCCTTCAACGAAGATCTTCGGGAAAATGCCGTAAGAGAAACAGAAAGAGAGATACAGCAACTGACCAATGAGGTATTCTCGCTGCATAATAAATTAGAAAACCTGCACTCCCTGCAAACCAACAGCCAGCACCGGCTGGAAGAACTGAACCTGCAGGTGCAGCAGGCCCTCAGCTCTGTAGAAGGAGTGAGGAACCAGTTGGGAGAATACAATGAACTGCTACAGGCCAATGCAGCTAAGCTGGCCGAAGCAGATGAAGCTTTTAAGATAACAGAGGCTGCTTACAACCAAGCCACGCAGCAATACAATGACTTTAACCTGCAGGTGACTAAGCAGCAAAGTAAGATTGCAGCGCTGAAGCAGGAACTGGATTTCAAAACCAACCAGCTGAACGATCTGCGCCAGCAAATAGAAAATAATACAGCGCAACTGGCCGAAACCAGCAGCAACATTGAACAGTCCTCCCAATCATTGAAGGATATCGAAGAAGCCCTGGTGCAACTGATGAAAAGCAAGGAAGAAGAAGAACTGAAACTGAACGAAGCAGACCAGGCTTATTATAATTTCCGCAACCAGCTGAGTGAAAAAGAAAGTGAGATACGCCACAAGGTGAAGGATAAAGAACAGGTGGAACATATGCTGGCAGCGATCAAGGATAAACTGAATGAACTGAAGCTGCAACTGGCCGGCATGAAGGAAAGAATGAATGTGGAGTTCCGCATTGACCTGGAATCCATCCTCGGCGAAGCCAGGACAGGGGAGGTGCCGGTAGAAGAATTGCAGGAGAAGGCAGACCGGATGAAGAAGAGACTGGAGAACCTGGGCGAAGTAAACCCGACTGCGATTGAGGCATTCACCGAGATGAAAAAGCGATATGACTTCATCGTTGAACAAAAGACCGACCTGGTGAATGCGAAAGACAGTTTGTTGAAGACCATTGAAGAAGTAGAAGCAAAGGCTAACCAGAAGTTCTTAGATACCTTCCACTTGGTGAGAGATAATTTCCAGAAAGTATTTAAAACACTCTTTACTGAAGATGATCAAGCCGACCTGGTTTTGGAAAACCCGGAGAATATTGCAGAAACAGGTATTGATGTAGTGGCCAAGCCAAAAGGTAAGCGTCCCTCCTCTTTAACACAGCTGAGTGGTGGAGAAAGAACACTGACCGCAACCGCTTTGCTGTTTGCCATTTACCTGATCAAGCCAGCACCATTCTGTATTCTGGATGAGGTAGATGCCCCGCTCGATGATGCCAATGTGGGCAAGTTCACCAATATGATCCGCCAGTTCAGTGATAACTCGCAGTTCATCATCGTTACCCACAATAAAATGACGATGAGTACCGTGGATGTGATCTATGGGGTGACGATGCAGGAGCCGGGTGTTAGTAAACTGGTGCCGGTGGATTTCCGGAATTTGCAGCAGAATCAGAATTAGTCTATAGTTAATAGTCAATAGTATTGAGTCCGGTCATGCCGGACTTTTTTTTAATTGAGCTGTTTTATGCGTACAATCATTTTACTCTTTGCTTCCAATGTGTTCATGACTTTTGCCTGGTACTATCATTTAAAGCACCAGGGATGGCCTTTGTGGAAGGCGATATTGATAAGTTGGGCAATTGCCCTGTTTGAATATTGCCTGATGGTGCCTGCCAACCGTATTGGCAAGGTTGACGGATTCAATCTCTTTCAGTTAAAGATGATTCAGGAAGCTATCACCTTAATAGTTTTTTGTGCTTTTGCTGTTTGGATCATGAAGGAACCTTTTCAGTGGCGCTATATTGTCAGCTTTGTCTTACTTATGGGGGCGGTATATTTTATGTTCAGCAAGCAACCGGTATAAGGATCTAAGCCCTTTTTTCATGCCGGTGCTGCAGTTGTTCTCTTGTTCGCTGTCTTTTAATGAGATCCGATTTTACTTTATGTACTGCGGCACTTACCAGGAAGTAAAGCCCTATGCAAAGGATGAGGGATGCAACGATGGCCCAGATATACCAGTCATCTTTCTGTTCTTTTTCAAATATAGGAAACAACAGCAGGAAGATACTTCCGGTTACAAAAGAGAAACCGAGCAGGAGGTTGGTAACGTATTTATCACTGTGAGAATTGGGCATGAGAAGTATTTGGTTTTTATGGGACGGAATACCGTCAACAATGGCTGGCAAAAATAGGGAAAAAATAATCTTGTGTTAATCAGTTGACAACATAAGACATCTGCTGTTACAACAAGTATTTTTGTAATATAATCAGTAAGTGTATGAAGAAAATCATTGCCGCTTTTTTATCGGTATTTATGTTGCACATCGTTTCCGCACAGGAAGCACCGGAAGGCTTGTTTATCGGATCCAAAGCGCCGGACTTTAAAGCAAAAGATCAAAACGGTAATGAAGTACGATTAAAAGACCTGCTGAAGAAAGGCAAAGTGGTGCTGGTGTTTTATCGTGGTCAATGGTGCCCTTACTGCAACAGGGAATTGTCCCGCATTCAGGATTCATTACAGCTGATAAAAGACAAAGGTGCAACCGTAGTAGCTGTTTCACCGGAAAAGCAGGAGAGTATTGCTGCTACAGTAGAGAAAACAAAAGCTGAATACCCGGTATTATATGATGAGGGACTGAAGATCATGAAAGCCTATGATGTAGAGTTTGAAGTTCCGGAGAATACCATTATCCGTTACCGCAATGCTAATATTGATATTGAGAAGAATAATGGTTCCAACGGAAAATACCTGCCCGTGCCTGCCGTGTATATCATCGATAAAGAATCAACCGTTACCTATCGCTTCTTTGATACAGATTACAAGAAGAGACCATGGGTAAAAGACCTGCTGAATAATTTATAACGATTAGCGCCAGACGATCTTTCCTATCTTTCCTTTTTCGCCGGCGAAGTAAATGGCAGCGCCGAGTTTGGAAGCCCTTACCACATGAAAGCTTTCCTTACTGATCCATTTCCAGTTTTTGCCGCCATCGTTGGAGTAATCAACCCCGTTCAGACCGCAGGCAAATACATCCGTTTTAGAAAAGTATTCCACACAACTGCGATACCCATGTGGTGGAGTATGGGGTGTTTCCCAGGTTTGTCCTCCATCATTCGTAAAGCAGCAGTTTTGCGAACGGGATGAATCGGCTTTGAAATCACCGCCTACTACGATCATCCGCTTGCCGCCTTTCATCTTTAATTTATCCCATACAGCGATAGAATTTGCGCCTGTTGTTTCCTGTCCCTGTATGATGGGAAGTGGGGTGGTTTTGTCCCTGATAAATAATCTTGACTTCACACCACCGCTTACAAAAACGGCTTCATCCCTGTCGAGCACCCTGATATTGGTACCGCTGGCCGCAAAGCAGGCTTCACCGCTGTCGGCAACAGGACGTTTGTCAAAAGGAATATCCTGCCAGCTGTTACCACCGTCAAAGGTGCGGCTGATGAAAAAACGGCCATTGATGGGATCGCCGATCACAATACCGGCTTTTTCATTCCAGAATTCCATGGCATCGAGAAACATGCCTTTGTCTTTGTTCTCATAAACTATTTTCCAGCTTTCGCCTCCATCAATGGTTTTTAAAATATAAGCAGGTTCACTTACGGCCATAATGATAGCGGTTGATGCATCAAAGGCTTCAATATCCCTGAACTCTTTATTTTCAAATCCTTTTACGATCATCCATTTCCAGGTTTTGCCGCCATTGGAGGAACGGCCTACGGTTCCCTTGCTGCCGCTTACCCATATCACATTATCATTGACTACACTTAAACCACGAATGCTGGTATTGGTGCCGGAAGTGAGTACTTCCACAGCAGCTCCCTGTGCAAAGAGAGATACCTTGTACAACTGCATTGCTGTTACTAAAACAAAGCAAAGTATATTTTTACTGGTCATATGTTTCGCTTGTAAGATTATTGATAGGGGGTCATGGTTCTACTGACTTGTCCTTCGGGGCCCAGTTCCATTAAGGCATAAGCGGGGGCAAATTCCTGGAAGGAGCCATTCCACCAGTTTCCGGAGACAGCGCCGTTACAATAATATTTAATACCAAGATAATCCACTTCATCCTGCAGGTGAATATGGCCGCTGATACACACTTTGATATTCGGGTATTGGCGGAAAATGGGTTTCAGGACAAGAAAATCGCTGTGCATCAGGTTGCGTTTAATCATCAGGTCGCCATTGGCCTCTGTTTTATTAAAAAACAATCCTGCACAGATGGATAAGATGGGAATATGCGAAATGATACAGATGAACTGCGTACTTGCGGTGTTTTTCAATTCTTCTTTTAACCAGATTAATTGCTCTTCATCTAATTTTCCTATATAACCTCCGGCCGGGTTGAGCTGCGTACTGTCCAGCACAATGAATTTCCAATTTGCTTTTGTGAAGCTGTAAAAGCGTTTAGGCATTTCCAGCGTTTCCACCACCCACACTTTACCGTAGAGCCGGTCATTATCGGGTTTATTGCTTTTGATGAACCAGCCCCACACATCATGGTTTCCGATGGTATGATACACCGACAGGCTGTTTTCTTTTTGTAGAATGCTTTTGAAAAGATCCCACTGTGTTTGCGTTTTTGATTTATCTGCTTCCAGCGCATCCATGATGGCATCACCGCCATTGACTATAAAATCCACTTTACGATTTAGTTGTTGTACATGCTGCAAGGCCCTGGCCATACCGGCTTCCGGCAACAGGCCTGGTTTTACATGTATATCGGAAAGATGTGCAAACCGGATCCATTTTTTCTTTTCTTCCGCTGCCCTTGCAAAGGAGGGAAGCATTGACCCGCCAATGACAGCAGCGGTATTTTGCAAAAAGGCTTTCCGTTTCATAACTATTTCAGTTGTGCGATGAATTCTTCTTTGCTGACGATTCCCTGTTTTCTCCACACTTCTTTTCCGTTCTTATAGATGACAAAAACGGGTATCGGTTCGATGTTCAGGGCTTTCATTACATCAGTGTGTATGCCGGCATCTACCTTGATGAGTTGAAATTGCAGTGATGCATCTTTTTGTAAGTCGTCGAGTACCGGGTTCATTTTCACACAAGGCGGGCACCAGGAAGCACCAAAGTCAACCAATATTGTTTTATCAGCCGGTATCATGGCCTGGTAATCGGCAATGCTCATTTGTTGTTGGTTGCCGCCTCCTTCAACAGGTTTATTGGCCCTTTTCCATGCATTGATACCACCCTGCAATTCCACTACCTTTTTGTAACCATTTTCACGGAGCCAGTTAGCTGCTCCGGTACTGCGGCTTCCTACAAGGCAGTACACATACACCGGTTTGTCTTTGTCAATGTATTTTACTCTTTCAGTAAATTCAGGCGGGTTCACCCAATTTGCCTGCAGGGCATTTTTAATATGACCGGAACTGAACTCAGCAGCGGTACGAACATCCAGGATTTGCACATTGGGTGCGGATATGCCTTTTTCAAATTCTTCGGCATTGACTTTGCTGTTAGGACCCGACTGGGATTGACATCCGGAGAAAGTGAATAATAAAGCAATAACCAAAACGTTTTTCATTAGATCAATTTTCTGGTACAAATAAGTTTCAAATGTAGTGTTTTGTTTTTCATTACCCGGGCAGGCTAGGCTTCGTTTCTTTTATGCCCTGCATCTGACTGGTAAGAAAAATAATCTTATTTTTAGCGATTAAACAGTAATTCCCCTTTTATGAAAAAACAACTTCTTTACTTGCTGGCTATCGGGCTGGTTGTTATTATTGGTTGCCAGAAAGAGCTGAGCTTTGAGGGTGACAGTACACCTGCAGAGGGCAGCCTGCAAAGTGATATTAACGGTGATTGTCTGCCCAAGTCAGTAAACGGGGTTTATGTGGCGGCCAAGCCACTGGCAGCAGATACCAATACGATTTCAGTTTCAGTAAATGTTGTGAAGACAGGTTCTTATGTGATCAGTTCTGATACTGTGAACGGTTATTTTTTCCGGGCTACAGGCATTTTCACCACACCCGGTGTAAACACAGTAACCCTGAGAGGAAACGGAACACCCTTTGCTGCCGGTGTAAACAATTTTGTCATCACTTTTGACAGTACAGTTTGCGATATACAAGTAACAGTGTTACCAGCAGGCGCCGGTGGACCAGCAACCTTTACCCTTGTTAATGGTGGAACACCGCCCAATTGTGCTTCCGCGGTGGTGAACGGAACCTATACTAAGGATGTTGCCCTTACAGCTGCCAATACTGTAGATGTTACGGTAAATGTAACGGCTATCGGAACATATAACATTAGTGCAACAGGTGGTGGAATGACTTTTACGGGTACTGGTGCTTTTATAACATTAGGTAACCAAACTGTGACCTTAACGGGTTCGGGAACACCTACTACTACTGGTGCAAACACGGTAACATTTGCAGATCCTTTTGCCTCCTGCAATTTTACGGTTAATGTAACTGGCCCTTGTGAGGGAACATTAGGGGGTGGACCCGGTGCCTGTACGCCTTCAATTGTCAGCGGGATATATGTGGTAGGTTCTTCGCTTTCAGGCCCGGGAAATAATGTGCAGATACAAGTAAGTATTACTACCGCAGGTGCTTATAATATTTCTACCAACACGGTGGCAGGTATTACTTTCTCCGGCACCGGAACAATTGGTGTTGGCCCTAACCAGAATATTAACCTGGTGGCCAGTGGTACACCTACAGCATCAGGTACTCAAACATTTACAGTAACCTTTGGTACAAGTACCTGTACGTTTACAGTGAACGTACTGCCGAACGATTATTTCCCGAGAACAACCAACAGCAACTGGAGTTATGAGTGGGATAATGACCCCACGGATTCCCTATACAGATTTGCAATCTCGGCAACAAATGCAACCGCATTTGGCACATTCAATATTTTTATGGAGAACGATGGCACTGCTCCGCCGGCGGGTGATTCATCCGGCTATTACAGGAGAAGCGGCGGTGATTATTTTGAATATTTTGACCTTAGTGCTATTGGGTTAGATAACCCGCAGTGGGTGGAATATACTTTCCTGAAAGATAATGTAGCAGCCGGCAATTCCTGGACATCTACCGGGTGGACCAATGCCTTAGGCGGTACGCCGTTTACTTTCCGTTTTAAGGATAGTATCGAACAAAAAGATGTGGCTGTGCCGCAAACTACATCCCTTGGTACAGTAAACTACCAGAATGTAATAGTAGTGGTTGAACGTATACAACTGCAGGTAGGGCCAGCATGGGTAGATGCTTCTTCAGTGTTTGGTTATGCCAAATATTACTATGCAAGAGGTATTGGACTCATAAGAATTGAATTATTTGATCCTCCTGGTACAAGTCCAACGCCATCATTTGTTCAGCGATTGCGAAGACACCAGGTATTTTGATGTATTAATACACGAAGAAGGCTGCCGATGGCAGCCTTCTTCGTGTATCCGATAATAATATCAGAATCCTTTTTTCTTTCCGGACTCCAATGGTGGAAGTTTGAAATCATCCACAGCACTTTTTTCGACTATTTTCTTTTCGATGTCTTCTATTTTGCGGGGTGCAAAATGGGAGAGTAGTTCATACCCGGTTTCGGTGATCAGCAGGTCGTCTTCAATCCGCACCGCAATGCTCCACCATTTTTTATCACAATTACTGCCTTCAGGTATGTAGATACCCGGTTCAATCGTAATCACCATATCTTTTTTCAACTTATCATAAGTGCCCCTGTCATGTACATCCATACCAATATGATGGCCCAGTCCATGGGGGTAATATTTACTCACTTCATTTTTATTCTTAATGATGCCCAGGTTTAATAAGCCCTCTGCAATTACCTGTTGGGCTGCAGCGCTGGCATCTGCCCATTTGGAACCATCCTTCAAAGTCTTAAAAGCGGCTTCCTGGGCATCGTACACCAACTGGTATATTTGTCTTTCTTCATTCGAAAATTTTCCATCCACTGGAATGGTACGGGTCACATCAGCGGTATAGCCATGATATTCTGCACCTACATCCATCAGCAGCATGCTGGTGCCTACCTTGGTCTTGCTATTTTCCATATAGTGCAATATGCATCCATTCTCACCGGCACCGATAATTGAACCGTATCCGACACTTTCTGCACCGTATTTCTTATGCACATATTCATGCAGACCCTGTATCTCCAGTTCCGACATATTAGGGTTCACCGCCTTCATCACTTCATTCTGTCCCTGGCAGGATATTTCTACTGCTTTGCGCAATAGATACAGTTCTTCCGGGGTTTTTATTTCTCTTAGTTGAGCCGTGAGGTCACGGTATAAACGGGTATCAAATCTTTTATCATCAGCCAGTTTTTCGGGCATGGCTGCTTTTTCTTTGAATTGCTGAATAAGATCATATAGATCTGCATTGTCCCATCCATTAGGAATATCTACTGGCATTTTATCAAAGATGATCTTATTGAATGAAGAAAAGTTGATATTGAATTTTTTGAAATCATTGCCATTGAAAACCATGTTGATACCCAGCTTTTCTTTGGCGCCTTCTGTGCCCAGTCTTCTGCCGGTCCATTGTTCAGCCTGTGCATTTCTTTTTTGCACAAATAATATTTCCTTGTATTTGTTTCCATCTGCATCTGTTTGCTCCTCTTTAAAAATGAGCAGCAAAGAATGCGGCTCCCTGTACCCGCTGAAATAATACATATCCGGGTTGGGGTGATAGAGATATTCCACATCATTGGAATATGTACGGGTAGGGTAGGCGAAAACAACCATTACCGAATTATCGGGCATAATGCTGCGAAGGGCGGCTCTGCGGCCGGCATGAAAATCTGCCGTGAGATAATCTTTGGGCAGATCATCTTCTTTTTCTTTGGCCAAAGGTTGGCCTGATATTACTCCGGCATTGAAAAAAAATAAAAAGAGGACAATTGGCAGGCGATGAAAGGTACTCATACAAATAAATTAGGTATCTAAAATACCTTATTTACGCCAGCGGGATATAATAATTACAGGAGTGGTGAATGCTTTTATTCCTCTTCTTCACCTCTGAAGAATGCATCCTGCCCGTTCATAAAATGAGCTTCCCATGCTTTTATGGCTTCATCACTCAGGCATTCTATGATATCAAAAAGGGTATCTTTCTTAAGTTTCCAGGCAGTTTCCATAGGATCATCATAATGCTGAATAAACAGGCAGTGGTCAGATTCTACCGCCACTCTTATCAGGGTAATGGGGGAGTCTTCTTTTTCTTTTACGAGGTAAAAACAACCAGTCTCCAACAGATCATAAGTGTACATAAAGGGAACTTTTTTTCATTTTCACATTAAATCCAAACTATCATTTTTGCAGTTTGTACCGGCTGTAAAGCCGGAAACTGTTGGGTTAGTCAACTGCATTCAAATGTAGAGAATTCCGTAAACTGGTGGTTCCTCCGCGAACAAAATATTTTATTAATTATTGCTAATGATTGATTAATAATAACTTAAATAAATTGATTTGAATAGTAGTTTAGAAAAATTTTTGTGCCCGAATGCCCTTAATAAATTCATTAGAGCCGGGTGATTTTCATTTCCACTCGCCGGTTTTTGGCCCTGTT